>NZ_OK052578.1 GCF_019933155.2 Metabacillus dongyingensis | reverse complement strand
TTAATTCACACCTCCAATTAGATTATTATTCAAAACAGCAGTGAAAAAGGTATTGCACCTCCCCCTATACCTTTGTGATTATTTAGAGATAACAGGCCTCCATTTGGCCCAGTCATCTTAAATACTTGTCACCCTTTTACTGATCCCGCAAGTAATCCCTTTACAAAAAACTTCCCTAAGAAAATATAGACTAATAGGGTCGGAAGGGCAGCGAGCAGTGCCCCAGCCATTTGTACATTCCATTGAACGATTTGGCTTCCTGATAAATTCTGAAGGGCGACCATAATAGGCTGTTGGCTTGAAGTTGTGATAGTCACGGCAAACAAGAACTCATTCCAGATGTTCGTAAACTGCCAGATGGCGACCACGACAAATCCAGTAATCGAAAGTGGAATCATGATATAACGGAAAATCCGAATAAACCCTGCTCCGTCAATCTTGGCTGATTCTATCATTTCATCTGGTATGCTAGCATAGAAGTTTCGGAACATAAGAGTAGTGATCGGGATCCCATAAACCACGTGCACAAAAACTAGTCCCGCGATGGTATTGTACAATCCAATTTCCCGCAGGAATTGAATCATTGGAATTAGGATGCTTTGGTAGGGAATAAACATCCCAAATAGAATTAACGTAAACACAGTGTCAGCGCCTTTGAACTTCCATTTGGATAAAATATAGCCATTCAAGGATCCCAAAAGCGCGGATAAAAGCGTGGCTGGAATGACGAGATAAAAAGAGTTCAATAGGTTCGGTGCAAGCTTAGTAAACGCAACCGAATAACTGCTGAAATCAAGTGTTTCAGGCAGCTTCCACATCTCTGTCAAGGTGACTTGGTCCAATGGCTTCAAACTTGTCACAATCATGACATAGACTGGCATCAGGAATAAAAGGCTGATTCCGACTAACATAAAATATAACAACGGTTTGGTAAAGGTTCTAATTGTCATTTGGATTCCCCCTTCCTGCTCGAGATCAGATAAGGAACAATAAAGATAGCTACCGAAATAAGCATAACGATGGCGATCGCTGCACCATTTGCATAATAGTTTCCTCGGAAGGTCGTCTCAAACATGTAAACACCGGGAACATCGGTGACAAAGTTTGCTCCTGAACCAGTCATTGCATATATCAGGTCAAATATTTTCAGCGATATATGGGCCATGATGATGACAACACTTACCGTAATGGGCCGAAGCAATGGAAGGATGATATTACGGTAAATTTGAAATTCCGTAGCACCGTCCATTCTCGCAGCCTCTCTAATCTCATCAGGAATTCCCCTAAGGCCTGCTAAATACATGGCAACCGAGAACCCTGTCATCTGCCATACTGCCGCAATGACTACAGCAATAATAGCGACAGGGATACCGAATTCGATTTTCCCCCACTTAAATCCGGCTAATATATTCGTATCGGTATACCATTTTGAATCAAGCCCGATTTTTGTCAAAAAGAGGTTAACTCCTGTCGAAGGATTCAACAACCATTGCCACACGACTCCTGTTACGACAAAAGATAATGCCATGGGGAAGAAAAAGATATTCCGGAAAAGCGATTCCCCCTTTATTTTTTGATCTAATAAAACCGCAAGGAACTGACCGATAATTATAATTGCCGCAATGAATAAGACGGTAAAAACAATAGTATTGCGCAAATCAGCCTGAAAACGGAAATCGTTAAATAAAAACTGATAGTTTTTGAATCCTGCAAATGAGAAATCCGGAACGAGAGAATTCCAATTACTGAGTGATACATAACCCGTCCAGCTGATGAATCCGTATACGAAGACCGTAATGAAAAGAATAGATGGCAAGATAAATGCAATGGCTAAAAGATGATCTTTCGTTAGCCTTTTCTTTCTTTTACTGTATAGTCCAATGGACGTTCCGGTCGTTTGTGTTTGTTTGATGATGGGCTGCTCCATCCCTCTGCCTCCTTTAATGAGAAAAAAGAAAAGAGGAAGCAAAAAATCTCATCCTCTTTTAGATGGTTATTTCAATTCAGAAGAAGCTGCTGTTAGGGTTTCCACAAACCCCTTCACATCTTTCTGTGTCACAAAAATATTGACCGCCTGATTGACCTTGGTCAGATAGCCCTCAGGTGCTGCTGAGCCATGGGCCAAGCTTGCAGCTAATTTTGCTTCTTTAAAATCTTCAATCGTATCCTTTCCATACTGATCATATTTAGAAACGTCTGCATCCGTACGGGCAGGAATCGAACCTTTTAACGGGTTAAAGGCGTCCTGGCCTTCCACAGAGCCTAATACAGCAAGGAATTTCTTTACATCTTCCGGATTCTTAACACCTTTTGGAAGCCCGAACGTATCAGTCACAACCATGAATTGCCCTTCTGTTTCAGGTGTTGTAATATATCCAAAGTCTTCATTGACTTTGAGCTTCAAGTCATTCACAAAGTAACCTTTTGCCCAGTCGCCCATGACATTCATAGCTGCTTCTCCATTTGCTACTAATTGGGAGGCATCTTGCCAGTTTCGTGAGCTATGATCTTCGTTGATGTATGAAAGCATTTTCTTGAACGTTTCAACAGCCTCGACTACTTTTTTGTCGTCAAGTGCAAGTTCACCATTCCAAAGTTTGGTGTATTCCTCGGCACCAAGCTTGCCTAACAATACCGTTTCAAATAAATGGGTAGCAGTCCAAGACTCTTTATCACCAAGCGCTAGCGGAGTGATACCCTTTGCTTTTAACTTATCTGCCACTTCAAAAAACTCGTCAAAAGTTGTCGGGGCTTGGAGACCATTTTCTTCAAATACCTTTTTGTTGTACCATAGAACATTTCCGCGATGAATATTAACAGGAACGGAGTAAATCTTTCCATCCTTGCTTACCATATCTATTAAATCTTGCGGAAACTTGTCCTTTAATCCTTCTTTTTCGTATAGATCATCGATCGGTTCCATTTTGTCCGCCTTTACCCAACCTTCATTCAACTCGGCTCCGCCATGGATCTGGAAGGTTGCAGGAGGATCGTTTCCTTGCATCCTGCTTGCCAGGACCGCTTTCGCATTCGTTCCTGCACCGCCGGCAACCGCTGCATTTTCAATCGGAACATCAGGGTATTTCTCTTCGAAAAGCTTAATTAGTGCTTTTAATCCATCTTCTTCACCGGCTCCGGTCCACCAGCTAAAGATTTCCATTTTCTCTGAATGCTTTTTATCTCCGCCATCCCCTGCGCTCTCTGATGAGCTGCAGGCAGAAAGAATCAAAGAAAACGCCAATAATATAGATAACCATATCCTCTTTTTCAAGCTTTATTCCCCCTTTGTTTAAATGAAAACGTTTACAGTTACATTATAAAAAAGATTCTAGCTAATATAGATAGAATCTTCTGCATTTTATTATGATTTTCTGTACTTTTTTGAGGTCTGAACCCCCTAACTTAAATACTCCGCTACCTTCTGCTTCAGTCACCAGAATGCTGCTTATTAAATTGCTTCGGCGAAATCAGGTAGTGTTTTTTAAATACCCTGCTAAAATAGTTTGGATCCTTGTAGCCAATCATGTGGCTTATCTCTTTCAAACTATATGTATTTTCATTTAATAATTGTCTTGCTTTGGCAAGTCGAGCCTCAGTGAGATAATCTATAAATGTCGTTTGGGATGTTTCCTTAAAAAGCTTTGTAAAATAGGTGGGACTTAGTTTTACATGATCAGCAACCTGTTCCAGGGTGATTGGTTCTTGGTAGTACAAATCAATATATTTTTTTGCTTTTTCAATTGGATTATTTGAATGATAAAACTCCAATACCTTCATACAGAGATTTTGTATAAATTCCTTCCATTCGACTTCTGTTTGCGGAAAAGAAAGTTGATGGAGCGATATCGAAATGCCTTCCATTACAAGCCTTTCTCTGATTTTTATATACAACTCGTTCTGTTCCATTTTTTCTAGAAGCTGTTGAACAATTGAAAGGGCTGATGGTATTTCCCCCTGAAAAACACAGAAAAATAATTCTTCTAATTCCTCAATTAACTCTTCTTTCTTAGCAAAAGGAAGACAATATAGAGTCCGGTTGTCTTTTTTCAATGCCCGAAGAGTTTGTAACGCCTCCTGATATGAATAGGGAAGTTGCTCCACTTTTGAATAAGGATAACCTATGCCGATCCAGATCCTTGTTGTGATAGCGGATACGATTTTCTTCGCTAAAACGAGCGCTTCCATCTTGGGATGCTCTTTTGTACTAATAAATAGGGTTACATACTTTTGGCCATAGTAAACAGTAATATACGGATACGGGGAATACCGTTTCAGCAACTGCAAAAATAAATCGTCAACCCCACAATCTCCTAGATCTGCGACAAAGAAAAAACCGCTTTGCATGTCCGGATACAGTTGCCTTTGCTGTGTCAGCAATTCCTCTCTCACATCATATTGCAGAATCTTTAAAAGGAAGTTTTCCTGAGCAAAATACATATACTCTTCTTTTTGGTGTGAGACTGCTCTCTCGTTTATTATTTCTTCACAGACTCTTGATATCGCTTCCATCGTTTCTTCTTTCTTTCCCGGCTTCAAGATATATTCTTTGACGCCCTCTTTCATTGCCTCTTTTGCATATTCAAAAGAATCATAAGCCGAAACCAAGATGAATTTGATTTCCACTTTCCTTTTCCGAATCTGGCGAATGGCCTCAATTCCATCAATCCCTGGCATTTTAATGTCCATTAACATAAAATCAGGTTGAAGAAGCTCTGCTAATTCAATTGCCTCCCTCCCGTTTGAAGCCTCTCCTGCCACTTTAATATCACTGAAATTTTTTTCTAGAAACATTCTCATAGCCTTACGTTCCAGCATTTCATCATCAGCGATCACTACGTTCATATAACTTCCCCTCCTTTGGCAACAGTAATTTTATAGATGTTCCTTTCCCAGGTGCTGATAAGATCTCTATAACATGGTCGTATCGATAAAACAGCTGAAGCCGTCGAATCACATTTATTAGACCGATACCTGTAGAATGACCTACGTGCGGAAGTTGATATTCACTGGATGAAAAGGTTAACAAAGAATTAATCTGTTCCCCTGACATCCCTGCGCCATTGTCCCTTATCTCTACAACTGTGTTCTGTTCCTCTTTATATACGTGAAGGGATATTTCCCCTCCTTCTTCTTTACCCTCCACCCCATGAATGAAGGAGTTTTCAACCAGGGGCTGTAAGGACAGTCTCGGGATTTCAATCTCTAAACAATGATCCTCTACATGCTTATGAAAGGTAATCCGATCGCCAAATCGGGTTTGCTGGATGTGAAAATAGTCGGTGACGGCATCTACCTCTGCCCTTAACAATACGGATTTTTTATTATCGCCTAAACTGTACCGTAATAAAGAAGAGACAGAATCTATCAAATGTGATGTATCTTCTGCATTTTCGAGATACGCCATCCTTGAAACCGTATTCAATGTATTAAATAGAAAGTGGGGATTAATCTGATTTTGCAGATGCTTTAGTTCCAATTCTTTAAACAACCTGTCAAGCTCTGATTTCTCTTCCATTTCAATGATGTGCTGACGGATATTGTCACGCATTGTATTAAACGTATTTCCGAGGAGCTTTAACTCATCATTGGATTCAATGTGAACGGGTTGACCATCAAACTTTCCAGCAGATATTTCATTGGCTGCTCTAGATAGGCTTTGAATCGGACGGTTAATGCCCTTTGAAAACCATATTGCAAAAGAAATGGCCAGTAAGACCGTAGTATTAAACAGAAAAAAGGTAAACCACTTGAATGATTCATTTCGCTGTTCCATTCCTGCAAAGAAAGATTGATAGTCTGTTAACTCTAAATCAATTAGAGACATAGTCGTCTCTTGTAAATAAGTTGAAGTCTTTCGTGCTTCTCTCAGATGTTTCGTATATTGGACAATGTCATCACGAATGACAAATCCGACCGTCATCTCACATTCTAATACAAAATTCTTGATGGTATTGATATATTTCTGGAGTTGGATGGGGTCTAGGCTATTTTTATTCGTCTCCAGTTCTATTATGCTATTTTCTAATAAATGGCGCACCTTATGAAACTCCTGAATGGAAGTTTGATTTTTCTCAACCACATAAGCATTGGTTTTTTCATATAGAAGATTTGAATTTTGCGAAATTTGATTCATTAATAAAAAACGTTCGAAACTTGCATCATACTCTAACAAGAAAGTTCGACTGCTAAAATAAATAGAAACAGACACTACATTAAATAAAACAACAAAGGCAAAAAATGAAAGGAGCAGCTTACTTCGTATGGTTTTCATATACAGTTCCCTTCTCATAGAAGTCTTGAATGTCGTTACGATGGATTACCCGAGTCAGGGTATGATGTAGTGTTTTACTTTCATCTCCAGTTTTTAACTGAAGCAATGCTTCAACTGATTGATATCCCATTTCATATGGGTATTGGACAACTGATGCATCTATAGAGCCTTCTTCCAATAGATGAAGTGTTTGCGGCAAAATATCAAAACCAATAATATACGTCCTCTGCTTTAATTTAAACTGATTGACCACTTGGGCAATCCCAGAACCATCAAGAGCACTAGTCCCATAAAAAGCATTTATATGAGGGTGCTTCTTCAATAAATCATATGTAGCTTGAAGTGCTCCGCTCTTTGTAATATTGGATACTTCAATATCAACCAGTTTTATACGGTTTTCCTTTTTAATTGCATCCTTGAACCCTTTTATACGAAGCTGTTGGTTCAAAGCATCCAATCTTCCGGTTACAATTCCAACATATTGATCTCCCTTTGTGTCGTCGATCATAGCGCTCCCTGCCTGTACTCCTGCCATATAATTATCTGAACCGACAAATGCCTTCCGCTCACTGTCAGCGACATCCGTATCAACAGTCACAATCTCTATCCCCCGTTCAAATGCTTTGTTTGTGAGCTGGTAAAAATACGAATGAGCAATCCCTTGAATGATGATTCCATCTACCTTACCAGTAATAGTCTTATCCATAAACTTTAACTGTTCAATGTTGTCAGCCTGTTTAGGGCCTAGATATTCCAAATAAACGTTGTATTTTTCAGCTGCATCTCTCGCTCCTTTTTCTATTATCCTCCAGTATTCATTGTCTATTTCTTCCGATATTAAAGCGAAATGATAGTCATATCGATGAGGTGGTTTTACCGGATCCTGTGCTTCAAATGTTTTTTTTCCGTAAATTAGCATAAAGAAGAGATTGATCATAAAAAGTAGAAATAAAAAAAGATAAAACCAACGTTTAAATTTCATTTCATCACCCAGTAAATATATTCATATTTTTTAATAATTTAAAACTATTAATTATTTTATAATACCTTCGTTAAACATTGCTATCTAAAGGCTTTACCAATTTAAATTCATTTAAATTCTGAAAATCTAATTATTATTCAATACAAAAAACTCTTCGCATTTTTTCAGAAAAGTCATAATGTTTCAATATCAATCACTCACTCATCTCTTCCATTCTTTTTAAATGTGCTCATGCGAAAGTCATGGGACTCTTTTTATCATTCTATTGAATTCACTCTCATATCGCAGAACCAACAGTCGATGAGAATTATATCTCTCTCATCTTGAAGAAGAATTGGTGTGACTATCTGTTTTTGTCCATTATAATCAAACTCAATCTCGAGAAGATGATAGTTATTTATACGTACCTCCTAATTCACTGGTTTTACATTAAGCTTAATACTATGTTTGAGAAGTGGAAATTAAAAGAATAAAATATTGTACTGAAGGTTCAATCCTTTACACGGAAACTCTATGTGTATTTAGGAAGAATTACTGATTCATGAATAATCAAGAATTTTATTGACAAACTTAATAAAGAAGTTGGATCTTTAGGGGGGATAAAAATGAACGTAAATGAATTAGGTTTCCTTTGGTACTTACAATCAAGTTCAAACATGATCAATTTATTATTAAAATATCTTAGTGAAACTTCTGAGGATACTGATTTAAGGAATATTTTAAATGAAATATATGAAATCTCTACATATCAAGAACAAGAGGCAACTCAATTATTGTCTGAAGAAGGTTATAAAGATACACCGTTCTTCAGGGAAGATGATATATATAGTTCAACAACAAAGCTATTTTCAGACCAATTAATTATAGAAATCTTAAAGCATATAACGAGTAATGGATTGCGAGCGCTTGCAGTTCAATATGTTGAATTAACAGATTATAAAGTTAAAAATTTTTATAAAAAACTACTCAATGATGTAATTCAAATAGACTTTTCTTTATTAAAATTGCTTAATGATAAAGATTTATTACAAAATAATTCCTTCTCTTACAAAAAAGCAGATGAAAGGGATGGGAAACTATTCAAAGTTGCATCAACTCAGAAACGGCCACTTAATGCGGTAGAATTGGCAAATATGTTCAGTTCCCTTCAATGTAACAATGTTGGAGTTGCTCTATGTATCGGTTTTTCTGAAGTTGCAGAGGATATGGACACAAAGAAATTTATACTAGAAGGGAAAAAGTTAGCATTTCATCAATCAGCCTCTTTATCCGATATCTATAGAGAAAATGGAATTCCAACTACAACCGGACTAGAGGCTCACGTTAATAAAGTACAGGAATCACCTTTTTCAGATAAATTAATGGCAAACTTAATAATGTTCCTCAATCCAGTAGGTATAAGCAATCTACAAAATGCAGTGGTATCCAGTTATAAAAAGGATCATATAGAATCTTTAAAGGAACTAATCAAGATGGTTGAAGACTACTCAGAGAAAGGGCTGAAGTTATTAATTAGGAAAAATTGGTTTAATGAACCACCTGTATCTAATTGGTCACATAAATAAAAACGGAGGCAGGTGCTAATCAAGTAACTTCTCGGCACTTATTGGCAGCATAGTAGAGAGAATTTCTGTTTAGCCGCAGAAAAGAAGTTTTAGCAAGTAATATCCTTTCGCGGAAAAAATATTTTTTTCTGAGATGTTCCTTACCATCTTAGAATTCTCTTGTTCACTAAAAGTAGCAATCCTTAGATCTGTAATTAGGAGTCTAACCTTTTACCAATTACATCTACTTCAATAAATGAAAGCTTGAAAATATTGTAAGAATAATTCACTAAGTTCGCAAACATAATGAGAACGTTCGGTAAAGTATTATTTCTTACTGATCGTTCTCATATTTAATCCACATAGTTATTTTGAAGCCACACATACACATCTCTAAGATGCTTAATTATGGTGATAAGGAGGAGCACAAAAAATAGCCATGCCAACTCATAGAGCGCACCTGGAAATAGCATCATCAAAGAAAAAAACAGAAACGCTTCCGTACGTTCCAAGATCCCAGGGTTATAATGGAACCCTTTTTCTCCTATATTGGTAATAACATTGCCCGTTACGAGAAACGCTGTAACCGTAATAAGAATGGCTGCTAAATCTAGAACAATCGGCAAATAAGCGTCAGGATGGACGAATAAAAGCGCAATAATCATTGTCCCTTCAACGACCCGATCGAACGTGACATCCAAAATATTTCCCCATTTAGAGGGCTTTGTCATTCTGGCAAGCGTGCCGTCCACAGCATCTAGATATCCTGATATCCAAAGGGTTAAAACGGAGGCTATGGGAAACCCCAGAATAAATAAAATCCCGCTTCCTACCCCCAACAACATAGCGATCCAAGAAATCGTATTGGCAGATAAACTGAAAGATTGGAATATTTTTGCGCCTTTATCAATTACTGGTTGAACGGTATGGCGCGCATAAGAATCCAGCACTTGTTACACCATCTCCTTTTGAAGACACCAAACATTTGGGATTGTCAGGCGAATTCCTGTTTCCATCCCTCGTTCATAAGCGGAAAAGCCAAGTTGCTTAATCACGACCATTTCTCCGCTTACACGGGCCTTCACTTCTGTATATTCTCCACGAAAAGCACTGCCCTCTATCGTGGCTTTAATCGGTGATGTTGAGTCCAGTTGGAGCCATTCCGATCGAAGAGCAATACGAACCGGACCATCCCGCACGTTTGCACAATTTGGATGGATCTCTAGATCACCCATAAACGTTGTCACCTTTGTTCCGCTTTTCATTCCGTCCACAACATTGTCAACTCCCATGAAATTCGCTACCCATTTGTTGGCTGGCTCGTAATAGATGTTTTCAAGTGTCCCCGACTGCTGTGCGATACCTTCTCTGAGAATTAAGAACTGATCTCCCAGTGTCAAGGCTTCTTCCCGATCATGTGTGACCATAATCATCGGAATATCCCACGTTCTCTTCATATCGCTTAGCCAGCGCCCCATTTGTTTGCGAAGCAAAGGATCCAGCTGACTGAAGGGTTCGTCCAGCAACAAAAGTTGCGGCTCGATGACAAGCGATCTTGCTAACGCCACACGCTGTTCTTGTCCGCCGGAAAGGGAAGATAACGGACGGTTATAAAATCCCTTCAAACCGACTTCATTCAGAATTTGTTCGGTTTTCATTTTGCGCTCCCGGGAAGGTAAACCTTT
This sequence comes from Metabacillus dongyingensis, assembly GCF_019933155.2. NCBI lineage: Bacteria > Bacillati > Bacillota > Bacilli > Caryophanales > Bacillaceae > Metabacillus > Metabacillus dongyingensis. The sequence continues at coordinate 351,676 of NZ_OK052578.1, read as the reverse complement.
TAGTTTAAGTCCAATCTCCACATTCGCTCCGACCCCTAGAAAAGGAAGTAAATACGGTTTCTGAAAAATCATGGACAGATTCCTTTTTTCTGGAGGAAGATGTTGAATCGGTTTCCCTTCCATTAGGATACTTCCCTGGTTCGGGCTTAATATACCGGCAATAATCTGAAGCAGCGTTGATTTTCCACTGCCTGACGGTCCTAGTATCATAAGCAGCTTTCCTTTCTCAAGGGCAAAAGATTGCTTGGCCAGAGAAAAGGGCTTTTTTTGTTCGTATTGGAATGAAACATCGGTAATCTGAATAAATGGATCAGACATTTGGATCATTCGCCTCCTTCCCTTTGTAGAAATCCCTCTTCACTTCGATAGAGCTGAAAATGACAATGACGAGCGCAGGCAGGACAAACACCGTGCATAAGGCACCAATAAGCGAATAGTCGCCGCTCGTTAGCGTACTAAATAGCAACATCGGGAGCGTAATTAAATTGCCGCCTCCAATAAAAACGGTAAAGAGATATTGGCTCCAAGATATTAAAAAGCCAAACAAGAAGCTGAGCGTTAAAACCGAACGCAGCAGCGGCAGCTCGACCAGCCTGAACGTTTGCAATCTGCTCGCACCGAGTAAACGAACCTGCTTTTCGTATCCGATATCGTATCCGGCATAAAATGCGTACAACAAATAAATTGAGTAAGGAATAGCCGGAATCAAGTGTGACAACAGCACCCCAATCCATCTATCAGATAAGCCTAAATGAAGGAACAAAACATGAACGCCTATCGCAATGGAAATGCCGGGGAGCAATAGGGGAGCTATAAGCACAAACCGAATCGTTTTATTCCATCTTTTTACGTAAAGCCCCAATGCACGAGCGGCCGGATATGCAGCCACTTGAGACAGCAAACCAACAGCTAGAGCCAAACCCAAACTGTTTAAAAGAGCAGCCTTCACTTGCGAGTGCGCTGAAATTACATAATGCCAAGTTCGCAATGAAGGAATCGGAAGTAGGTTGGGGAATCTCCAATGCTCCGTGAATGACCAAACCGGAAGAAGTAGAAAAGGGAGAAAAATGAACATTATAAAAAGGGCAAGCATTACTGCGTAGCCTTTTTTTAATTTATTGCCGTTTCGCTGCATAGCCTCCCCCCCATTTTATATATAAAATAATTAGAATCATGCTTATTATCGTAATGATCGTATTGATGGCCATAGCCTCCGGCCGATATGTAAGATCCGGATTGAGATAGGCTTGATAAGCCAGTATTGGCAGTGTAGGCATACTCACTGAACCTAATATGTAGGGAACTTCGAACGATCCGAACGTATAGGCAAACACGATAATCGATGAAGACAGCAATGCAGGCAGCATGAAAGGAAACGTGACGAACCTCCATCTTTGCCATCGGTTTGCTCCGAGCAGTTGCAGCTGCTTTTCATAAGGAACCGTCCAGGACTTTAAAATACTAAGTATGGATACCGCAATAAATGGAACTTCCTTCCAAATATATTCCAGCACAATTCCAGTACCAAACTGATCGGTAACCCAAATCGGAAACTGGGAAGGCTGCTGAATGAATCCTGCCCAGTAAACTAAACGAGAAATCAATCCACTTTGTCCAAAGAGAATCAATATGGCAATTGCTCCTACAACATGCGGGACCGGCAGATTGAATTGCAACAAGAAATAAAGCCATCCACCTTTCCTAACATATTTCCGCAGCCAGAGGGCAAGAATAACCGCAATCAAAGCCGCAAGAACTGTTGCAACCAAGGATATCCCCAACGAAAAAATGAGTGAACGATAAAATACGACAGATTGAAATATTCCTATATATGCATGCAATGATAATGTTCTTTTCCCGATTAGAGGGAAGAAATCCAGGCTTTGAATACCACAAATGATAAGCCCTGCGATAAACGATCCGCCCACAATAAAAAGGGCAGGAAAGAGCATACCGGCCGTAATTAGCAGCCTTATAGGTTTACTTTTGGAATAAAACATGATTCTTCCAACCTTCTTCCAAAGCCGGTGTATAAGCAGACTGTATGTCGGGGAGCTTGTGCTTTAACAGCTCGTCCGCAGGTACGGCTGTTTCGCCGGTTTTAGACTTAAGCTCGTCGAAAAGCTTTTTGTATTCCCCATCCAATCTCGAAGGATCGATTCCAATGCCGTCTCCCCAGCCTTTCGTCGGATCAGCTTTTTCGTATTGCAATTTTGGATCAAGAATTAGATTGGCAACTACCATGGCAGCTGCTTTATGTTCGGCATTGTATGGAATCGCGACATTATGGTAATCGCCGATCGTTCCTGAATCGAACACGTATGGGCGTGCCGTCTTGGGTAATTTCCCTTTGCCAATTTCCGTCGCGATACCTCCGATGTCCTGTGTGAAAGCAAAGTCCACTTCGCTGTTATTGAAAAGTGTCGTTAGTTCAGCGACCGTTTTAGGATACGTTTCCCCATCTCTCCACAAGAACGGTTTTATCTCGTTTAAGTAATCCCAAGCTTTCGAAGCTTCTGTATGAAATTCTTGTTCGTTGAACGGTTTTGACAAATTTTCATGCCCTCCGCTCAATTCATAGAGCAATTGTTTGACAAAACGTGTACCCGTAAAGTCAGGAGGTGCAGCATAGGTAAATCGTCCGGGATTCTTCTTTACCCATGTTTTCAATTCTTGATAGTTGTGCGGCAGTTCGTCGGGTTGAATCCGTTTGGAATCAAACACGAATTGAAACTGCGCACTGCCCCATACCGATTCGTATCCTTCCGTTTCCAGACCGAAGTCCTTCGCGACAGCAGGATTATCATAGTCCACATATTTAGCATTCGGAAGTTGCGTTGCGAATGGGCCAAACAAAGCGTCTGCTTGCTTCAAGGTGGCAAAGTTCTCACCATTAATCCAAATTAAATCCATACTGCCGCCTTCGTTTTTGCCAGCTTGCTTCTCATTTAGTACCTTATTCACCGCTTCTGCGGTATCGCTGATTGGCACACGGCGCAGGGTAATATTGTACCGATCCTTCAGCCATGTTCCATATTTTTTATCCACAAATTCATTAATGGCATCGCTTCCGCCCCACATATACCAATTCACGGTTTGTCCCTTGGCTTCAGCCAGCACTTGATCCCAGCTGCTTGAAAGAAGCGTTTCGCCGGTAGCCTTTCCTTGATCGGCGGAATGTTTACCAGAACAGGCGGCTGTAATCAAGCTAACGATGCATAATAAGATAATACCTGCTGCAGAACGTTTGTATTTCAAAACCCCCGCCTCCTTCCATGTTATCGAAACCATTTTACATATGCTTTTAATAACCGCCCGGTAACGCCTTGAGAAAACTTATGCTGCCAATATTGATCAGCTGTTTTCCTTAAAGCTTCGGAATAGGTTGGATAAGGATGAACCACTTGCGATATATCGGGAAGCTTATGGCCGTAATGTTTTGCAAATACGGCTTGCTGCATCCATTCCCCCGCCCCATTCCCGACGGCATGTGCGCCAAAGATCTTTCCTTTACCATCTGTAATGACCTTAACGATGCCTTCTTTATGTCCGTCAGTAATAAATCGATCCACCTGATTTAAGGGTACTCTGTAAATGCTGATCTCATCGCCAACATACTTGCGGGCTTCCTGCTCCGTCATCCCCAAATGAAAGATTTCCGGTTCTGTATACGTTACCCATGGAACGTTGTCGTAGCTTACTTTTCGTTTTAAGTTGAAAACTGCATTTCCTACGACAATTTTCCCCTCCATCCCTGCAGCATGTGTAAACGGGAATGGTCTGATTACATCCCCGACAGCGTAAATATGTGGAATGCTGGTTTGCAATGTTTTCTTCGTCGCGATATGGTCTCGGTCCATTTCAATTCCGATACGCGAAAGTTCAAGACGATCAGTATTCGGCATTCGGCCGGCGGCAATCAATAGGGCGTCTGCCTCCAATTGAAGCTTTTCACCGTCTCTGTCTATATAAAGCCTTTTTCGTCCCTCAGGGATGGCTTCAACCTTGTTCACGGTCGCTTTTACCAGTAAAGTCATTTCTTTTTCCAAAGCAGCTCGTGCATAAGGAACGATTTCCTCGTCTTCATTGCTTAATATTTCCGGACCTCGATCGAGTACCGTTACTTTGGCACCCAGGCGAGCGAAAGCTTGACCCAATTCCAAGCCGACTGGCCCAGCACCAATGACAACAAGGCTTTTCGGCAAAGCTCTCATATCAAATACACTTTCATTGGTTAAAAAATCTACGTCTTGCAAACCATCGATAGGGGGAATAGCTGGTCTGGAACCTGTAGCAATGACAATCCGTTTACCATAAATAACTTCGTTCCCATTAATTTCGATATGATGAGTGTCCCGGAATTGACCGTGTCCGTGATACACGTCCACCCCCATGGAGCGAAACCGTTCCGAGCTGTCGTGATGTTGAATGGCAGCTTTGGCTGCCTGGACTCTTTGGAAAGCTTCATGGTAATCCGCTTTCCCTTTTAGCTCCAAACCAAATGCTTTTGCAGCTTTCCTTGCCGTATGGAGCTCCTTAGCCGCGGCAATCAGCGCTTTGGAAGGAACACACCCGGTATGCAAACAGTCTCCTCCAGGTTCAGGCTCTTTTTCTATTAATGCAACCTTTACCCCAAAGGCGACTGCTCCTGCGGCTACGGTTAGCCCTCCCGATCCGCCGCCAATGACAACAATATCATAGCTTTTCAAAGTAAGCGTTCCTTCCGTTTATGAATTTTTAACCATTCGTTTCTTAAGAAATAAAGGGATCAGTGTGACAAGGATAAACACGGCCGCTGCAATGATCACGTATAGCGTCTTTCCTTGAAAAAAACTGGAACCGAGAAAATTATATGCAAACGTACCAGGAATGATTCCCAAGAGTGTACCGAACAGAAATGCCCAAAACTTCACTTTCGAAATACCTGCCGCGTAGCTGACAAGATCAAAGGGGAATACGGGAATCAGTCGAAGCAGCAAAATATAGAGAAAGCCCTTCTCACGTAATTGTGTTTCAAGCTTTCTCCATTTCTCCAGCCTTACACGGAACAGGTTTTCGCCTAAAGCTCGTGCTAACCCAAAAGATAGCACTGCGCCAAGCGTGGCGCCAATGATCGTGTAAATGGTTCCCCAAACCGGTCCAAAAGCCAATCCGCCTGCTAACGACATGATAGAGGCTGGGAACAGAATCAAAGGACGTATTGTGTAGATAAGAATAAACAATACGGGGGCAGCCCAGCCAAAGGATAAAATCCAACCCCTTATCTCTTCGGGAGCCAAATGCAAAACCTTTTGATTAAACCACACTAACCCCACTACTACTGCGATGCACAATAATGAATTGATCAGCCATGATTGTCGTTTCATTCTAATCTCCCCAAATGGTTTCTACTATTGTTTATTTATCAAATAAAGCAGTCAAATATAGAACTTTGACTGCTGTTTATGTCTTGCATATTATTTTTGTTTCAGGACTTGCAGCATTGCAGCTACAACACTATTATGGTTGGATAAATGCGCCGCAGCCGTAAGAATTAACTTTCCGAAATTTTCAGCTTTTTTGAAGTTCTCTGGTACAGATTCATCCAGTCTGCCTTTCAACATATTGTAAAGGATGTTCGCGTTGTTCTTTAATCTGAGCGATCATGTTATCCCAATCAGGCATCTGCTCAAGCTGTTCTGCATTCCATTCTGTTGCTTTATTTCCATAGAAGAATAGTTCATGGTACTTTTGCGGAAGGGTTGTTGGCTGTGCTGCAAGATCAAACACTTGAAACTCAGTAACTCGAAGGACATGCCCTAAATGCAATAAAGGCTGGTGTTAAAACCTTCCATACGCTTGTCCTCAGAACATTTTGAAAGCAGGTCTAGAAATTTATCATGTTCAACATTATATAAGTGATATACAAAATCTCTTCTCATTTTTATATCTCCTCATGTTTACAGTTATATTTTAATCATGAAACTGTAAATAATCCTGCAGGTACTATTTTTTAAACAACTTCGTATAATCGCTATAACCATTTTCTTCAAGATTACTTTTCGGAATAAACTTCAAAGCCGCTGAATTAATGCAAAACCGCTGTTCATTTGGGTTTGGCCCATCATCGAACACATCGCCCAGGTAGGAATCAGCATTCCGGCTTTTGGCTACGGTTTTCCTAGAAAAAAATCCTTTTTCCTTTTTCAATACAACATTGTTTCCATCTATAGGCTTTGTAAAACTAGGCCAGCCCGTGCCTGCATCATATTTATCCTTTGAACTAAACAAAGGCTCGCCCGAAAGAATATCAACGTAAATACCTTCTTCTTCATTGTTCCAATATTCGTTATTAAACGGCAACTCATCTGCGCCCTTCTGAGTAACATTATATTGGAGTTTAGTCAGCGCCTTGAGTTTTTCTTCTTTGTTAAAATCATCACTTGTTTTCAATTCGCGACCCCCTCTAAAATTATCCAAATGATAACAATTATATTTTAACCATGAAACTGTAAATGATACTGCTGGTACTATTTATTAAACAGCTTTTAAATAATCACCATATCCACTTTCTTCAAGTTTATCTTTTGGAATAAACTTCAAAGCCGCTGAATTAATGCAGTACCGCAGTCCTGTTGGTTTCGGTCCGTCATTAAACACATCACCCAAGTAGGAATCAGCATTACGGCTTCTAGCAGTGGTTTTCGAAAAAAGGAACCCGCTTTCTTCTTTCAATACAACATAGTCTCCTTCGATAGGCTTTGTAAAACTAGGCCAGCCCGTACCTGAATCAAATTTATCCTTGGAGCTGAACAAAGGCTCGCCCGAAACAATATCTACGTAAATACCTTCTGCTTCATTATCCCAATATTCGTTTTTAAACGGCGTCTCATCTATGGCGTTCTGAGTTACGTTATATTGGAGTTCAGTCAGCGTCTTTAGCTTTTCTTCTTTGTTAAAATCGTCATAAGTTGCTTGGTTGACACTATTAGTTGCTTTTTTGTCACTAATTTTCACTTCGCGATCTTTCCCCCAAGCATCATCCAAAAATGCATCACGCCCGGATATAAGCTCACTTATTTGGTAGCTCAACGAACTTTTTTCATAATAATTTTGATGTTCAGACTCGGCTTTGTAAAACGTTGTTGCCGCATCGATTTTCGTTACAATCGGTTTATCAAACCGCTTGGAATCTTCTAACTCTTTTTCAGATGCTTCAGCAGCCTCTTTTTGTTCATTGTTTGTGAAAAAAATACCGGATTCATAAGGGGTGCCTTGATCACCAAATTGGCCGTTTGCATCTGTAGGATCGATGTTACGCCAGAAAGTCTGAAGCAACTCGTCATACGAAACAACATTAGGGTCATAATGCACTTCTACTGCTTCGACATGTCCCGTAGATCCGGAACCGACTTCATTATAGGTTGGATTTTTCTCGGTCCCTCCCGTGTAACCGGTATATACACTCTTAACCCCTTTAAGCGTTTCGAATGCCTCTTCCATATGCCAGAAACACCCGCCAGCAAAAATAGCAGTGTCAGTAGACGAATTCGAATTTTCACTAGTTATAGTACCTTGAGCCTTCGCTATGTCGGCTTGTTGATTCGAACCGAAGAAGGAAAATCCAGCAGATACTACTAGTGCACTTCCAATTAATATTAAAGCACTTTTTTTCAAATTCATTCCTAGTCAACTCCCTATCGGAAATGGTGGACGCTACTTAATGCCAAACACTAAATCACTCAGGTAAAATACGTTCGATCGAATTCGTTCAGCAAAACTGTATAAATCCTGATTACACAGAAGATGGTTTTTTCTTCTCGAATTGTATTATTCCGTTTGCGTTTTTGCTGGCTGTTCACCTCCTTTTCTTACAATTGCATATAAAAAAGTGACAACCGAATCCCGAATTTGTAATAATGTATTTATCAGGTTATTTAAACGCCAAGGCATGATTCATGGATTTAAAATTTCAGCAAATCTTGCTGTGCAAGAAACAAAGTTTCCCTGCCGTAAACGAATTTCATGGAGGAAGCAGTACGAAATTCACGAGTAAATCTTAAACACAAGTTCTGCTATCTCTATCGGTGGCATCAAAGTCAAAGGCACCATGGTGACTGTCCATGTGACAGACGAACTTATTTACTAATAGGTAAGTTTAATCCGAAAAAACTGATCTTAAGATTTTCTTAAGTTAAGGTTTATTTGGTTTATTACTCCGGCTAGGATATCATCGCCCAAAACACGTCGGTATAATAATGCTCCCTTAATACTAGATAATATAGTTACCGCCACAGATTGTATGTCATCAGTATCGTTTAAGATTTTTTCAGTTTGGGCCTCTGCAACAAGTTCTTTCATTATCGAGAGTTCTAATCTGCTGACTTCCTCAATTTTTTTTTGTACGATATCTGGTAAAGAATTAAAATCCGTCTGCAATGAAGAAATTGGACAAATTTCAGTACATGCGAACCGTTCAGCCTGTAGAATGAACTTCTTTAGCTTCTCTTCCACCGAATCCGATGCATTAATCAATAAAAAGGTTTGCAAGCTTGTAGCAAGATGTTCGGTAATGGCAACCCCTAAATCCTCCTTCTTTTCAAAATGATAATGAATACTTGCCTTGGTTACGCCAAGTTGTTTAGAAATGTCATCATAGCTGAACCCTACATATCCTTTTTTTTGTACTAACTTTATTGCTAAATCTATGATTTGTTTTTTTCTGTTTTCCATATCCGAATATTAACTTACTAATAGGTAAGTGTCAAGTTATAGTCCTCTGATGGAATTCATTTTCTTACCTCATCCAAACTGGTTTACTCGGATGCCTTTTGTCTAAAATCTGAAACGAACATCATAAGATGTTCGTTGAAAGTAATTATTTTTCAGTTGCTATATTCCCCATTGAAATAGAAATTCTATTCCAACTGTTGATTTGATTAATTATTAGAACAAGGTCAATATATTGTCTCTCGTCATAATGTTCACGTACTCGTTGATAAAGCTCATCTGGCACATGTTTTGTAGGGATTAAAGTCACGTACTCTGTCAACTCAAGAGCTACTTTTTCTGCATCTGTGTAAAATGTGCACTCTCTCCAAGCACTAATACAATATAAACGTTGCTCCGTTTCTCCCATTTTTCTAGCATCTTCTGTATGCATGTTAATACAAAATGCACAACCATTTATTTGAGAAGCCCGAATTTTGATAAGCTCACGAAGTTTACGGCCTATACCTGTAGTTTTCGTATACTTCTCCATTTCCATCATTATTTTAATTGCTTCTGGTGCTACATTGTAATAATCAATTCGTTGTTCCAATTCCATTACCTCCTGAAAAAAAGTTTATTTTACTTTAATGTTCATCTGAGTTATCGCAAATACTTTACTCCCGTTTTGTATTAATTTCGGAAGAAGTGAACGTCCAATTGCTATAATATTTTTTCTTTAGCTGCTAATCTAGAAGCAACTTCATTGTATGCTTTTTGTAAAACTTTATTTGGTTCTAGTAATGCTGTTCCTTGTGCCCTGATGATTTGATAATCTTCAATACCAAGGAAATTAAACATTGACTTCAGGTATTTATGAGAGTATTCAATTTCTGTATACCAATCATCATTTGTATAGTTGGATCCACTTGCTTGTATGACAAGCATCCTTCGTCTACTTTTGGATGTGCGTTAATGATAAGACGTTTTGTTCATTTGCATTTCTCCCTTATAATGAATTTCGGATAACAATTGCGGACTAAATCAATCGGCGATTAACTATGTCTATAATATAAAGGCTATGATTATTTTTGTCAAATGAATAAAATTCTCCAAAAAAAGATTAGTTTTATTTGACTAACACTCTAAATACTCCTAAGATACAATTTGATAACCTTTAAAATCAAAAGTAGGTGAGTTTATATGCAATATAGTGTCGGCGTTGAATATGCTTTACATTGTCTGGTTTATTTAATTGGTGTTCCTTCTAAGGAAAGTATTGGAATAAAGGATTTGGCAGAATTTCAGGGGCTTTCTGAGACATTTCTTTCAAAAGTTTTCGCTAAATTATCAAAGGCTGGTATTGTAAGTTCTGTCCCTGGCGTAAAGGGAGGGTATAGGTTATCTAAGTCCCCAGAAGATATTTCCTTTTGGGATGTAGTTGAAGCAGTTGAAGGTCCTAAGCCTATTTTTCAATGTAAAAATATAAAAGATAATGGTTATTTGAATAGAGAAAACTGTTGTACATCTCCCTCCTCTTGTACCATTAATTTAGTTATGCTCTCTGCGGAAGAAAAAATGCGTGATTTTTTGCGTAGTAAAACACTTGCATGGTTAAATGAAGAGCTTGATCGTGTCTTATCCAAACAAATTCGTGAAGATACTTGGAAATATTTTTCGAAGAGCAGCATATAAAACAAACCTCTCGTGAAATTCCTTATTTAAGGAGGAATTTAGAGAGGTTTTTTCTTTTTTCTTAGTTCAAGAAAACGTATCTTTCAATTGCCTATTGAAAACTTTAACCAATCCTCAACTAACCTCCCCGTTCGTATTTTAAGTTCAGTCAGATATTTCTGGTTGACCATTTTATGGGTTTTATTACAACTGTAGCCCGGTAGAACGTAAGCACCCGTGGGAATCGATCACGTCAGCTAATCAGTTCGCCCCCTAGCCAGTCTTCCTGTTTAATCAACATTGTAATGTTAGCAGCCGAAGAAAAAATGAGAGTTTACTTACGCTCTAAAACTTTAGCCTTGCTTAACAAAGGATTAGACACTCATCTTACCTGAAAAATTGCGTAATGATACTCGGTTATTCTTTAAATAGTAAATTAATGATGTTAAGTCTCGAATAAGACCAAAAATCTTATTAGAGATTTTTTTTTCTTTAAGTTTTCCATTTATTCGTTTGTCATACTGCAATAATAAAAATTATATAGTGAATACAATTCTTGATAGTAATTATAATAAGTATTGACGCAAATTAAGGAGTACATTTGTTATGTTTAAGAAAAAAAATAATCAGAATCCTGAAGAAAATCAAACACCTGCAGAAATAGTGAAAAGAGCTAAAAAATCATCTGATTTTAAAGAGATTAAAAAAAATGTTTCAGGAATCCAGATATATATTTTATACTTCACTACACTTATTGATCACAAGACTATGGAACGTGTACTTCTTCCATATATTAATGAATATGAAAAAAAGAAAGACCAATTTCTAGCTATTAATCAATTTATAAACAACCTTCCTCTTGAAGATGTAATTAGAACTCAGGATGCAATAGAAATCGAAGAGAAAATTCATCAAGGATATGTACTAATTAAATTTGAAAATACCTCTGAAGATTGTCTTTTAGTAAACGTAAACAATTTATCTAAAGGGCTTAGAGAATCTAATGAAACTGAGAATGAGTTTAATGTTATAGGGCCAAAATTAGGGTTTGTTGAAAGTCTTGATACTAATATTCTTTTACTTCGAACTAAGATAAAATCTCCTTTATTAACTACTGAAGAATTGGTGCTGGGCACACTGTCAAAAACAAGAGTTATCATTGTTTATTTAGATGGTATTACAAATGAAGAACATATAGAAACAGTAAAAAAAAGACTCTCTGAAATAGATTTTGATATTATTTGGGATACTTCCGCAATAGACCAAATAATTAGAGATAATTCTCATACTCCTTTCCCACTTTACTTGACTACAGAGAGGCTAGATAGACTTTCTTATTCACTCACTTCGGGCCAAGTAGTTATATTAAGTGATGGTTCACCATACGCAATATCCGGGCCTTCTACCATACTCGATTTTTTTCTCTCATCTGAAGATTATTATTATAACTGGGTTATTGGGTCATTCTTTCGTTTCACACGAATATTTGCGATCATCTTTTCAATCTTTTCTTCCTCTATTTATGTTGCGGTTGTGACGTTTCACTATGAGGTGATACCCGCGGATTTACTAGGTCCGCTAATAGAGTCCAGAGCAAACGTTCCATTTCCGCCGTTATTGGAAGTTCTTTTTTTAGAAATGACAATTGAATTATTAAGAGAGGCAGGAGCCAGGTTGCCTACTAAGGTAGGACAAACATTGGGAATTGTTGGAGGTATTGTCATTGGACAGGCAGCAGTTTCTGCAGCACTGACAAGTAATATTTTATTAATTATTATCGCTTTATCTGCCTTAGCTTCTTTCACTACACCATCTATGGTTATGTCCAACACAATTCGAATATTAAGATTTCCCTTTATCATTATGTCATCATTACTAGGCGGGTTAGGTATTATGATAGGTTTTACAGTGTTACTATGTCATTTGTTTAAACTAAAATCTTTTGAAACGCCTTATATGGTTCCTTTGTATCCGTTTCGTGTCAATAATTTATCAGATAGTATTTTTAGGCCACCTTTTAATAAATTAAATAAAAGGCCAGATTATTTGAGACCTAAAGATAAAATGAAATATTCCCCAATAAAGAGAAACAAAAAGAAGGAGGATATTAATGACGAATAATACATTCGCAAAAAAAATAGGTTGTGTTGTTCTGTCTCTTGTCCTGTCAGGATGTATACCCACAAATATTATTAATAATGTCTCTTTGATGCATAATGTAGGATTTGATGAAGAAGAAGAGATGTTAAAAGCAAGTGTTGTTTATCCAAATTATTATTCCATGAGTGATAATCCTGCTTTAATGACAGCTGTTGCTAAAAATCCATCTAGTCTACTGAAAGAACTTGGCCATAAGTCTCAATTTCCCTTTGAAATAGGTCAAGTAAGGTTAATAATATTTGGAGATAAACTAAGTAGAAATGGCTTAGCAGAAGTATTGGACACCCTCTGTAAAGATCCAAAGATTGGCATTACCAGAATGGCCATTACAAATGGATCTCCAGATCTAATACTAAGTAAAAGCCTGAATGAGAGTCCGCTATTCTTAATGAATTTGATTGATAAAAGTATTGAAAATGAAGGTATTCCTGAATCAGACCTCCATGTAATGTTTGACCAGTATTTTGGAAGTGGAATTGATATGTTCTTTCCAAATCTTATAGTAGATTCTAAAGGAAATATTAAAGTCGATGGAATGGGGATTTTTAAAGGTGATAAATTAGTACTTAAGATTTCAGATAAAGAAACATTCTTATTAAAATTAATGACAGACAGAAACAAAAGGGGCGTATACAGTTTTAACCTCAACATGAATGGACACAAAGGTAATATTGGGGTCAGAACTATTGATGGAGAACATAAGGTAACGTTTATCAAGGAAAATCTCCGTGAACAAGCAAAAGTGAGCCTAAATTTAGATGTAGAACTTGATGCTTTGCCCGAATGGATCAATTTGGAAAAGGAAAAAGATTTAAAATTTTTTAAAAACGCCTTACAGAAATCAATTTCAAACGACGCTGAATTACTTCTTAAGGATTTTCAAAAAAATGGTGTAGATCCTTTAGGTTTAGGAAGAATATATAAAGTCAATCACAGAAATTGGACCGAGAAGAGCTTTTACGAAAGGATTTATCCTAATATGGCGTTTGATGTAAATACTAATATTGTCGTTAGACAAACAGGGGTGGGAAAATAGTGACCGTAAAAGTAGAAAAACAATTTCAAGTTTCCGCTTTTTTCACATTTTTTCTCATTCACTCTTCACAAACAGGCGTTGGTATCCTAAATTTTCAAAATCAAGTTATTAAAGGCGCTGAACAGGATGCTTGGATTTCTTTACTAATAACTGGTGTTACAACCCATATCATACTCTATATTATTTTTAAGCTACTAGATGGGAAAAACAATGATTTAGTAGCTGTTCATCAATATTGCTTTGGAAAAACGATGGGTAACATTTTGTCTGTCTTCGCAATGGTCTATTTCTGGTTAGCTTCTTTGACGGTTTTTCGCGCCTATATTGAAGTCATACAAATATGGGTGTATCCTACGATAAAAACTTGGCAACTTTGTTTCGTGTTTGGACTTACATTTTATTACCTCATATCAAGCGGCTTCCGTACTTTAACTGGCTTTAGTTTCTGGGGAGTTGTTTTACCTTCTTTTCTGCTCTTTTTAATCTATTTCCCAATAAAGCATATGAATTATATTTTTTTACTTCCAGCTTTCAGCCATTCCCTCAGTGAGCTATTTTTATCTTCTAAGGCTTTTTCCCTGCTTTTTCTTGGTTTCGAGTGGATACTGATGTACTATCCTTTTATTAAGGATTCAAATTCCAAAAATATTTCTAAATGGGCATATCTGGGGAATTTATATACAATCATTTTGTATCTAATTGTAACGTTAATTTCATTCCTATACTTCAATCAAGAGGTATTACAGCATTTACCCTGGGCTACTTTATCGATGGTAAAAATTGTTAATTTTCCCTTCCTGGAAAGATTTGAATACGTGTTCATATTTATTTGGTTGTTAGTGGTTATATCCCCTATATGTATTTCTTTGTGGGCTTGTACAAGAATCGTAAAAAGAGCTTTTTCAGTGCCTCCAAAAGCGACTTTAATATTCTTACTTATTGCATTGATCATTGCTTCCATAAACTTTAAAGAATTTAAAAGTATTGATCCTCTCATCGATCTTACGGCTAATATAGGAACTGTTTTTGTATATGTGTATATCCCATTCCTTCTAGTTATAAAATGGATTAAGAATCATTTTCATAAAAATAAGACTTTTTCCAGAGAATAGTATTTTGCTCTTATCTATTAAATAGTTACTAAAATTTCCGTTTATGTCAATTTTAATATTTTTATTGAATAGAAATTACAATGGGTAATTATTTTAATATTTATATGTCATTTCTCAATTACATTGTTCAAACTGCTATAATGCGTTATCTTACCAAATCATTTCTTCATAGATCCAGTTTAAAATTAAAATAGGAATTTCAGCGGTTAAGTTAAAATATTTAGTACATCTATACAGAAAAAAACACTGCAACCCAATTATTTAACACGTGTTGCAATGTTTTATTTTTATTACTTTATTACCCAAATACTTAGCTAATGAAAGTATTTGTCTGTAGCGAATTAGATACCTTCCATTGGAAATAGAAGATTCGTATCTTACTTCTCTTTTAATAAGGTAACTATAAAAGTGGTTTTCCCAGCTGAACTTTCTACTTTAATCGCGCCAACATGCAATTCAACAATACTTTTGGCAATGGCAAGTCCTAACCCGGCACCACCCGTATAATCAGAGCGTGATTTTTCCACTCGGTAAAACCGATCAAAAATATGTGGAAGGTCCACACTTGGTATTGGCTGACCATAATTACTGATGGCAATTTCTAAAAAAAACGCTGGTATTAAATTAATCAACTATGGTCTAGTAGCTGCTGCACCTAGTTAAAGATATGATAAAGACTGTTTTCAAAATGAGATATGGTTTAGTTTACTAAGTAAATTTAATTAGGTACGAGAATATCGATTAGCAGTACCATTAAAAAGCTGAAGAGTGTCTTCAGCTTTTTTTAATTAAGGTGTGGTAAAGAAGAGCACACTGAAAATTGCTATTACAAGCACACTAATTATTATAAAGTTTGTATCTCTATATTTTTTCAATAGCTGATTTTACTCCTTAAACATTACTTATATCTACCATTTCCGATATACATATCTACAAGTCCATCTTATTTATACGTATTGAAGAAACAAGATCCCCCGGCTCCATATCAATAAAAGATACGGGCTTTCCTAAAAAAATTAAGGATATTAAATATATACAGTAAAGCAGAGACCCATTGAACATTGCTTTATTCTACTTATTTCTCAACATAAAAACGACATATAGATTTATTTTACCAATTCATAACTATCAGATATTTCAATAACTTTTTCTATATAAATTTGATGCCAAAGCATAAATATTAATATCGTCCATAACTTTCGGCTGTAATCAGCTTTATCTTGGCAGTGATCTTCAAGCATCTTAAGTATAATAGTCTTATTTAACAGATGATTTGTTTCACTTGAGATAATTAATTCTCGTGCCCAATCAAACATTTCGTTTTTTAGCCAGTGTCTTATTGGGACAGGAAAACCAAGTTTACGGCGTTTAAGCACACTATCTGGAACTATGCCTTTCATCGCTTCCCTTAAGGCATATTTAGTAGTCCCATTAGTAACTGTTAAATTTGGATGCAAGCTTGATGCAACCTTGAATACTTCTTTATCTAGAAAAGGGACACGCAATTCTAATGAATGAGCCATAGTCATTTTATCTGCTTTTACTAAAATGTCCCCTCGTAACCATGTGTGCAAATCAATAAATTGCATCTTGTGTACATCATGATAGTTTTCCGATTTATTATAGAGAGGTCTAGTAACATCCTGATAATGAATCAATTTGTTGTAATTTGTCAGAAGACTTCTTTTTTCAAGTTCGCTAAACATTTTTGCATTCCCAATATATCGCTCTTCTAAACTCATTGAACCACGTTCAATATAGTTTTTCCCTTTTACCCCTTCAGGAAAAATTTTCGCTAATGCAGTCAGGCCATTTACTAATACACTTGGAAGTGAAGTAAGATGACGTAATGAATTGGGTTCATGATAAATGTTGTATCCTCCGAACAATTCATCTGCACCTTCCCCCGATAATACAACTTTGACATGTTTGCTTGCTTCCCGTGCCACGAAATATAGCGGGACAGCAGCAGGATCTGCCACAGGTTCATCCATTTGCCAAATAATTTTCGGTAATTCTTTCAAAAATTCTTCAGGTTGTACTAAATAATGAATGTGTTCTACATTTAATTCTTCAGCAGTTTGAAGAGCTAAATCAATTTCACTAAATCCTTCCCTTTCAAAACCGACTGTAAATGTCTTTAAATTCGGGTGAAATTCACTAGCTAATGCAACAATTGAACTTGAATCAATTCCACCTGATAAGAAGGCCCCAACAGGTACATCTGCACGCATATGCATTTTAACTGAATCGCGTAGTACATTCTGAATTTCTTTTTTAGCGGTACTTAATGAAATATTTTTAGGATGGAAACTTGGCTGCCAGAATGTCTTGATTTCCATTGGTTTACCCTGTTTTTTAATAAAGTAGTGACCTGGTTGCAATTTCTTAATATTTTTATTCATTGTAAAAGGCTCAGGTACAAACTGATAAGTTAAATAATGATGAAGACTTTCAGCGTTTACTTCTGGTGTATTTTTCATGTAGGTTATACTTTTCATTTCAGATGCACAATAAAGTGAAGAACCGTCATTCAAATAGAAGAAGGGTTTTATACCAAAATGATCTCTTGCTCCAAAAAGTTCTTTTTTGTGTTTATCCCATATTAGGAAACTAAACATTCCTCTCAAATCTTTAAAAGATTCTTCACGTTTATGGCTAAATAAGGAAATAATCACCTCTGTATCTGATAGAGTTTTAAAATCGTAACCTAATCCCTGTAATTCTTCTCGAAGCTCGATATAGTTATAAATTTCTCCATTAAAAATTATCCAATATCTTTCATTTTCATAGGAAAGTGGTTGATTTCCACCTTCTATGTCAATAATACTTAAACGTCTAAATCCAAAACGAACATCATTATCAACAAAATACCCACTATCATTTGGTCCCCTGTGACTGATAATCTCTGTCATATTCTTCAAATGTTGAATCTCATTAGTTGTAGCTATTTTTGAATCACTGACTATATATCCTATAAACCCACACATTCTATTTCCTCCTACGAAAACTAAAAGCAACTCTAGGTAGCTATAAATTTATATCCGTTATCTGTAAATGTTAGTTTCTAAACTTATATCATCAGTACGCAAAAAGAATACTCTAAATGATATATTGAAGCTGCCTACTATAGCAGATTCGAACTAATTATTGTATTAGTGGCATTTATTAAAAGACCCCAAAAATACTTAAATTGAGAATCGTGAATTAAAGATATTTTCAAAAAAATATCCCCTGTATTTTTTTGGAAGTGACTCATAAATAATAATAATAATAATAAATTGACACTATTAAATGACCGCACTTAAAATTTGAATAATTAAAAAAAATATATACAAATACATCATGATTACCAGTACTAAAAATAAGTATATTCCAAATCTCTTGTACTTTTTTCTTTGGATATTCCGGTAGTTGCTTTTTAATATTTTTTTCGAAATATTTTTGGGATTAGAAAAATTACTAAGGTTATTATAGCTATTTTTAAGTTCATTTAGCCTTTTAATAATCTTACCATCGTCCATATACCACCCTCCTTCGCATTACATATAACCACAGATATTGTCGAATTGTTGCATGAGATTAAAGATATTTCTTTTTTCTTTTAAAACTTGATTAATTAAGTTAAAACGTAAAATTCATCGTCCCCTAGAACATGTCGTTAAGTAATTTATTTAGTTTTCCACTCCATAAAAGGGTTTTTGGGATCTGTAAATCCATGGTAATTGGCTACCTCTATCATATTCGATCTTAGCAAATTGATTCTCTAGCTTCTAAAGCATCTTTTAAACATTCATATGAAAAGGACGTAACGAGGGCAATGGCTTCCTTTTGTTTACCAGCCTTATTTAGGACGGGTGCCTCTTCTTCAATATCACGAATAACTTCAACCATTATTGCTCTAAAATGGTTGGAGTTTTTCTGAGTGAAGGTTATACCGCTTCAGTTACTTCATAAGGAGCCTTGTTACTCTGGCACCAATCGTGCTCAGCAGCTCGTTGGTAATGGTGCCGGTCATAGCAGCTATGTCTTCACCCTTAATGGTTTCTGCTCCGTCTTGTCCAATCAAGGTTACCGTATCGCCTTGCCGGCTTTAACCTTGTTGACCCGAGATACTCATGCTTTGAGAGATAAAACGGGCAGAAGGGTTACGTCAGATTTCACCAGATTGTCCGCTCTGGATAGAACGCCGTACAATGCAATGCCTGGTCTAACCATTTGCAGATGCATGTCGGGATGATTGAGTATGCCATAACTATTAAGAACATGAAGCCTCCCCGGATCATAGCCGTTTGCCCGTATGTTCCGCTGTTTTTTAAGACGCTTATACTGTGCCCGGGTGAAGGAAACATCCCAATCCAGAAGACTGTCCGCCGCGGCTAAATGACTAAATGTTCCATGAATTTGCAAGTTCTTATGCTTGTAAATCTAAAAATAAAAACAAGCACCAATAAAGGCATCCAATTACTCCTATTGGATGCCTTTTAATATAAACTTGCTTCAGCTGAAAGTTAGATGCTTTTTTATCATTACGGGAACCATTAGAAAATCAATACCCTGCTTTAACGGTTTATTTTGCAAAACCTGCTTCTTGTTCGCCGCTGTTTAAAAGTAAATCAATTGTTAGAAGCAGACCTCCCGCAGCAACAAATGGCAGCATATAGGAAACACCAGTCATTAATGATTTGATTTCCAACACTTCACCTTCCATCCCAACCTAATCATTCCTAAATTCATTTTGATTTTCCTGTATTAGTCAGATCTACTTTTACTTTTACTTTAAAATTCAAGTTTGAGAAAGTCTTATTCCAATTCATCTTGTTCCATCTTTCATATGATAAACGATTACGTACAAACTTTCCTATTCCAATAGGATCTGTCTGATATTCTTGTAATTTGCTTAGCAGCTTTTTTGAATTGGTTATTAAATAATCTTCAACCTGTTTTTCCAATTGTCTTTGATACTTTTCTTCACTTAAATCCAGTGTACCTGTGTATTCAAGGACGCTTCCTTTTAAATCTAGAATTACTTCGACCGATAAATTTCTTGTGTTCACTTTATTAGCATTATCAGAATTGATACTACTTAACAAAAGCTGACAATTTTCTCCTGACTCTTCATCATTAATACTTATCATTAATTCGCCATTTTTGATGTCTCCGCTTAAAAAATTTAGGATCTGTGTTTCACTTAAAGTTAGGAGTGTAACGTATTGATCTCCATTAAAAGTACCTAATCCTTTTAATTCAATGTTCTCGCCTTCATATGAAAAAACTGGTAAAACCGGATCAATACCATCGTCGTAATAATCTCTTAAAAAACGATATTTATCAGTATTAAAAACTTTATTTTGAGAGCCTAATTTATCGATGAACGTAAAAAGGTATTCAGCATTATCTTCAACAGAGGGTATCTTTTTTTTAAGAAGTTCTTCTCCTTTTCCCTCCACGATAGCAAATTTAACGCGAGTTGAGACTTCTGGATCCCTTGTAAACGTCTTAACAACATTCATAAGTCCTTTTTTTGACAGGTCCTCCCCAAAGAGAATCGTACTCTGCCCTCCAACTATCTTTAAATTTGTTGAATTTTGAAGTTTGAGGAAGGTGTCATGAGATGATTTTCCATTAGCAGTAAGAGTCGTAGAATCAAACTTTCCTTCTTTAGTAACAGTGGGAAAAAGGACTGTTGTATTTATTGGATTTTCTTTACTTTCCGACATATCGAAAGCAACAGCTTCTATAATTGCTAAATCTTCAATAATATTACTTTCTCCACAACCTGTTAAAAACAACCAACATATTGCGATCAATACAGTAATTTTATTTTGCATGATCTGTCTCCCTATTAATCGGGTTTTTAAGACTTTGAATAAAAAGGATGCATAACACAAAGATCGGTAATGCCCATGCTATACCAATTGCACAATAACTCAGCCACTTTAACCACTTTTCGACATCCACCAAGGTTTCTGGGACCAATGCAAGGATAAAACCACTTGCTAGTATTATGAATATCCAAAAATCAGGCTTAATACTTTTAGTTATATTACTAAAAATTTGCTGAGCTCCCCAATAATACATTACAATTATTGCTAATATCTTGAATGCATAAACGGAAAAGCAGAGATTTTCGGCTCGTGAAAGGAACTGAACTTCTGTATATTCAAACAATGTCATAACTGGGTATAGATCATTTAATATTTGATCGAAGCTAAAAAAGCCAAAGCTCATAAAGACTACAATCAAACAGGTTGCCATAGAGAAAAAATTTCCAATAAAAAGTGCTTTAGTCCATTTTTTTTCTACCATAGGGAAAAAAAGAATGGAAACTTCAATACCCAAAAAGGCTGTATAAACATGAAATGCCCCCTTAGAAAAATCTGTTTCTCCTTTAAAAAAGAAAGTAGTATAACGTGCAAAATCAAATTCTGGAATAAGATAAAAAAGCAAAAAAATCATCGGAATTACGAAGCCGAATAAAACCATAATTGCTTTAGAAATCTTGTAGATTCCACCTCTTAATAATTGAAAACCAAGCAAAGAAAATAAAATGATAAAAAGTGAGACAGGTAAAGCTGGAAAAAAGATCATTTTATATATAAAGATATATGACTTCATAATCATGCTTGCCATTCCAATCCATACACCGATGATAAACAAATAGATGGGCACCATTACCCATTTGGGAACCGTCGCCTCAATGATTTCAAAAATTGACCTTCCTTTACCCAGCTTATAAATGATCGCAATCATCATAATATTAATATTAACGAGTACGAAAATGAAAATAATACTTAACCAGCCATTTGTTCCGAAATATTCGGCAGTTAATCGAGGTAAACTATACACAACGAGACCATTTTGAGCCATATGGATTAGTATAGATAATTGAAATGGATGGAGCCGTTCCTTCATATTATCACCTTTAATTCCTCTCTTTTTCAGCATCGTTTTGCATCAAAGATTGTGCTGGTTGCCCCTTCATTATTTTATAAAAAGGCCCTCTCACAATACTATCCATCCAATCTTTGAAAAAGATTGGGGAAACCGGCATAAAATAAGGTGAAGATAAATTTGTTAACCCAGTTAAGTGAATGGTTAATATTCCTAACGTGAAAAAAATCCCAATATTCCCAAAAAATCCTGCCGTAAAAATAAATAGGAACCTAACGATCCTAATGGAAGAACTCATAATATAACTTGGGACTATGAATGAAGCAATGGCCGATACAGCTACAACAATTATTAAAATATTACTAGTAATCCCAGCTTCAACAGCTGCTTGGCCAATCACAATACCGCCTACAATTCCAATTGTTTGACCAATTTTTGTAGGCAGTCTCGCACCCGCCTCCCTTAGCAGTTCAATTACTATTTCTAAAAATATAGCTTCAACGATAGGCGGAAAAGGTACTCTGCTCCTAGACTGCTGAATGCTTTGAAGGAGGGATTGTGGAATCATTTCGTAATGAAATGTACATATAGAGACATAAAAAGCTGTGAGTATTAATGTAATAAATAAAGCCATGTATCGCAGAATCCTAACCCCTGTTCCTATAATCCAACGCTGATTATAGTCATCTGGTGACTCAAAAAAATCAAAGAAACTAGAAGGTGTACAAAAAATGGTTGGACTATCATCGACAAGTCCGATTATCTTTCCAGCATATAGTTTTGTCACAGCTATATCTGGCCTTTCAGTGGTATAAAATTGTGGGAATGGCGAATGTTGATGATCATCTATTATTTGAATCAAAACATTGGAGTCAGTTATGGAATCAGCTTTAACTAATTGAATCCTCTCTTTCAGATGATTCACAATATCCATATTTGCAATACCCTCAATGTAGATTAAAAGAACTTTTGTTTTTGAAATTTCTCCAACAGATAACTTAATCATTTTTAAGCGAGGACTTCTGACTCTTCTTCTAATCAACGAAACGTTTGTTTTTAATACTTCATTAAAGGAATCATGAGGCCCATTTATTACAGTTTCTGTTTCAGATTGTGAAATAGAGCGTTCCTCTAATCCTGATACATTTATTAAATATGTATTCTCCCCTGCGAACATTGCTACATTACCATCTAATATTCCATTTATTACTTCTTTTTGATTATTTTCTCTTTTAAATAGTGACTGTTGAAACGATTTATCCAAATTATTAAATGCCATTTTTCTTAAAGGTGACAGTATTTCCCACTCTAATGTGTGGGAATCTACTAATGAGCTTAAATAAATAATGTAAATTTCATCCTGATTAAATGAACGATGTACAAGGTCAAAACTATCCCCTAATTCTGTAAGTGTCTTTTCATAAGTAGCTTCTGTAATTGTTTTTTCATTAGAAGCTTGTATATTACTATTCAAATGACGCGTATTATGCAGATTAACAAAATCTGTATCTGTATCCTTTTTTAAGCAAATCTTTTTGAGTTTTGTAAGAAAGCGACCCATCCAAGTACCTTCCTTTTAACCAATATAATTTGTATTGTTTACTACTAATTCTCAAATATACGGATTTAGACACCTTTACAAAATAAGAACGGAAGTAACATAAAAGGCCCTTAGATTCTTTTTTTGCCCACAGAATATACTGTTACTTTCTTTTAATGGACATATCAGCCTTATCAAGGAAATGGATTCAGTCAAGGTGAATCTAGTTCAGTTTCTGGTTATCATTTTTTATTATGTATTATCGATAGAACTTAATCTGTTCATATAGTCCATACCTCAACCATTTGCTACTGTTTCAATAAATGTTAGGTGCCTAAAACCACGCCAAGTTTGAATTGTCTATACGAAAAAATGCTGATCGAGTTCTAAGAATTTCTGTCAATCAGCCAATATACGATTAGTTAAGAGAACAGAGACTTTCATGTCGTGGAAAAATAATTCGGTCCGTTAAACCGTCAATGTTTGAATTAAATTCTTTTATGTTCCCGTTACAACTATAGGAATCATGCTGTCCTTTAATCTGCGATGAAAAAGACCCAAATTCTTTTATCAAAATTCAAAAAACAGCATCTTAAAAGAGATACTGTCACAAATAAAAATATAAAATCGATTAACCCCAGACAACTTAATTTTTATACTTCTTTAAACACTTCGCAAACTCATATTGTTTCAACCCTTATTCAACTATCCTAGTTTGTTGAACAAGCAAAATGGGATCACCGCAGCAATCCCACTCTTTAACTCAAGCTCCCGTAAGTGCAAGAAAAGTGTACCCTTCAGCAAAAATCCAAAGGGTACACTTTTGTGTGCAGTATTTTTCTTTTCTTAGCTGGTAATGCGTAAGCCTTTACACGTTAGTTTGCTTATCCTCTACGAACCACTTTTTTGTTTTTTTCCATTTTTAATTATTTGATTGAGTGTTACCTGCGAACTAAAAAGGAGTTCGAATGAACGCAAAATGAGGTAATATCTTAAAGTTTAATTAATTTATTTTCCATATCGAATATACTAATCATTTAATCCCTTTCCATTGAGAATTTTCTCCATACACTTTTCAACCCTTGACTCTCGAGTTTTGGATTGTTTAGGTTGAGAAAAATAAAGAATGTATGCTCTTTGCCGTCCAGGCGTCAATGCTTCAAAAGCAGTTTTCAATGCAGGGATTTCATCGAATTTATTTTGAAGTTCTTCAGGAATTGTGAATTCTGTATCCTTTTTAAAATTCACTTCCAAACCGGCTTTTTCAACTTCAATGGCTTCATAAATATAGGCTTTCAAGATGGTTTCCATTTCAACTATTTCTTGAACATTGGTGAACCGAATCTGGCGCGCTGACTGTACATTCTCCGTTTGTTGGATTAGAATCCCATGGGGATCCTTTAACAAGGCACCTTTGTGAAACAGAAGCGCGCAATATTCTTTAAATCCATGTATTAAAACGATGTTTTTGTTCTCAAACATGTAACAAGGATGCATCCACTTAATATCTTCGTTCAGCTCACAGTCAAGAACGATATTTCTTAACGTCTCAAATTCTTCCTTCCACTTTTTAGCTTTTCTTAAAAATCCATCAACCTTACGATTCTTTCTACTATCTGTCATCAGAACACCCTCTCTGCTCAGTCCTATACTGAGCCGTTTGCTTAACCCTCTTCGTTAGCTAAACTAAAAACAGTTCAGAGGTTCTTACATTTCCTTTAACATTTTTTTTAGTTCTTCAATCATATTCGCCCAACCATATTTCGCACCATTGAATGCTTGATCTTCTTTTTCGAATCCTGTTTGTTCAAGATGTATGTAGGTTGTTTCATCCTCTTGCTTCAATGTCCATGTGACTATAGTATTTATCGGACCACCTACCCAAGTGTAAGATAACTTATAAGGCTCATCTACTACTAATACTTCACTATCTACAATTAAATTCCACTGCTCATTTCGGAATTGACATTTATGTCCTACGATTGGTTTAAAGTTATTTTCCATTACCCATTTTGCAAGAGTATCCGAATCTGTTAATGCGTTCCATACCTTATTGATTGAGCTTGTAAACTGAAAATCCAATGAAAATTCTGCCATTATTTATTCCTCCCCTAATAAAATTTTTAAAAGTGCCACTTTTTCCTTCCAAAATTTCTCGTAAAAAGATACCCAATCTTTAACTTCCTGTAGGGGACCTGCAATTAGTCGATACCTTGTTTCTCTACCAACTTTACGGTCAGCAACTAGACCAGCTTCTTTAAGGATAGCCAAATGTTTAGAAACAGCGGTACGCCCCATTTGAAATTGAGCGGTTAATTCGTGAAGAGGTAACTCTTCCGCATCTGCCAACAAACGTAGCAATTTACGTCTTGTTGGGTCAGCAATGGCTACATAAACCTCACGCTCTTGATTTTTCTCGCTCAAAATCCCCCCCCCTTATAAATCGGACACCAATTGGTGTTCTGTAAATTTTTAGTGGAACTACTACGTCAGCTGCAGTGGTGACATTAATTAAGACAATATATCATTAGTTTTATTCTCTTATCATCAACACCGCATCTCTGATATTTTCCCCCTTAAGTAGACAGTTAAAAAAAACAGCTAAAAATGGCTACTTTCCTATCCTTTTATCCTATGAAAAAGCCCATTTTACCTGGTTTGTTTAATTGAAAAGAAATCAAACGGCATTAAAACAGTAGTTGGGTTTCGATGATTCAGAAGTATATCGAATAAATACGATGCTGAAGCAATGTTTAAAATAATCGAGTTTGCAAAAAGGAAATATTTTGAAATCCCGGCCTAATTAAAACTAATTTATTCAATGTTTCCATAGTATTTGACTTCATTAACTCATCCCCCTTTCCAAATAAAAAAACAACCCTGACAGGTTGCTTAATAACTAAATATATATGCTTCTTTTGTTCTCTAATTCGGAGCACTTGCTATTCACCATTTGTTGCCATCTATCAGATGAAGAAACCTGATTATCGAAACCCTCTAATAGACGGTAATTTTTTGATTACTAAAACCAGCTAATTGAACCGTCTTTATAAACTTCAGAAATCAAGTCGGATTATACGTTAAATAAATGTTTTATGTACAGTTAAGATCCAACGCTCTGTTCTATTGCAGTTTCCCAACTTGGAAAATAATACAATGCATTTTTCATTAGCTCTGGATTTGACTTCTTTACTTGCTTCTTACGAAGTGACTGTCCTTCTTTTTGCATTAGTCCAGAGATTTGGTTCTTAACTTCTTCCACGCTCATACTCGTATCCACAAAATTCCTCCTTTCTATTTACAACTATATAATTTCCAAATAATGAAAAATAATACAAAACTTTATTAACCTTACTGCTGCATAGTTCAATAAAAAAGACGGATATCCTTATTAGTGGATAGTGCCTGAGTATTGAATAACAAAACTTATATTAATAGAACTCTTTAAATTTTATTTATTGACCTGCTGGTTTAGTTATGTCATTAAATCCGTTAACAACTCTTATTTCGTGTGTTTCTTCATTCCAATTATGAACGGCCAATTGACCAGTTTCTTTAATTCTTCCTAACATTCCTAGATTATCAGCCAGTCCAGTATCATTTGTGTGAAGGAAGTAGCTGGTGTGATCACCTTTTTTCTTTAAACGTGAGAAATTTGATTTAAAGTTGGTGATGCCCCGAAAAACACAAAGACACCAATCCTTTATCTATCAAGGAATTGGCGTTTTTGCATATTTCATGCCGGCTAATTGTGTTTCAAAAACTCCATCGGAAATTCGTCTTCCAGATGAAGTAGGATTATAGGAAGATCAATGGGCTTGATCGCGGTTATTTTGAGTAAACTTTATTTTAAACCAACACTATTCCCCCATTCCTTCAAAATCGATGAGAGAATAGTGATTTTATACACCTTCACCTGGTCATTTGCAATATCTCATTACTTGATTTCAATCGCCGAAGCCTTGTTGTTCCAATCCGAAGCCATATTAGCAGTTTTACCATACCAATCGGAATGTCTAAAGGAGACTCCTCTGCCATACCCTTGAGATGAAGTATGCTCCCACAGCGTCGTCGAATAGCTATAAGAAGGTGACGCCGTACTTAAGGAAGAAATTCTGTCATTCCAGCTTGAAGGAAGGTTTTTGAATCCGTCTCTCCAATAAATATACGACCCGCCTTTATTTGAATAATCATAGAAATCGGTACAACAAGGTCCGCTCCCCATGATCTCGACTTTGTTTTGAAGTCTCTGCTTATCTTTTTCGATAAATGCCTGCAAAGTTTCCCTGCTCGTAAATCCATAGGCCAACCAATCGCCATTTTTATTCTGTTTAGGCAGAACCATGGTTACTTTTATGTCTTTGTTGGAAGTGTTATTGATTTCGACCCGGGAATCCACATCTTTTCCATCCACAGTTACATAGTGGAACGTTTTAATCGTATAATCATTCTCTTGTTTGTTTTCGGCCGCAATAGAAACATTAGAAAAGGAGAAAATCGACAATAAGCTAAAAGAAACAGCAATGACGAGACTGTAAAGCTTTTTCATTTTAACCACTCCCTATTCATAAATTAAATACCATTTAAATATAAATGAATTCCAGTTTTTCTATCAGATTCGAAATACACATTTTAAGGTCCAACTATATTACCAATTAATACCATATGTCAGCACCAACGGCAATTATGAAAACAAACAAAACAAGCCAATGCTTGTTGAAGGTGCCAGTCTGATGAACTGTCGCCCTTCCCTTCCTTAAATTTATTCCTGCTTCCTTAATTCTCCCAAGATAAAGTCAGATGTTTTCTGAGCCTGTGCCGCGGCCTTCAGCACAAAACGATAATCATTCTTTAGAGCCAGGACCCATGAATAAATATATAGAATAAAAAAAGTGCAAAGCACCACCCATTATTTTAGATGGTACCTCGCACACCCTCACTATTTATTGCTCATCTTCAAGATCATACTCTTCATTTACAACAGTAAATTGATCAATTGTAACACCGTCAGAAGTAGTTGTTGTAAAGGTGATTTGATCTTTTTCAACCTTTGCAGTAATTGAAACGGCAATGTCTTCCATGTTTACAAATTCAAATTTCTCATCAGCAACTGCATCATAGTGTTTATTTCCAGTCGTACCAGCAAGAACATAAACAGCTCCGTTTGGATCCTCTTTGCCAGCCTTCAGTTTCTTCGTTCTGCCATAGGCATGATCATGGCCGGAGAAAACGATGTCAATCCCTAATTCATCGACGACTGGCGGTAATTTTTCCTTCATAATTTCATTCCCGCCAAACGGATTGGTGTAATAAGGCGGCTTGTGGGTTACAAGTATTTTCCAAGGCTTGTCCGAATTTTTTACATCTTGTTTAAGCCACTCAAGCTGCTTGTCAAGAATCTCGCTATCACTTGTATATCCTAAAACGCTAATGTGAATATTATTGTAATCAACAGAATACGTACCGCCTTTGTCGACATCGGGTCCATTCTCAGGAGAGTTGAAAATGGCTTTAGCTAAATGTCCATCCGTATCTCCCATGTATTCATGATTTCCGAGAGTCGCGACAAGATCTGTTGAACGAATATTGGTATATTGGCTCATGATACCTAGTGTATCATCCCATTGCTTGAATTTAGCGGATTCATCAATAAGATCTCCAACATGAATCAAAAAAGATAAATCTTTTTTATCTAAATCTCCTAGTATTGTTTGAAACAGGCTTAAATCAGAAGGTGATTGAGTGTCACCTAAAATTGCAAACTCAAAGCTATTCTTCCTTTTTATTGTAGTGAACTCTTGCATTTGTGACCAGTTCACTCCGTCACCAACACGATAAACATATGTCGTATCTTGCTTTAAACGCTTTAATGTAACTTCATTCACTCTTACAATTCCATTTTTCGTAATATCCTGTTCACCAGAAAATACCTGGTCACTTGAGGAACCACCGACTGTTTGAAGGGAATTCTCACCTTTCTTGTCATAATCTTGTTTTCTTGCATATTGAATGAAGGATGAATTTTCTTTTCCCAAAGGACTCGACATCCATGTGAAGCCTTTTGACTTATAAGGGTCACCTGCAGGATTTGAAATGACATTTTTTATCTCTGTTGCAGTCGTAAGAGATGGATAAGTTTGCGTGTTCACTTTAAACGAATACTTCCCGTCTTTAACTCCATATAAAGCGATCTTCTTCACATCATTAGTGATCGAATCAACACGAAGGGTACCTTCTTCGTTCGTTTTACCTAGAAAGACTGGTTCTGTGCTGCCTTCTATAACGGAGAAGATTTCCAAGTCATTTACTAATTCGTTATCGTTATTTTTTGCAGTTATGACAAATGGTTTCCCGATTAATATAGGCTGTGGAATAATGTCGAAAGCACTTTCAACTGCCACGCTAGTTGGTTTCATTGAAAAGGTGGTAACAAAGTCTTCCTCTTTAGGATCGCTGTAGCTTAAGCTAGCCTCCATTATTTCATAGGTTAACTCACTGCCTTCTTTCGTAGATTCAGGAATTCTAATCTGAATCGTGGCAGCATCTGAAGTTACAGCTGTTTCACCGTTATTCACCAGATTCAATGTAAGGATGCCTGTTTCAGCATCATAGCTTGATTTACTTGTGTTAAATCCATTAGAAAACTTGATATCTTCCACTGGATAGTTTTTATCAATGTGCATTTTTATTGCAGACCCCGAGATTTCCGATGAATTCGTTGCTTTAACGGCAAGCTCAAATACATCCCCTAAGAATGCTTGCTCTTGTTTCTTAA
Source organism: Metabacillus dongyingensis (assembly GCF_019933155.2). Classification (NCBI taxonomy): domain Bacteria; kingdom Bacillati; phylum Bacillota; class Bacilli; order Caryophanales; family Bacillaceae; genus Metabacillus; species Metabacillus dongyingensis. The sequence continues at coordinate 321,797 of NZ_OK052578.1, read as the reverse complement.
TGACTTCAAACTTTGCTGAACCTGTATTGACTGTAAAATAGCCAGTTTTAATCGCCTGGTTTCCAAATTTATCAGGAACCATAAGCGTGATCTTATGTGTTCCATCCGCCCATTTGAAACCACTTAATGAGACAGATCCATCCATATCGTATGAAAAATGACCTTCAGATTTGGAATAATCTTTCCCATCTACGAAAATACTAATCTTATCCCAATCAATTCCTGTTTTAAAAGGATCGTCTTCATATTCATGAACCTTTGCAGTCAGATTGACAGCATTTGCCGTGAATTCTTTTCCGTCAGCATTAATAGATTCAATAACTGGGGGATATAGATCATCCACTTTTTCTCCATAAACTGCCCGGATATTATCAATATAGATGGAGCCTTTCGTCATAGGCCCGGTAATTCCAGATTTAGTAGACATTATTCGTATCGCTTGTGTCCCAGATAATTTGTAAGGGCCTGTAAAGGATTCAGGAATTTCCGCTTCTATGTATTTCCAGCCAGTCCAGTCAATACCTGGTTTTTCCTGAGTAAGATTAAGCGACTGATTTTTACCATTTCCATCTACTATTAACATTCTCAGCCAATAGCCTTGAGCTTCAGGAGTACCATAAACCCACATTCCTATACTTGATGGATCTTCATCAATCTCTGTATTCGTACCAGATCCTGCATAAACACCAAGTGTTGTTCCTGTTTGTGCTCTTGTAAAATCAAAATCCATTTTTAATGACTGATCACCAAATCTTACTGGTTCTGGATATTCAGCTAAACTCAGCAACCCTTTTTCACCGCGATTTGCAGTTGATATTTTCCATCCGCCAAGCTCTTTTTCAAAGTCAAATAAGACTTCAGGAAGCTTTCCAACAGAAACATTTATTTGAGCTGTAAGATTTGAATCCTTTAAGCGAGCTGTAATTGTCCCTGAGACAATTTGATCTCCTGTGTGCAGGCTTCCAGATTCATCAATGGTTCCCATACCTTCTGGAATTTCGAACTCAATATCTTGTAAACTCCAGTCTACAGGTCTCTTTTGAAATTTTGTTATTAGGTTTAACGAGTTTTCACTATTTCTAGGCACTGTCAATTCAGATGAGGAGAAGTACATCTCGTCGGGCTTTGCGATTTCAATAATACTTTTTCCAACCTCTTTACCTTCATGTTTCAATAAAACATGAAATTGACCCGTTTTCCCGTTTGAAATAAATTTCCCATTTTCATCGATTGTACCAAATGAAGAATCAGTTAATTCCCAAGTTAGACCAGATTCAGGCAAAGGAGCAGAAGCCATGGAATTGTCTCTTCCCTTGGCACTGAATTGAATGGTCGAGCCAGGGGTAAAGGATTGATCATATGGTTCAATATAGGCGGTTTTGAAAAGATGATCTGATGGCTCTTTAGAAACAACCAGCCAAGTGTTAGCAACACTTCTTTCACTACGATCAGATGGTTTATTATCTACCTCGAGATCGTCACCGCCCAGTTCACGAGTTGTAAAGGTAGAAGAACCTCCACCATCAAGGTTTAAAGCATTTACTGCTCCTAGATCGATCATCAATTGTGCCAAATCTGGCATAGAAATCCCACTTGAATAAGGCTCTTGTCTCCCGTCAATCACAACAAAAAAAACATCGCCGTCATCTTTAATGCCAACAGCCGTTCGCGGCTCTTTGTCTGCTCCTGTCTGTGGAGTCTGATAGATTTGGCCATCTTTTACTAAAATTGCATTTCCGCCAAGAGCTTCCTGTAATTGGCCCTTCAATCCTTCATATTCCGCATTGTTCCCAATGACTGCATCCCCGGTTTTCTTTATGCCAAAGAAATTCCACTCTTGTCCACCTTGTGCTTTTATAGCTTTTCCATCTTTGTAAACAACACCAACGGGTACACCTGTGGCCATATTATAGAAATCTGCATTCACAGCTGCTACGACTTTATGATTTTCCCCATTGGCTGCATTCGCTTGCTGTCTAACAGGCTGAAGACCAAATGCTTCTCCGTCATCAGGTGTGCCTGCTTCTATAGATACCGTTGGATTACTTGTATCAACTTCTACTACGAAACTCTCAATCTTTTTTCCTTCTTTTCCTTCAAAACTGTAGTGCTTTTCTTTTACACCCGGTGCTAGATCAGCTTGATACTCGTTGATAGGTGTTTGTACAACCACAGAGCTTAAATCGAAATTGCCCAAGGCTAATGTAAAGCTTGGGGAAATGATACTACTTGCCAAAACCAATGATAGGATACAGAGTAATGGACTTTTTTTCCGATTTTTCTTCATTTTGAGTCTCCATTTCGTCAAATTTCGGGAATTTTGTTTAAATTTGGACGCTATCTTTAAAATAATGGAAATATATTAATCTATTATTAATATAACGTAAAAAAATGCAGTATAAAAAAATAATAATTGAATTATATGTAAATATAATAAATAAGGAAATTTGACCTATATCCAAGGAGATTAAGAATGGGGAGGGAACAAATAATGAAGTTGTATCATCACGTATATTCATGGGCGTCACCTTGTTAAGCAATCTCCATCAAATAGAGCCGTTCAGCAGCCATTGTTAGATTTTGATTCTCATAAAGATAGTATAAAATCAAACAAATCTTCTCATCCATTCGGTTCGCCACATTATTGAAACAAATAAATAACATTAATATCTAATAAAACATGTTAATAAAGGGGTCTGTCCCCCGCTGTTATAAAACCTAAAGCATTATAAAGAAAAAACAACCCTTCTTTAGTCAGCAGGGTGTTTTAATTTATATAACTTGTTTGGAGTTTATCGGTTCTTTGAACGGGTGATATTGTTGGTGTACGGTTTAAAAAAATGAGCATTAAGATAATAGTTTGTTATTTTTCTTGAATTCTACTAATTAAAACCCCAATTCCTTTTCCCTTTTTTAGACATTTCGGTTTATTCCTTCGGTTATCTCAGCTAAAATTTGCAGGTTTCCTTCTTCTAAAATAGTTCTTAGGTCCCTCACAAAACACCATTTGTCAATAATATTTTATAACTATACAATTCAACTAATCCTTCCTATTTATTTACCTCATATAGAGAACTTACTACCATCAGAGAATTCTTCAGAAATAGACACAAACCTTTTAAGGAGGTGAAGACAAGCTTTGATTCTAGTAGTCTACTTCTTTCAGTAATCTTTTTGGGATTACATAACTACTTATTTTTACCTCAACATGATTTTTCTCAGCTCGGCATTATCTGCAAATTACCATATGGAATAGGGGAATGTTAATGAAAAAGCTAACCATGAAGACGCTTCTAGTTGGATCGATTGCCGCTTCTATGCTATCAGGCTCCATGTTTCAAGTGAACGCACTTGGAGCATCTAAGAATGGGACGGTATTGGATAAATCAACTGCTGCAATGAGCAATAATGTGACCGGGGATCACGTAATTACGCTCATTACTGGTGATGTCGTAAAAGTTTCCACCCTTAAAAATGGGAAATATAACATCAATGTAGAGCCTGCTAATAAGGATGGAGATGGAGTCAGGGTCATGACATTAGGTGAGGATACTTTCGTATTCCCGAACTCTACCATGCCTTACCTGGCAGCAGGAAAACTGGATGAGGACTTATTTAATATTACGAAATTGATTGAATATGGGTATGATGACAAGAATCAGGCAGCGTTGCCGGTTATCGTCGAATACGATGAGACAAAGGCTAGATCTTCCTCCAAAAACATTGCTCCAAAAGGATCGAAGAAGGTCCGGGAGTTGGAAAGTATTAATGGTGCCGCACTTACTGCCGATAAAAAGGAAGCGGAAGTATTCTGGGAAAATATCACAGTTCAAAGGGACAATAAAGAACCAGAAAAATCTTCACTCTTTGAATATGGAGTCGAAAAAATTTGGCTGGACGGCCGTGTAGAAGCAGCCCTTCATCAAAGTGTCCCTCAAATTGGAGCACACACAGCATGGGAAGCAGGCTTTACAGGTGAAGGCGTCAAGGTTGCCGTGCTTGATACCGGAATTGACCCAACCCACCCGGATGTTGTCGATCAATTGGACGAAGCTGTGAGCTTTGTACCTGGCGAAGAAGTGAATGACGGAAATGGTCACGGAACACACGTTGCCTCCACTGTTCTTGGAACAGGTGCAGCTGATGGAAAATCCAAAGGCGTTGCTCCTGATGCACGCTTATTAGTAGGAAAAGTATTGAGTGATCAAGGATCTGGACAAGATTCTTGGATTATTGATGGAATGGAATGGGCATCTGAGAATGCAAAGATTGTCAATATGAGTCTTGGAACAAGCGAGCCAAGTGATGGCACAGACCCTATGGCTCAAGCTGTAAATAGACTTAGTGAAGAGAATGAAACACTATTTGTTATCGCTGCCGGCAATAGAGGAGCAGAAGGCACTATCGGCTCTCCTGGGGCTGCAGATTCCGCTTTAACCATCGGTGCTGTGGACAAATCGGATCAGCTTGCATACTTCTCTTCAATGGGGCCACGCTATGGCGATATGGGTCTAAAACCTGACTTATCTGCTCCTGGTGTAGGGATTGTTGCAGCCCGCTCCCAATTTGCATCTGGAAGTGGATATTACTCTAGCAAAGATGGTACATCCATGGCTACACCACATGTTGCAGGTGCAGCAGCTGTCCTTGCCGAAAAACATCCGGAATGGGACGGAAAAGCTTTAAAAGAAGCATTGATGAACACAACAACGAAGCTTGAAGGTTACCAGCCTTACCAGGTGGGAACAGGCCGGGTTGATATAGCTGCAGCCCTGGAGACACAGCTGAGAGCAACTAGCTCCGTATCATTTGGCTTCTTTAAATGGCCGCATGATCAAGCAGCCCCTGTTGAAAAAGTCGTTACCTATACAAATGATAGCGCCGAGGACATCACAGTAGAGTTGGAAGCAACATTTACAAATGAAGATGGTAAAGAAGCTCCTTCAGGTTTGTTAAACCTTTCTGAAAATACCATCACTGTTCCAGCCAATGGCACAGTGGACGTGAACGTAATACTTGATCCCAAACTTAGTGAAACAGGCTCCCGTTATCAAGGATTCTTAACAGCAAAAGCAAACGGAACTGCGCTTGTACACACAACTATGGCGATGGTCAAGGAAGATGAAAGATATCCACTTACATTAAAAGCAACAGACCGTGACGGCTCTCCTGGACTGGCATATGTGGCACTTGTCAACGAAAACATGACCCCAGCATTTGTTGCTGTTAATGGATCATTGGAGCTTCGCCTGCCAACAGGCATATATTCCACAATGGCCATTATGGATGTAGATGTGGACACAGACCACGCTGGTGCGGCACTTGTAGGTGATCCTGAAGTGAACCTAAATGGTCCAAAAACGGTGGAACTTGATGCAAGAAAGGCTAAAGAAATAACAGCCGAATTGCCGAAGAAAACAGAAGCGAACTATCGAAGAATAGAAAACTATCGTTCACTAGGTGATGCGAAAATGAACGATATTTATTTGTTGCCGGTCTGGATTGATAAGATGTATGCTGTTCCAACAAAAGAAGTCAAAACCGGATATTTTGAACAGCTCACTCGCTGGCGTCTAACAAAACCGGTTTTGACCATTAACTTTAATGGAAAGGAACTGGATGATATTCCGTTTGCTGGAAGTACATTATTGGATGGAAAGTATAACTTATCCACTGTCTATGCAGGTAAAGGCAGTTCGTCAGACTTTGAACGATTGAAAGCGAAAGGTAAAGCCGTTGTGGTCGATCGAAATGATGAGGTAACCCCTTCTCAACAAGCTACTGCTGCTGCTGCCGCCGGAGCAAAGCTACTGATCATCGCCAACAATGAGGATAAAGAATTTAGTAAATATGCTGGTACTCCAGAGTACACAGACAACCCGATTGCCGTTGCTGGTATCAGCAAAAAAGAAGGCGACAAACTTGTAAAAGCTGTACGCTCAGGAAATGTAAAGCTGAATGTGGAAGGAACAGTCAATTCCCCATATCTGTATGACCTTGTGGATGCCCATAAAGGATCGATTCCAAAGGATTTGACTTATGCACCGACGAATAAGGATTTAGCAACAATCGATAGTCGTTACAATTCCAATATTGATGCAGAAGGCGGGGAATTCCGATACGATCTTCGCCCACACACTAGAGGTGCAGTCGGCTTTTTACAAAAAATAAACTATCCATCCGCTCGCACTGAATATGTGTCGGCAACAGAGGATACTAGATGGTATCACCAGGCAGAGGTGCTAGATGCAACCTGGGAAATTCGTCAGCCATTGGCCACTTACACAAAAGGACAAAAATTAACTGAGAACTGGTTCTCACCTGTCGTCCGTCCAAGCTTAGGTCAAGGCTACTGGGCTCCTGAGCGCCAAGGCGATCATCTCATGATCAATGTTCCTGCTTGGGCTGATGCAGGAAAAGGAAACACAGGCGGTACCGAATATAATATATCTGCAGAAAATCAGACATCGAAATTGTACAAGGGTGATACATTAGTGAAGGAAGGCAAAGGCCAAGCGATGTATGCAACAGGTGTCGCACCAAAAGAACGCACGCAATTCCGTTTTGTTATGGACGCAAAACGTGACGCAGAACGCTGGAATACGTCAGTCCGAACTCATACTGAATGGACCTTCTGGACGCAAGCATCAGAGAATTGGAGATACGACCTTCCATTCCTAACTCTGGATTACAAGGTGGACACCGATGTAAATGGAGATGCATTGGCAAACCATCCTACTAACCTTGAGCTGTCTGTAGGTAAAGTGGAAAATGCAGTAGGATACGGAAACGTAGAGAATACCACTTTGGAAGTTTCATTCAACGAGGGAAAATCATGGAAAAAAATGAAACTTACTAAAGATGGTGACGCATATGCCGCAACCATCCAAAATCCGAAAAACGCAAAATCCGTTTCACTCAGAGCAAGCGCTTGGGATGATGAAGGAAACAAAATTACCCAAGAGATCATCAAGGCTTACGGATTAAGATAATATTAATGGAAGATGCCTGCTTTTCCAATATAAAGCAGGCATCTTTTCCTTTGGTTAGTTAGGTGTGACCCGATGTAAAAAATTGATTTTTAGATAAATGATTAGGATTGTTAGAATTTGGTATTTTGAGCACTCCACCCTAGCTCAGAAGGAAGCATAAACATTCTTTTTACCCCCGAACAATGCAAAAACCACAAAAACAGAGCGTTTTATCCTCTTACATGTCCATTTTTCTGACCAAAACTTAAAGCTTATGCCACAAAAACGTATCCTCTCAAATCAAACAAACTGATTATTTCTTCTGAACTTCTCCACAATTGCTCCGGCATAACGATTAGCATTGACCATATCATTGTTGGACATATTATAATCAAATAATTTTACCGCATAAAACTCTTTCGCCATCACATAGCCCATTTTGTCAAAGTGGGGAAATGCCTGGTTCTCCAGATAGTGATAATACTGGTCCTCCTCACCTCGAATGGAGTGGTCATGCATCGTAAAGAGATGATGAAAGGTGGCGTCCGAAAAATTCCTGCATAACAAAAGTCCCTCTTCTACAAGCTTTAGAAGCTTTTCCTTTGGCGTCTTCCCTTCTTTTGTCAAAGCGTTTATGTACCCCTCCAGCGAGCCGACATACTGGGGCTCTGAGGTATTGCGTGCATCCATCGATTTTTTGTAATATTCAGCAGCCTGCTTGAAATAGCCGTGCCGCAAATTCAGATAGCCGAGGTTATGATGCAGCATCGCTTTTTGACAATCGAGCCCATAATCCTCCGTCATATCTATCAATCTATGATATTCACTGCTTAGAAAACGGAAATCCTCCGATTGCTCGAGCTGGATGATCATCAGCATTTCAGCTTTAATGATACGGGAGAAACTGCGTATTTTTGTGAAGAAGGCCAGTGCCTTATTCGCATTAAAAAAAGCTAGGACGCGAGAATTGAGCGAACTATAGGCAACAGCCAAGTCATAATAATATTCCTGATTGGAGTATTGCTCAAGACTGATTTGACCTAGAAAAGAGATGGCACTGACATAGTCATACTTTACAGTCAGTTGGAAAATCCCCTTTATGTGCAATAGCATATTTTCCTCATAATTAGATAATCCTGTCCAAACCTCCATCTCCTCTATTAGAGCCTGCGCTGATGTAAACTCGCCAACAGACAAGTAGTATCTGGTTAGCACAAGGGTGTAGGATCGATAAAAATCCTGAATATGTAAAAGGTTAATTCCATCAAGCTGCCTTTTAATACTATCCGACTTTGTCTGCAGTTTCTTCACAATGGCATCATGCCACTCCTTTAATAAGGATTCCACCCTCCTGTAATTTGACACTTCCCCTTCCATATCAATTCCTAGTCTTTGAGATAATAATAGAATCGTTTCATCCGAGACTTCTGTAAGCCCCCGTTCTATTTTACTGATATGAGTACTGGAGCAAATTCCTTCCCCTAGGTCCTTTTGCTTCATTTCTTGTTGTTCACGATAGAATTTGATTATCTTTCCTTCCAGCATGATTCCCATCCCCTATTTTTCAATCATCTGATTTTTCTTATCCTACCATAAATTCAGTTTATAAATCTGTAGTTTTATTAATTCAAACTTCGCTCCTAAATGAAAAGTTAAAATTCTAGTGCCTATTAGAATTCTCACGGATTCAATTCGATCAATGAAAAAGATCTGTTAAAATGCAAAAAACACCTCATTCCTCTATCCCCACAACGATGGCCAAAGGTATTCAAGTAATAGTTATGTTTGTTCAAATCCGAATTAAGAAGAGCGGGGTAATAAAAAAATCCACACGCAATTATGCGTGTGAACAAATAGGTTATCCGTAGGTAAAAAACACTTATTACTAAAATAATCTTCCAACAATTGAGACCAGTGTTTTTCTTAAAAAAGTGCTACTAACTCATTAAAGTATTCTCACCAAATCTTTTCTAACGCTTAAACAAAGAGTCTCATCTAAATGATCCAACAGCTCTTCATCAGGCAGATTAACAATAATCTCCTGAGAGCCTGATACACATTCAACTACTCTTTTTGAACCTACAAAATGAACATTCTTTACTTTTGCCTCAAACGAAATTCTGTTTGGCAGGAAGGAATTACTCGTTAAATTTAAGTGTTCAGGTCTTATTACGAGCTTTTTATCTGATTTAACAATTTGAGAAAATTCTTTTAATAGATCTTCCTTATTATTACTGTTTAATAAATCAACATCAATCACATTGGTTTCGCCGATAAAGTTGGCAACAAAAAGGGTATCTGGATGATTGTAGATTTGCTGAGGTGTGTCAATTTGTTCAATTCTTCCCTGGTTCATGACAGCAATTCTGTCTGACATGATTAATGCTTCCTCTTGATCATGAGTAACGTAAATGAAGGTAATCTTGAACTGTTCGTGAAGTTTCTTTAAAATGATATATAATTCGGAAAGTGAGAACTATTGGGAGGAAAATTGTAATTGGATATAACTAAAGTAAAGGTTTATTTCTGCTTGTTTGGAGATGAGTTTCCTATAGCTTACGTGACTGACTCTTCTGGTTTTGGTGATTGACTGGCTAATCTTAGAGTAACTTGAAACGTCCACCCCCCACTGTATTCCTTTACTTCATTCCACTAATGACCTATTTTCTTTCATATATTTAATTAATATTTCGATAAAACCTCTTGCAGCTGTGCCAATGTATTTTTGTTTATGGTGTACAATGGTGACTTCCCTAATGATAGTTGGATTTTTTATTTTTATAGCTTTCAATACCCCTTCATTTTCCAGAGGAAAGAGTGTACAGGACATAATGGAAGCCCCTATCCCTCCCTTCACTAGGTTCAATATTGATCTTGAATCGGTTGATTCAATGATTGGTTGGATTACAATCCCTGCAGATATACACTCATCATCAAGTGATTGCCTAAAACAGTGACTTTTAGGATTTAATATTAGAGGAATGTTCTTAATTTCACTAAACTCTATATCGTCTCTTTCAGACCAAACATGATCCTCTCGTACTGCTAAAAAAAATTCATCTTTGTATAATGGGATATTTGTCAAACTCTCATCTGTTCGTGGCATAAGAGTTAGGGCCAAATCAATTTCGTTTATCTTTTCCACTACATCATCTAGTGAGATTATCTGGATCTGAATGTGCGGGTACTTGGCATGAAACTCTATCAAAACCATAGATGCAATATGACTTAGATCTCCGGAAAGTGCACCTATGACTAATTTTCCTCTTTTCACTTTTTGAAGCTCTTCTATTTGTTCATTGGCGCTTTTTAAATTCGCGAACACATTTGTGCAATGTTCAAGGAGGATTTCACCAGCTTCTGTAATCGCTATTTTCTTACCTAACCGGTCAAATAAACGAACACCCAGTTCGTCTTCTAAAGCTTTCATTTGGTAGCTTAAAGTAGGTTGCCCAATTCTTAGTTTTTCAGCTGTCCTTGTAAAGTTCATTTCTTCACAAAGAGCCATGAAATTTCCTAATTGCCTCAAATCCAATATTCCCACCAGCCTTGCATATCTGTAAATTCATTTTAAAGTAAAACTCATATAATAAAATATTCATATTATTTTACAAAACTTCTATTAAATTCATTAATTTATTCATGATTGCAGCGAACAATTGCTCCGTATTACATACGGGCACTCTAATCCTTGGGATATCTCAAGTCCAAGATGTTAAAATTGTCATCACTGGAAACACCATCGCCTTCCCTTCGGCCTTGAACGTTTTAATAACTATAGTGATTTGAATAATATTGTTTGAATTTGATTGAATACATGAGAATATAAACAATGAAAATTGCAGCAAATAAATTTAGTAAAATCAATGAATAAGTCATACTAAAAAATTTAGTAAGCACCCCGAATCCAATAATTGGAACAATAAATCCAGTATAGGCACATAAGTAGAATACAGAAATAACTCCTTGACGTTCTTCCGGTTTTGGTAATTGACTAGCTAATCTAAAAGTAACTTGAAACGTCCATCCGCCACCGATTGCTTGAAGGAATATACCAATCCAGAGTAAAATTAAGTTTGAAAACTGACCGGATAAAATGATAGCCCAAGAACCAATTGCAAAAAGTGAAATTCCAAATCGAATCCGTGTAACGATATTAATTGGCCATGGTACGAACTGAGACAATGAAGCTCCCCCAAGAAGCAGTAAAATTAACAATCCCGAAACAGAAAGGTTAGAAGTATGAATAATATTCTTAGCAAATGAAGGTAAAAGAGAGAAAGCTATACCTTGTAAAGTGAAAACAATAAAGATTGGCAGTCCAACAAAAGACCAAAAATGTGAACGAATATGGCTTGGTATACTTATTGAGATCTTAGTGTGGATCGGTTTTTCAATCGAGGATTCATTGTGTACAGGAAAAGTTTCCAGTATTACTAAAGAGCTACTCAACATCACCAGCAAAAACCAATAAGGTACGCTCAATGACTGGGAATAGAGATACTCCACAACTACACCTGAAATTGCTGGACCTAAGCCAAACCCGATAAGTACCGTAACACCTGATAATTTGATAGCTGTACTTATCTTATTGGCAGGAGATTGGACTATTAAAAAGGGAATAGCAGTACCAGTAAATGCGCCATAAGCAATCCCTTCTAATACTCTTGCAGTAAAGAGAGACCAAAAATCAAAACTAATAATAAATATTATCGTTGATACGATTGAAATCCATATACTGTATCGAAGCACCTTTTTTAATCCCCACTCACTCCCCTTTACACCTACTATAAGTAAAGTAGGCAGCAAGAAAACAGCATAGATTGCAAATAAGATGGTAATTTGAAGACTACTTAGGTGATAATACTCACTGTATAAAGGAAATAAAGATGAAATAAATGTTGCACCACATGACATCATAAGAAAAACCCAAAGCATTCTTTTCATTTTTCCACTCCCTCCATCTAAATTTAAATCTATCAAGAAAGTTTCACTAAACTTGAATGGAGCTTCCGAACCACAATTAGGATATCTTTTAAATGATTAGACGAGTTTATTATGTGACTTCTTTAACACGAGAATAAAATAGTCACCGCTTTTTAAACTTCTTGATCGTTGTGTCCACTTGATCCACTATTTAAGAACAATCGTTCTAGAATTAACAAAAAAATTATTTGTGTATTAAAATTAATATTGTCATTTCGATAATTTGCTTCAATTTCTCTCTGTCATCCTTCGTCTTTGCTATAACCCACAGTCCGATTAATACATTATTAATATAATATGACAGCAATTCTGCGTTGAGTGACTTATTTAGTTCTCCCGATTATTGATCTCTCTCAATAAGCTTACGTATCAACTGCTCTGAATCAATCAATCTCTGATTGACCCAGTCTCTGGACTCAGAATCATGAAGGGCCAATTCAACTGCGGTATTTACAATTAGGCAGCCTTTAGGGATTCTTTCCCCTCCCTCCTGATAAGTTCCTCTTGTCGTAGCTATCCGTTAAACTATCTCCATCTGGTTTGCACCATCATTCATTTTCAAAGCTTCTGCTCGCTAAATTGCGCGGCATAAGCGCCATAACCTCTTTTTTCAAGATCAGCTTTCGGAATAAATTCCATGGCTGCAGAGTTCACGCAGAACCGCAGTCCTGTTGGTTGAGGTCCGTCTTTGAACACGTCGCCTAGGAAGGAATCAGCATTCCGGCTTCTGACTTCGTTCCCAAAAAATAATCCTTTGCGTTTGAGAACAACATTGTTTGACTCCAGAGGCTTTGTAAAACTAGGAAAGCCTGTACCCGCATCGAATTTGTCCTTCGAGCTAAACAGTGGATCACCCGAAACAATATCTACGTAGATACCCTCTTCTTTGTTATCCCAGTATTCATTATTAAATGGCGCCTCGTCCATGCCATTCTGAGTTACGTTATACTGGATTTTAGTCAGCGTTTTCAGCTTTTCTTCTCTGTTAAAATCTTTATTGAAGTCTTGCTTTGAACTAATTTTCACTTCGAAATCACTCCCCAAAATTTTTTTCATAAACCGCGACCGGAAAAGCAGATCAATTGGTTTGTCCATGAAATCTCAACGATTCTCTTTACGGAACAAATTTATCACATTTAAGAACGAACGGTCAATAATTATTTTTTAACGCTCGTTCTAAAATGTGTGGAACCAGAAAATCTGTTAACCCGTTCGTAATATAAGGTTAGCCAGATATTAAAGTGTAAGGGCTAGATGGCCTCTCTGGGTGCTTGTTATTCTTGATGCATGTACGATTACCCCTAGACATCTCAAGACGTTTTTTCATCGGTAAGTTGTAATTCGTGTCACGGTTGCTGGGTTCTATCCCTTTTCGGGGATGTGCAAAAACACTCAAATTGAAAGGATTTAGGAGGTGCTTCTTATGAACTTTTTCGAGGGGTAGGAGAATCCGTGTAACGATATTAATTGGCCCTGGTATAAACTGTGCAACAAACCTCCCTCAAGAAGCAGTAAAATTAATAATCCCGAAACAGATAGGTTAGAAGTATGAATAATATTCTTAGCAAATGAAAGGATCTTGAGAAAGTCATTTATCCATCCGTCCTCTGAAACAGTACAAGGAAGTTCATATTCATACCAATACTGGTTTCAGTTACACTGTTTTTTACACATTTAAGAACGTTCGTTCAAAAATAATTCTTGACCATTCGTTCTTGAATATGCTAAATTTTTTCCGAAAGGATCGTTGAGATATCATGGACAAACCGTTTGATTGAACTTCATTAGCGTATCTCAGCAACGCAAACCCAAAAAATCTAAACTAACCAAAGGGAGATAAAAAAAATGACACAAACAAGTACCAAACAACAAAGTAATGAGCAACCTACAGACAAGAACGCCATTCGTCCGTTTCATGTGAATGTACCGGAAGAAGAAATTACTGAACTGAAAAGACGCATTAACGCAACAAGATGGCCTGAGAAGGAAACAGTCGCGGATCAATCGCAAGGCACGCAGCTCGCAACGATTCAAGAACTTGCGCGTTATTGGGCAGATGAATACGACTGGCGCAAGATCGAATCGAGAATTAACTCTTACCCGCATTTCATTACCGAGATCGACGGTCTGGACTTCCACTTCATTCACGTTCGTTCGAAGCATGAGAACGCGATGCCGATCCTAATTGCACACGGATGGCCGGGTTCGATTATCGAGCAAATGAAGCTGATCGAGCCGCTGACTAACCCAACGGCACACGGTGGAAGCGAATCGGAAGCCTTCCATGTCGTCATTCCGTCGATGCCTGGCTATGGGTTCTCGGGCAAGCCGACCACGACCGGCTGGAATCCTAAACGCATCGCAAGCGCTTATGGTGAGCTTATGACTCGCCTTGGCTATACGAAGTATGTGGCGCAGGGCGGCGACTGGGGTTCGATCGTCGTTAACTTTATGGGCGTTCAGGAACCTAAAGGATTGATCGGCATTCACACCAACATGCCTGAAGTGATTCCGCCCGAAGTCGATGCGGCGATCTGGTCAGGCAACCCGCTGCCAGCCGGTCTCTCAGACGAAGAGAAGAAAGCGTGCGAGCAAGTTCGCGAAAATAAATTCTATTACGCCTTCTTGATGGGAACGCGTCCGCAGACACTGACCGGACTGGTGGATTCGCCTGTCGGTTTGGCAGCCTTTATGATTGACCACGACTGGAAGAGCCATGCCCTGATCGCGAGATCTTTTGCCGGAGTCAAAGAAGGCCTAACGCGCGACGACGTTCTCGACAACATCACGCTTTTTTGGTTTACGAATACAGCGATTTCTGCGGCTCGTCTCTACTGGGAGAACACAGTTGCCGGAATCTCCTTCTTCGTCGTCAAAGGCGTCAAGCTCCCGGTTGCCGCCAGCGTATTTCCGGATGAGATGTATGAAGCACCGAAGAGCTGGACAGAAAAAGCGTACCCGAATCTCATCCACTACAATAAGCTTCCTAAGGGCGGACACTTCGCAGCTTGGGAGCAACCGGAGTTCATGACTTCCGAGATTCGCACGGCATTCAAGTCGCTTCGCTAATCGGAATCAGGTGGAATTCGCTAACAAGGGTACTCTTAATCTCACGCCACACCCGACATTGATTTGAATCCGATTGGAGAGAGATCAATGGCAGAATCTAGAGTAACATGAAGCGTTCATTCATCTGGACAACTAAAGGGAAATGAAAGCCGAATTAAAAATGCACAAGTAAAAAAGTAATGCAGCCCCTATAAAAGTTAGGGCTGCATTTTTATTATAATAAAAGACTTTCGCTGTTCGAATATGAAGAGCATTAAATCATACTCAGCCCCCCCTTGAATTTCAACCAAACTTTATAGACACTCTCTTAGTTATTTCATAAAAAATGTAAAAGGAGATGAAGATTATGATGTCTTCCATTCGCAATACGATTAATTTATAGATGGCAGTTTACTACCTATCAGGTAACATATCGTTCCAAATTACCCATTCATTCCAATACCGACATATTCATTTCAATAATTTGGCGTAATTTTTCCCTGTCCGATATAGTCTTAACCATAACGCGAAGTCCGATTAATGCATTAATAAAACAATAAGACAGCCCTTCCGCATTGAGTGTCTTGGAAAATTCTCCAGATTGTTGACCTTCCACAATAAGGTCACGTATTAACTGTTCTGTAGAGGCCCATTTCAGATGAACCCAATCTCTGGTCTCAGAATCATAATTTGCCAACTCAACCGCGGTATTCACTACGAAGCAGCCCCCAGGAAACTCTTCTTGCTGTTGGATTGCCATTTCAAATAACAGTCTGATTGCTTCCTTGGCTGAACGGGTATCAGCCATACCACGCTTAACCGATTGCTCTAACATTTCACTATAGCGTTTCAATGATTTGACATACAAGGAGTGTTTATCGCCAAAGGTATCATACATGCTCCCTTTATGAATCCCCATATGTGAGACCAATTCCTGCATGGATGTCTTCTCATAACCTTGTTCCCAGAATAATAGCATGGCTTTATGCAGAACTGCATCTTCATCGAATTCCTTTTTCCTTGCCATTTCAATCCTACCTCCTAAATATGTGTGGTATCAGTGTAACTGACACCATCCAGGCATTGTTGTTGAATTTTCAATTCATTGATTATTGATTAATGTTTTGCATCATTTCTTTAGTCCTCTAAGTTTCTTATTCGACCATTATCAAATCTCTAGTTATTCACTCTATTATCCTTTACTTAATATAAATTAACCATATCACTTATTCCACAATCTGGTCCGTTTGCGGAACAAAAAAATCCTGCATATCAATACAGGATTTTTGATCAATGATGTATGAACAAGTGAATGAAGGTGCTTTTCTCTTCCATCATCGCCACAATCTTCAATATCATTATCATCGTTGAAATTTTATATCGTTGTTAGTAAGAGAGTACCTTTTGTTCTGTATTTTCATTTAAGTCGATATGATTATTCATAAAGTCCTGAACTGTAAAAGCGTATATTGCTTCTTTTTTTCTATCTCTCATATTTAACTTGATCAGGAAAGAAATTAACAACACTGCCGCAATGATTAAAACGATTAAAATTAGCAGAGAAGAAAAACTCCTCACTTTTTCCTTCTATGTATTGATATGTTGAGGATGAAACAAAAAACGCCTACCGTGTATTACATGAATACTCCATACAAATCTAATTTACATAATGTAAATTATCGGAAATCTCACATAAAAAAAGTAAAAGCAGCCGGTCTTATTACACCAACTGCTTTTACTTTAACTCAACACAATGAACAAACTGTTTTAGCAAACCTAAAAATGTGTTTTTTTGTAGAGTTTTATTACAAATTTACGGGATTTTATCTAATGAATATTATGCTTTCTGAAATTACCACCCTTAACTTCGGCTACGTCATATACCGTAACAAAAGCAGTTTTGTCAATTTCATTAATGATCTCTTTTATTTTGCTTTCTTCTAAGCGATTAATGACACATGTGATTTCCTTGAATTTTTCATGGGAATAACCGCCGTAAGCTTCCTTGTACGTTGCACTTCGGCCTAAGCGATCACGTATAGTCTCTACCATTAATACGGGTTGAGTTGTGATAATTGTAAAGGTTTTAGAGCCACTTAAACCTACTTCAACTATGTGAATCACTTTAGAAGCAATAAAGTAAGCAATTGCAGAAAGAATTGCTCCTTGTAAACCAAATGCGATTGAAACAAAAATAAATACGAATGTGTTTAAGAAAAGAATGAGATCACTTGTCCCAAACGGTAATTTTCGAGAAAGCAGTACGGCTAGCATATCAATTCCATCTAATGCTCCGCCATTCCGCAATGCTAACCCCATTCCAAAACCAATGATAATACCACCAACAACGGTAACTAATAAAGTATCCCCTTCAATAATCGCTGGGGTGTGGTGCATGAGACTTGTACCCAATGCTAGGGAAGCTATTCCGATAATTGAATAAATCGCGAAACTTTTACCAATTTGTTGATAACCTAACCAGATAAAAGGAATGTTTATAACTGCAATTAGAACTCCTAATGGTAATCCAAGTAGTTCTGAACCAACGATACTAAGACCCGTCACACCCCCATCAGATACATTGTTTGGGATTAATACGGTTTCTAGTCCATACGCTGCTATAAATCCCCCAATAATTACTATTAATCCTCTTAAAATCATTTTCAATTTATTGGGCTTATGCTTTTGGATTGTACTCATTTAATTCCTCACCTTTAAACATTTTATCTAATTTTAGTTTACCATAAAATTTTTATTAAAATAGCTTACTTCTTTTAGTTTAAGTGCAACCTTCACAACATCAACAAAAATCAAAAAATCCTATCTAATTTTAAGCTGTTGTTCAACAATCTGGCCCTAAAATGAAAATGAGCGCTTATCCTTGCTCCAGGATAGCCCCCGATTGTTGAAGATCCGTACTGATATTTTTTAAAACAAAAGCACCTTTACTACAAAAAGGAATTTATTAAATATATATTTAGCAAGCTGAAAAATTAACTGTTTCATGGGACATAGACATAGCCTTCCTAGTATTAGGGAGTAATGTTATTTTTGAATGTTCTCAAAAAACATAATTCTATTTCCGAATGGGTCTCCAATGCGCACCTCCCGAGTATTCCAAGGGGTTTTTTCGATGCCAGGACGAGCATATTTGTATTTCTTTGATATAAGAATTGAATGGAGTAACTCTAACTTTTCTACTTCGATTCTGATAGCAGCTCCAGGACAGCAATCTCCGTGATGCTCTGAAAGATGAATAATACAATTTTTATATGATATTTGCATGTATAAAGGTAGATCATCTTCAAATCGATGCTCCCAATCTAACTCAAATTCCAAAAATGTTAAATAAAATTCTTTGGCTTTTTCCTCATCAAAAATACGCAGGATTGGAGTGGGGCTTTTCATAGTTATTTTAGATGTGCTCATTATATAAATCACCTTTTCTTATATTTTATTTTTGTTTAAAAATTATGACACTATATGAAGTTAAATTCTGTAAATACATTAAGAATCCTTTAATCCATGTTTATTATGTAAATTTAGTATTCCTTCTTCAATAAAACTGCCCGATTGCTTAATACCAATTATTTCAAAATAAGTTGATTAACTCAATCTTTTATTCCATAAAAAAAACACTTACCTTTTTACAGATAAGCCCCCGATAATTGAATAAAGAATACGATTCACTATTTGTGTATTGCGTCCTAGAGGCGACACTTTGTTAAGCAATCGCCCCCTGCTCCAGATGCTCATATTAGCAGATATCTTTTAAGGAAATAATCAATTCCATTGCAAATTTTTTTCCTGCCTTGTCATTTAACTTTAAAATACAAACTCGAAAACAACATAAAACAAATTATTTTTAAAGGATATAATGACTGTTTTCCTTGTTTGTCGTGTTTTTTTACCAACATTTAAAGATAATTTACAAGAATCTACTCATTTATTTACATTCCCTCCCTACAATTGACATGTCAGATTATTTAAATTTGGAGGGAAAATGAATGAAATCTAATATGTTTAAAAAAGTAGTAGTGGGTACAACATTAACCATGGCGATGTCTTTTGCTGCAACCAGTGCAGATATCCCATATAATGTCTTATCCTACAGTATGTCTTCCATTGCATTTGCTAATGAAGAAGCCGTTCTCGACTTGAAATTCGACAACAATGCGAACGATAGCTCGGCAAGCGCCGTAGCCCCTTCGATCTTCGGCAATCCCGAATTTGTTCAGGGACGTATCGGACAAGCCATCAAATTTAATTCCCCAGGACAATATGTGGACCTGGGCAATCACGGCGAGTTCCGATTCGGTGAGAGCACAGATTTTTCTGTTGCCTTTTGGATCAAATCGGAAGGCATCAAGGGCGACCCTTCCATCATTTCGAATAAAGACTGGAATTCCGGAAGCAACAGCGGGTGGATTTTGGGCATGAACGGTTCGGGTGAGCTCATCTGGAATTACAAAACTTCTCAGAGCAGCCGGTTGGATTACCACATGCCGAATGTAGCTGACTATAAATGGCATCATATTGTTGTCTCGCATGACCGAAAAAACGGGAGTGCTCGCTTTTATAAAGACGGTAACCTGATTAAAACAGTCGATATCTCTGGAATGAAAGGATCGCTCGACTCCCCATATACGACCAAAATTGGTCAGGATGGTACAGGAAAATACGGTTCTACGCTGACTGCACAGGTTGATGACCTGCAGATTTATCGAAATGTTTTGACCGAAATGGAAGTTCGCGCTATGTACGATAATGCTCCTCCGCTTCCACCCATTTCAGTAGAATCCATCTCATTGGATCAGACTGAACTCAACCTGAAAGCGGGGGCACCTATGCCGCTAACAGCAACTGTCTCTCCAATAGATGCGACAGTAAAAGAGGTTGAATGGATCTCTAGTGATGAAACGATAGCGAAAGTTGAAATAATCAACGAACGTCCCACTATTATTGCTGAGAATCCTGGCGACGCAACGATCACAGTCAAAACAGTCGATGGCGGCAAAACTGCGACAGCCAATGTACATGTATCTAACTCTATAGATGTATCGGGAGATGGGTTGTTAACGGAGGCTGATCTAAAACTTATACAGAAAAACAAAAATAGTCATGAAGGTGACAAACGTTGGAAACAAGCTCAAAAAGCGGATATTAACGATGATAAAAAAGTGGATCGCTTAGATGTGCAAATGATGAAGGATAAGCTGGCCCCTTACAAGAAAGATTTTCTTTACAAACGAGTCGTATTTATTGGAATCGATGGAGCTGGGAATGGAGTAAAAGACCAGCAAGCAAACGCAAAAAATATACAGAAGCTAATGAGTGAAGGCGCTGGAACATATGAAGCAAAAGCAATGCTGCCGACAATTAGTGGGCAAAACTGGGGATCCATGCTCCATGGAGTTGTACCTTCAAAACATGGTCTGAATAACGAAAATACAGGTAATCCTTACCCTGAAAAAAATCCTTATCCATCTTATATGAAATTGCTGAAACAAGAGCGTCCTATGCTTAATCAAGCTTCCTTTACTACATGGTCACCGATCAATAAAGGAATTATTGAAGATTCTGCAGGTGCTTATAAAGTAAATGGCGGGAACGATAATAATACGACACAAAAAACGGTGGACTATATAAAAGCAGAAGGTAAAAACAGCCGCAATATTTTTGTCCATTTGGATGAAGTGGATGGTGCAGGCCACAACTATGGCTATGGCAGCCTGAAATGGTATGAGGCATTACAAAAAGCTGATCAGCATGTTGGACAAATTGTCCAAGCTTTAGAAGAAGAAGGACTGATGAAGGATACTCTAATTATCGTCACAACGGATCATGGCGGAAAAGGTTATGGTCATGGTGGTTCCTCCCCAGAAGAACAGACCATTTTCTGGACTGCTAAAGGAACGTCAATTAAGTCTGGCACCGTGTTGTCTGATGTAGAAAATATAGATACAGCTGCTGTCGTTGCTCATGCGCTGCGTCTAGATATACCAGAAAATTGGGATGCTCAACTTCCTGCAGGACTATTTCAATACAAAAAATAAGAAATGTTAAAAAACCAGGTGCATTTTTCTTTATTAAGAAAAATGCACCTGGTTTCATTAATTCTCCTTTATTCCCTTTCATAATATATATATCAATCAAAAAGAGTGGCCCTTAAAACAGCAGGTTATGTCATTTCATAGGAGTTTAATATAAGATCATGCTCATCTGTTAAACACGATATATATCAGTCACAGTTTACCTACTGATTTTCAAACTTATAATTCCAAAAAGATTCTTACATTTTTGCATGCCTTTAGACTTTTTTTCATATCCCTCTCTGTCTTTTCCCAAACGTCACGGATTTTTATATCTTTTCTTTCTGTCGTTCGTTTTGTATAAGTCATGTGGTCCGCCCCTCCTTGAAATTCTTAGTATACTAAGATAAATACTAATTCCTGCTATAAGAGATATCAATTGTCAAAACTGCCTATAAAATGGAGTAACTTTTCATACAGATTTATCATAAAACACTTAATTTGTTGAAAATCATTGATTTCTAACTTCTTCGACAGCTTTTTAGCTGTGCTCCATCG
Source organism: Metabacillus dongyingensis (assembly GCF_019933155.2). NCBI lineage: Bacteria > Bacillati > Bacillota > Bacilli > Caryophanales > Bacillaceae > Metabacillus > Metabacillus dongyingensis. The sequence goes on along the minus strand of NZ_OK052578.1, from coordinate 300,202 downwards.
TAAAAATGCTACAGATCATTCTTGTATTTTAAAAAAGATCTAAATCCGACTTGAAGTAGTAAGAATATTTTGTTATATTAGTACCAATTAAATAAAATTTTCCCTTCAATAATATTTGAAGAGAAGATAGAGGAGCAAAAACCATTAGTACACAATGCGAGGATAATGAGGTCCAATGACTATTGTGGAAAGGGGAATTTGCCGAAGCGGAAAGAATCTCATGTTCTTAAAGCTGGTTCTGTTATTGAATAAATGCAGAACTGTCATATAGGAAACTATATGGAGGGCTATCTTATGCAATGGTAACGACTTTTGAAAAATTTTGTTCCTGCTGCAACAGCGAATCCCTCGTTGTTGCTTTTTTGCGTTTCCTTTTGAACGTCTCTAACAACATCTGAATTTCAAATAATACTATTAAAGGGTGTGAAGTTATGAATTTTGGGCAAGTTTTAACAGCAATGGTTACCCCATTTGATCGTAATGGTGAGGTTGATTTTAACGCTGCGAGAAATTTAGTGAACTATTTAGTCAATAATGGTTCTGATGGATTAGTTATAGCTGGTACAACTGGAGAGTCTCCTACATTAACACCAGAAGAGAAAGTGGATTTATTCAAAGTTGTGGTAGAAGCTGTTGCTGGAAGAGTTCCAGTTATAGCTGGTACTGGCTCGAATAATACGAAAGCGTCTATCAGCTTAACTAGGCAGGCAGAAGAAGCAGGAGTCGATGGGATTATGCTCGTTACTCCGTATTATAACAAGCCTTCTCAAGAAGGATTATTTCAGCACTTTAAAGCAATTGCCCAATCAACCCTATTGCCGGTAATGCTTTATAATATCCCAGGACGAAGTGCTGTAAACATGTCAGTAGAGACAATTGTTCATCTCTCAAAGATAGACAATATTGTGGCAGTAAAAGAAGCAAGTGGCGACTTAGATACCATGGCACAAATCATCAGCAAAACACATAGTGATTTTACGTTATACAGCGGCGATGATGGGTTAACTCTTCCAGTCTTAGCAATCGGCGGAACAGGGATTGTTTCGGTATCTTCCCACATCATTGGTAATGAAATGCAAGAAATGATCAATGCCTTTAATAATGGTGATGTTCATGAAGCTTCTTCTGCACATCGTAACCTTCTCCCAATAATGAAAGCATTATTTACTGCACCAAGCCCATCACCTGTAAAAGCTGCATTGAATATGAAAGGACTAAATGTAGGAGATGTCCGCTTACCATTGGTCCCTTTAAACAATGAAGAAAAAAGAGCTCTGCAAAGAGTCCTGCAGCCTACTATCATTGAAGTACTTGCTTAAGAGAACACACTAAAGAGGACAGGATCCGTATCCTATCGCAAAAACCGAAATTGCAATCAAAATTGCATCTGAATTTGGAATGTGTTTTGTATCATTATTTACACTAAAAAAGCAAACGGATCAGTCCTATACTAAGCCGTTTGCTTTTTCCTATAGGTTAGCTTAATACTCAAAAAAAAGGTTCAGAGTTCAGAAGTTTGGTCTTACATTTCCTCTAATACTTTTTTAAGATCTTCGCCCATTTGCGCCCAACCATATTTCGCACCATTGAACGCTTGATCTTCTTTTTCGAATCCTGTTTGTTCAAGATGTAAGTAGGTTGTTTCATCCTCTTGCTTCAATGTCCATGTGACTATAGTGTTTATCGGATCACCTACCCATGTATAAGATAACTTATAAGGCTCGTCCACTACTAATACTTCACAATCTACAATTAAATTCCACTGCTCATTTCGGAATTGGCATTTATGTCCTACGATTGGTTTAAAGTTATTTTCCATTATCCATTTTGCAAGAGTATCCGAATCTGTTAATGCGTTCCACACCTTATTGATCGGGCTCTTAAAATTAAAATCTTGGGATACTGTTAAATTCATTTTTTGTTCCTCCTGTAATATTTGGTTTAAAAGAGATATTCTTTCACTCCAGAATTTCCTGTAAAACGATACCCAATCCTCAATTTCTCTTAACGGGGCAGCATTCAGCCGATACCTTGTTTCTCTGCCAACTTTACGGTCGGCAGCTAGACCAGCTTCTTTAAGGATAGCCAAATGTTTAGAAACAGCAGTACGACCCATTTGAAATTGAGCGGTTAATTCGTGAAGAGGTAACTCTTCTGCCTCCGCCAACAAACGTAGCAATTTACGTCTAGTTGGGTCAGCGATGGCTACATAAACATCACGCTCTTGATTTTTTTCGTTCAAAATCATTCTCCCTTTAAATTGGACACTAATTGGTGTCTTTATTATATGACACTAATTGGTGTCCTGTTAATTTCTTCATTTTCCACAATAGCATTAGTTTTATTCTCCTATCATCAAGCATATAACATGCCCTCTAATCATTTAATCCCTTTCCATTGAGAATTTGCTGCATACATTTTTCAACCCTTGACTCTCGAGTTTTGGATTGTTTGGGTTTAGAAAAATAAAGAGTGTATGGCCTTTGCCTTCCCGGCGTCAATGCTTCAAAACCAGTTTTCAAGGCAGGGATTTCATCGGTAGGACATTAATTGGTGTTGTGTCTAGCAGACCCGGCTTGAAAGTTACAGGGAGCTTATGTCGCTAATCTGGCCTGTCGTTTAAGTGCATTTCTTAATAATCTCACATAAATATCCAGTTTTGTTTGAGAGTTTAGTTATTTAGCTAACGTATCCATTTAACTGAATTAATTCATAAAATTAATGGTATTTCTAAGAAAAAAGGACCTGATTTATCAGTTCCTTTTATACATATTTCCCATAATAAAAAGCTATAGCCACTTTAAACTTTCATCAGCCAGTCTTTGGATTTCATTCATAAAAACACTTGCATGATAACCATCACAAACTGCATGATGAATTTGTAGTGAGACAGGTAAGAATAACTCCCCATTTACTTGAGAATATTTACCGCCAGTTATAATTGGCAGAAGAAAGTCTCCACCATTATTAATATTCAAATTAAATCCAGTAAAAGAACTCCAAGGAATCATAGATATCGGAATATTATTTTCTGGTATAGGGATCTTTGGAAATATATTACCTGTACCATTGTATTTTTTTACATCTTTCTCATATTGAGAATGAAACTCAGAAAAAGTAGTTAAATTTGATGACCAAATGCTTGAAAATGTGCATGTCTTTTTATCAAAAATTGTATAAGAAGGCAAAACCTCTGTCCAATAACCTAATTTGCCTTCAGAGTTAAAACTGGTTCTGAATTCTCTATGTGAATTTACTATTTTTGTAATCATAAAAATAAACGCAGGATAAAACTTAAAATTCTTTTTCTTTAAGTTTTCTATAAGAATAGTAATATTTATTTCTTTCGTTATACTGAATGTTGTTTGTTGTTGTAAATAGTGTTCAAAATACTCTTTTCGATGCCAATTTTTACGGTCTATAATATTGAATTTCATTTTCAGCGCCTCCTAAAATTTTAATTGGTTTTTAGGAGGCTATTTTGTCTGCTTTCTTCATTAAAAACATCCTTTTGCAAATGAAAATATAACAATTAATGTCCTGATTCTCGGATATTTCATCTTTACCTTTTGAGATTAAATTCCAAAGTTCTGTGTTTTCATATTTATGTAGCTCCTTTTTAGTACAAATTATTAAAATCCTTATTCCACTATCCGGCCCTTTACTTCAATAAGAAGAGGAGACACTTTGTTAAACAATCGCCCCCTTTAATTGAATAAGAGCTGCTAGAATAGTTTGTTTAACCCCTCTTTTACTGCCCAACAATGATGTTCGTGGATAAGAGATTGTTTCGCATTCTCTATATTAATCCATTCTAGGTAATGGTCAGGTTCTATTGCTTCCTGTACTTTATCAGTTATATTTGCCAAGTAAAAATATCCATCACTAAGTAATGGTTCATCTTTAGTGGATTTAAAATATCTCATTGCATTACCAATGTAACAATTAATCAAGACTTTATAACCTGTTTCTTCTAACATTTCCCTTTCAAGGCATTTTATATGGCTTTCATCGTATTCAATTCCACCACCAGGCAAAAAATGATGACCATTCCTATTTCGAACAGTCATAACTTTGTCTTTCTTAGGATTAAAAATAACTGCATAAACACCTTTTCTAATTTGATAGTCAATTCCATTTATCTTTTCACCAAATTCTTCTCTCACTAAATCACCTTCATTCTCACATAAAAACTCTTATTCCATTAAACTGCCCTTTACCTTAATAAGAAGAGGCGACACTTTGTTAAGCAATCGCCCCCGATTGTTGAATAATGGACACGATCCACTATTTGTGTATTGCGCATTTTAATGGAATAACTAAAATCTAACCTCACTCATAAAATCACTTAATTCTTTTTGAACTAATGCCCCCGTTAGTTCAATAAGTAATGACTTTTATTTGCATTTTTGCAGATTTTTCTTCATAAGAGATGCTACTTGTATATTATCTTGTTGAGAAGTGTTTTCTAGATGATTAATAATTAATTCTTGTCGTTCCACAGGATGATTTTGACTTAATTTAGCTTTTGCTTCAATTTTTGTGATTTTTATTCTGAACGCTGCAATTCCTTTACTCATTCCTTCGATAAAACTAGGTTCAACATCCTTCAAATTGTATGGACTATCAGGTCTTTCATATTTATTTACCAAGTCATTTAAAGAATCGAATATTCCTTTTCTATCTTCGACAATCTCCATCTTTCCATATAAATGGATAGACACATAATTCCAAGTTGGTACTGCTTCAGTTGTTTCGTACCAAGTAGGTGAAATATAACAGTGGGGACCTTGGAAAACTGCAAGAACTTGTTGGTTTACAGCATCCTTCCATTGTTCGTTCGGACGTGCAAAATGACCATATAAAGCATTTTCAGATTTATTTATCATCAGTGGAAGATGAGTAGCGCAGGGTTCTCCTTTATGCTGAGAAAATAGGGTTGCAAAGCCATATTTTTCGATAAAATCATAAATTACTTCTTCATCATCAATTTTAAAATGTTTAGGTATATACATAATAATCCACCTTTCAAAAAAAGTTATATGAGTGTTTTGTTCATTATAAAGTCCGTTTGTTCTTCATCACCCATATAAAATGAGTGGGCTCCAGTTTGAACAAACCCCATTTTCTTATAAAACGCAATAGCACTTTCATTTTTTTCCCATACGCCTAGCCAGATTTTCCTTTTATTACGTTCCATCGCAATTTCCATAGCTTTATTTAACAGGTATTTACCAAGCCCATGTTTTTGAAATTTGTTCTTTATATAAATCCTCTCGATTTCAAGTGATTCATCACCCATTTCTTCAGACTGAGCATCATTGGTATTGACCTTTAAATATCCTGCGACTTCATTATTAAAATAAACAAAAAAGAATTGCGAAGAAATATTGGATAATTCTTTTTCTAATTGTTTTAAGTTAAATGCCCTTTCCAAATAGGCATTCATATTTTCGGGTGAATTCTGATGCTTAAATGTTTCATTAAATGTTTCACAACTAACTTCTTGAAGTTTGCGTGAATCTTCAAAGGTACACTTTTTTATATTTATAGTCATTAAATATGTCGCTCCTTTATATAATCAATAACTTCTCTTGTTTCCCTTTTTTACAAATTCCCAGTCTATTTCTATATTTTTTCTTACTCTTTGAAGAAGATTTAAAATGGTTTCTACTTCTCTTTCGGAAAATCCCTCTAATGCAACAATATTGGAATAATCATTTTCTCTTTTTATAAAAGGATAAACATTTTTCCCTTTCTCTGTTGGAAAGAGTTTTTTAATTTTTTTGTTATGTTTATCTTCTTTCTTTTCAATAAAGCCATTAACTTCAAGTTTTTTTATAGCACGAGCTGCTGTTGTTCGGTCTACTTTTATCATCTCGGCTAACTTTTCTTGAATGATTCCTGGATTTTCACATATTCGCACAAGGTACAAATACTGCCCTTTTGTAAGATCATATTCTTTAAATTCTATATTACTTATAGAATCTAATGCCCTTGCTATCATTCCAATTTCACGAAGAATTTCCTTCATAATTAACTCCTTAGGACATATTTTTATTGTAAATGCAACAAAAATGATATATATTAAATTTAACCTAACTTAGTTGCATTTGCAACAAAAAATAATGAGATAAAGAGGTCGAGTAAAGTGAAATATGTTTTATATGTATTAGGAATATTAATATTAACCCTTGGTATTTCTTTCACTATACAATCAGACCTTGGAACTTCACCTTTTGATGCACTTTTGGTAGGACTGTCCTTAAATGTGGGGCTTACTGTGGGAAGTTGGGAAATAATAATAGCTTTAATATTGATAGGTTGTAATTCATTTTTAATAAGACAAAGACCAGAAGTTTTGGGGTTGTTAACAGCATTTATAACGGGTATTGGTATTGATATGTGGCTTTTTTTATTGCACAATTTGATAACACCTGAACTATGGTACAGCAAAGTTGTTTGTTTTGGAATCGGCTTAGTTGTTATAGGATTAGGAACTGCAACATATTTACACACGAATTTTGCACCGATTCCAATTGACCGATTAACATTAATCATGCAAGAATTAACTAGAACAAATATATTTTTATCGAGAACATTCATTTACCTCGTATTCTTGATAATGGCAATGATTTTTAATGGACCAATTGGCGTTGGAACGTTATTAACCGTTTGTTTAGGGGGGCTAATACTTAATTACTTTATGCCATTTACTGAAAAAGTATTAGACCGCCTATTAACACACTCTAGTACATCACCAAATTATGATAAAAATAAAAAGCATTCAATATAGAATGCTTTTTATTTTTCTTGTTCAATAAACCTGGCCTATACTTCAATAAGAAGAGGCCACACTTTATAGTATCTGACTTAGAAGAATTTTAACTTAAAACTTGTTTATTTCCATGGCTGAAAATCTAATATTCAAAATTGGCATCTGATGCAAGTACAATCTCGTGAGAAAGATACATTTCATCATATGCGGTTAGCTCATCTACTATCCAATCATTTTCCTCTCGAAATAGAACTCAATAAATGTGTTGTCTATTATTCTTGAGTTTCTTCGCCACTTTTATGTTCTAAAATGTCTCCAGGTTGGCATTCTAATGCTTTGCAAATTGCCTCTAAAGTTGAAAGCCTAATTGCTTTTGCCTTTCCATTTTTCAATATAGAAAGGTTAGCCATTGTTATTCCTACCCTCTCCGAAAGTTCTGTTACGCTCATTTTCCTTTTTGCCAGCATCACATCAATATTGATTATAATTGCCATGTTATCCACCTCAGACTATTAAGTCATTCTCTGATTTAAGATCGATGGCTTCTTGTAAAAGTCTTTGTAGAACAGCAGCAAAGACTGCAATCACCATTGTTGCAAAAGTGAGCATTAATCCCAAGCTTATAAAACCTGTTATGTCTTCACCTTCACCTGAAATTAATATAATTCCTGATATTATTCCTGCTGCAATCAAGGTACTGATAGTGATTGCACAGTATTTTATACACTTCAAAGCTCTAACAGATAATTCCGAGAAGGCTTTGTTCTGGTCAATATAGCTTAAAAGTTTTAAAGCCTGATACAAGGCAACGAAAAAAGGTGTTACCGTTATATACGCACCTATCAAAAAAGGATATTGAAAGTAGGCAGTCTCTGGATGCGCTGCTGCATCTCTAGCGGCTACCTCAGGCAGCCAAAATATACACAAAGCAAGAACTGGAGTTACGATAATAAACACAGCTACCTTTAAAAAGAGTGTTGAACCTTGTTTCATTAAAAGCACCTCACATATTTAATGTCAATTTGACTTTAACATATGTTTTATCGTTTTGGAATAAAATATTATTGTTTTTTATTATATTATTATTGTTATAAAAATATCTTTTTTGTTTTATTAAAAGATAAAAAAGCATTCCTCATTACAAAGAAATGCTCTATAAAACTTAAAACTATTCAATTTATAAATTGACGTGCCCGTTAGTCGTATAAATCGTATAAGTAAAAGAATTAAAAGGATTGCCGCAGCAACATTCCTTCTTCAACGCTTCCCCCCGATTGTTGAATAGTTGTAAATAGAAGCAACTTAATATGAGCCTTGTTCTCTTAGAAATAGTGCTACCTGTTCGTTTTCATATTGCTCTGCAAATGAAGCGAGCTACCACTTTATGCAGCAAACGCCCCCGATTGTGGAATAAAATCATACGTTATTCTTCTAAAAATTCATTAATATATTCTTTCAATTCTTCCTTAACATCTTCAATCGTTTCATCAAGTAATTCACCAATAATTTTACTGCCAGGAAATTTTTTTGAAGTGGGCATTCCTAAGAAATAACGATTGCATTCCCATATTTTAATTGTATGTAAATCATTAAATTCCTTATTTTCTTCAGCAATGCCAATCGAAACCGAGGAATTGTATTCAGGCATAAAAGGTTCGTTACCCACTTTATAAACCCCAGCATCAAAAACCAAATTTTTCTTATCAAAAACAGACTTATATTCAAGTGATAAATTTTCGATATGACCTTTTAGTACCATTTCGGTAGTTATAATAGTTTTTAATAATTCTCCTGAAAAATCCTTTTGGTGATACCTCATATATATATCACTCCACTTCTTCTAAACCTTAGAAATAGTAAGTTATTTACTTATTCTATCTTCCACAATCCTGACCTTTACTTAAATAAGAAGAGGCGATACTTTGTTATGCAATCGCTCCCGATTGTGGGAATATCGATTATGTTGTCTTATTGAAGAAAAGCGCCCTTTAGGAAAATGTAAAGTATCTTCAGAATAATTCCGAGCTTCTTGAACTAACTCACCCGTTACTTAAATTGCATTTATTCACAATCTTACTGACCTAGGGCATTAAGATATAAGAGTAATTCAACTAACTTCTTTTTTATCTTCTTCTCTTTTTCTCTTCATGATTATCTCTCACTCTTTTTTAGAATCAGGATGTAGCACGAGCTTATCAGTAAGCTCCAATTTTGATGGTTCCCCATAGCCATCAAGCTAACAAGTAAATTACTAGATACGAAATTACCACCAGCAAAACGCGAATTTACAACTTTTAGGATATTCCAGTTTCATATGTTTATTATCGGTACTGAAAAAGGATTTTCAAACGGGACTGTTGACAAACTAAAGAATCTCATAACCGGACACAACATATAGTAAACAAAAAAGAAGATAAACACTACATTCAGTAGATGTTCATCTTCTTTTGTTTAAAGGGGTATTTGTCAACAGCCCCAAACGAAGATCCTTTTGTGCTGTTTTTTCAACTAAAGTGAATATGGATAAGGAGTTATTCCACACCTGATTCATACGATATTATTAACAAAGAATGCTCTTTCTCATTTAAGTAAAACTGTCATTACTTTATTAGTCTTTTAAAAATGTTAGTAACGCTTCATTAAATTCTTTTGGATGAGTTGCGTGTAATCCATGCGGACCCCCCTTTATTAGAGCGAGCTTACTACCAGGAATGGAATCATATGTACGTTTTCCACTTAACTCAAAAGGTACAGTTGCATCAGAGTCACCGTGAATAATAAGAGTAGGTATATTGAACTTTTCCAAGTCCTTTCTAAAATCTGTCTTACTAAAGGCCGTTATACAATCGAGCGTTCCCTTAGGTGAGGCACTAGCTGCAATATCCCGATTATATAAACGGAATGGCTCACTAACTAAATCTGTTTGATTACCAGCCGCGAAAAATCCCTTCGTAAATTTGTCAAGAAATGCAAGGCGGTCATTTATCACGCCACTTTTGAATTCTTCAATTGTTGCATCATCTAATGCTCCTTCAGGATGATCCTCTGATTTGTATAAATAAGGAGGAACTGCTCCAGCAAAAACAGCCTTTTCAATACGATCTGTTCCATACGTACTAATGTATCGAGCTACCTCACCTCCACCCATAGAAAAACCAACAAGTGTGACATTTTGAAGATCTAAATGTTCTAACAGTTTATGTAAATCAGAAGCAAATGTATCATATTCATATCCTTCCCACGGCTGAGATGATTTTCCAAAGCCTCGACGATCATATGTTATGACTCTGTAACCTGCTTCAATAAGAGCTGGCACCTGATATTCCCAAGAGCGTCCACTTAAAGGCCAACCATGTATTAATACAACTGGTTTCCCTGAACCCTGGTCCTCATAATAAAGTTCAATTGGAGCATGATTTTCATTACCTACAGTAAATTTTGCCATATAAATTTCCTCCCATGAATTTTCTTTATTAAACCTATATTCTTGCTTCTCTAATCAAAAAAACTCTTTATCCAAAAAATTTAAAATATTTTTTTTGCAAAATGTTTATGGGATTATTATATTCCCCACTATTAAAATTGTAAAATTTTGAAAAAAACATTAAATCAATTAATACATTAGATTACAATTTTATTTGTTAAACCAAGGTGTATTATTGAAAAATATTGAAAAAATTAAATTAAAAAATCGAATTAGAGATTTCTAAGCAACTCCAATTGGGGTATCCCCAATTAAGTTGGAATTAGGAATCACAGCCCTTCCTAAAACATAAAGACTTATTTGTCGATTTCACTCTGCAAATTTTAAGTTATTTACAAAAAATTTAATTTGTATTACTAAAGTTTAAAAGACCCTACGATACCAGTGAGCCGCAGCTTCAACTTCATTAACAGTCAATTGATGCCCCCTATTTTCCCAATGAATTTCAGTTTTTACATTAGCCTTTTCAAATAAGGATTGAAGTTCAGTAGATTCCATCGGCGAACATATAGGATCATTTTTACCAGCAGCAATAAATACTGATTTTCCTGACAAATCAGGAAGAACAATTCCTTTTCTCGGTACCATCGGGTGATGGAGAATTGCTCCCTTTAATGCATTTTGATAGTGAAATAATAAACTAGCAGCTATATTAGCTCCATTTGAGTATCCAATAGCTATCATGTTTTCTCGATCAAAATTATACTTTGCAGCAGAATCATAAAGAAACTCATTTAATTCATTTGTACGGAAAATCAGATCTTCCTCATCGAATACACCTTCAGCTAATCTCCGAAAGAATCGTGGCATTCCATTTTCCAATACATTTCCGCGGACACTTAGCACTGAAGCCTCGTCATCAATTCTTCCCGCTATAGGTAATAAATCTAATTCATTTCCGCCAGTACCATGTAGTAATAATAACGTTGGTTTCGTTGAATCTTTACCCTTATTAAATATATGTTTCATGATTGATCTCCCTCCAGAACGCGAACTTCCACAGTAGGTAAGGCTTCTTCTAATTCTTCTCGTTTTGGCTCCAGCCAAGATGGTAACATCAGTTTATTACCAAGCTCAGCGACAGCTTCATCAACGGAAAAGCCTGGCGGATCGGTCGCTATTTCAAAAAGGATACCGCCTTGTTCATGGAAATACACAGCTTTGAAGTAGTTTCGATCACGAATCTCAGTCGGATAATACTCCTTATCTTGAAGAAGTGTTCTCCATCTCAAAAGATCTTGGTCATCCTTTGCCCTCCATGCGATATGGTGAACAGTTCCAGCCCCTTTTAACCCGCGAACCGAAGGAGTTAGCTTAATATCAATTGTATTTCCAAACTGACCATCCGATTTAAACCTAAGGAAGCTCGCTTCTTGCCCAAGACATTCGAGCCCTAATACGTTTTCAAGCACATTCGCAGTTTTATTAGGCTGAGTTGAAATTAAAATAGCTCCACCAACCCCTTTAATTGCAACCTCTGAATCGACTTCTCCAAAACTCCAATTATTTTTTGGCCCTTCATTTCGTTCCACTAATTCAATTTCAAGACCATCCGGATCTTGAAATTGTAAATATTTTTCTCCAAAACGTACTGATTGAATAAACCTAATTCTAAATTTTTTCAAACGATTTTCCCAAAATTCAATTGATTGATTCGGGATGATAAAACTGGTTACTCCAACCTGTCCTGTTCCAATTCGACCTTTTAACTGCTTTGGCCATGGAAAAAAAGTTATAACAGACCCAGGTTGACCTGTTTCATTTCCAAAATAAAGATGATAGACTTCTGGACGATCAAAGTTTATCGTCTTTTTTACAAGTCTTAACCCCAGTATGCCAGCATAAAAATCAATACTTCTTTGGGCATCGTTCACCATTGCTGTTATATGATGGATCCCTGTTGTTTTTTGCAACCTCACCATTCCCATTCTTTTCATTAATTTGATCAAGAAATTAATTAGGTCTCTCTATGGAAAAAATCTCACCTGATTTTGCATAATTTGTACCAGCTAAACAGCTCACAACTCTAACTCTCTTACCTCAAATGGTAATAAACTTTGTTTAATCTGCCCTCTAGACTGTTCATACTGCTCTGGCAACATTAATTTTTCTCCCATCGTCGCTTCAGATTCATCGTGAGCAAATCCTGGAGGATCTGTTGCAATCTCAAAGAGAATTTCCCCGTGTTCTCTAAAGTAAATCGCATTAAAATAGTTTCGATTACGGACAGGAGTTACCCCATATCCGTTTTCCTCAACATATTTTTGCCATTCCAATTGGTCTTGATCATCCTTTGCCCGCCATGCAATGTGGTGTACGGTTCCAACACCCATTGTCCCGCGTCCTATTGGCGTTAATTTTAAGTCAATGACATTGCCAATTTCTGCTGAAGAACGGTAACGTGCAAAATCGCCTTCCTTGCCGATTAATTCTAGTCCAAATATATTTTCTAACAATGCAGCCGTTTTGTCAGGGTAGGTCGATAATAAAGTAGCACCGCCAAAGCCTTTAATAGCTACCTCAGGTGTTACCCCGCCAAAGGTCCATGTATTTACTTCCCCTTCTTCCCTTTCAACAATTTCCAAGTGTAGCCCATGAGGGTCATCTAATTCCAAGTATTCCTCGCTAAAGCGCTCCCTTACAGTAAAAGGAATATTGAAGGATTCCAGTCTTTTTTTCCAGAACTTCATAGCTCCTTTTGGAACAACATAAGATGTAACGCCTACTTGACCATCACCAATTTTCCCTTGACTAGCTCCTGCCCATGGAAAAAAAGTCATGATTGTTCCTGGTTTTCCACCCTCATTACCAAAATAAAGATGGTAGGTACCTGGGTCATCAAAATTGACAGTTTTTTTCACTAAACGTAAACCTAATACACCTGCATAGAAATCAACATTCTCTTGAGGATGACCAACAATTGCAGTAATGTGGTGAATACCCATCGTTTTTTTACTCATTTTATTTTCACTCCTATTTTTATTTCTGGTTAGACAATAACCTTAAAAAGCATCGCCAATTTGTCGATAATTGTATATACGACTTTATGGGTGTTTTTTCCTTTACCCGAAGGAAATTGTGATGCCTGAAATTGTTCTTGTTTTGAAACAACTTCATAAAAAAACTCTTTTCCAACCTCAGTCAATGAAAGGTATTTTGTTTTCCATTCCTGTTTCCGATTAATCAATCCCAAATCTTCCATTTTCCTTAACAGTTGAGTAATATTGCCTTTCGTAACAAAAAGCTTGTTTGCTAGTTGTTATTGTGACAATCGCTCATGAGAACCCACTTGAACTAAGATATCGAATTGAGCTGCAGTTAGATTCCATTTTTTAAATGTTGATTGAATTCCCGAATACTCTGGTTATATATTCGTGTTATTCGAAACCATAACATTAATCCTAGCCGTTCCTTTTTTTTAGTTGAGGAGCGATTCGTTATATTATCTTTCATAAATGTCACCTCATTCTTTTAATAGTCTGAATATTAGGTATAAGGCCACTTCTTTTATTTTGGTATATTATGGTACAATGAGATGATTTTAACAAAGGAGGAAATGTATTACTAAGACAATAGGCCTTATTTGTGGTAGTTTACGAAAAAACTCTTATAATCGAATCATTGCTCAATCATTAAACTGATTGTTACAAACGAAGAAATTTATGATAATATTCCAGTTTTAAACTTTCTTCGATTACTTAATTTTTAGGAGGAATACATAATGTCTGATCTCTATTCTCGTATTAATAAAGATGATGCTGTCGTTCTTTTAGTGGATCATCAAACTGGTCTTATGGCTGGACTAGTGCGTGACTATGGTGTTGATGAATTCAAGAACAATGTTTTGGCTCTTGCTCACACTGCTAAGTTTTTTGATTTACCAGTTATTTTAACAACAAGCTTTGAAAACGGACCTAATGGACCACTAATGCAAGAATTGGTTGATCTTTTTCCTGACGCGCCAAAAATAGCTCGTCCTGGACAAATTAACGCATGGGATAATGATGATTTTGTAAAAGCAATCGAAGAAACTGGAAGAAAACAACTTATTATTGCGGGTGTAGTTACAGATGTTTGCGTTGCGTTCCCGGCACTTTCCGCTATAAAAGCTGGGTATGAAGTATTTGCTGTTACTGATGCTTCAGGAACTTTCAGCAAACAAGTTGCAGATGCCGCCAATACGCGTATGGCACATAGTGGCGTGCAACTTTTGAACTGGTTTAGCGTAGCGTGCGAATTACAACGCGATTGGCGCAACGATGTTGAAGGTTTTGGCAATTTACTTGCTAGTAATCTTCCAGGTTATCAAAATATAATTGGAAGCTATATGGGAGCTCAGCGAGATCTTAGTAAACAAAATGCATAAATTTAGCGCTGATTTAATCAGCGCTCCTTTTTAAATAAGAAGTATAGCAAGGCTTTTATTTTTACGATTACAGCTGAAACTAATAATTGCCTTTAAGATGAAACAATTTTAAAAAAGGAGTGTTTTATGTATGAGTAATTTAGAATTGTTAACTCCGGAGAACAGTGCATTAATTTTGATCGATTTTCAGCCTCAAATGACTTTTGGAGTTGCAAGCATTGACAGACAAACATTAATGAATAACGTTATGCTGCTTGCTAAATCAGCAAAAGCTTTTAACGTACCTACTATTCTTACTACAGTTGAAACACAAAGCTTTTCTGGTTATTTTTGGCCACAAATTCTTGACATATTCCCAAACCATGAAATTATAGAACGTAGTTCAATGAACTCTTGGGAAGATTCAAAATTTGTTGAGGCAGTTAAAGCAACAGGTAGAAAGAAATTGATATTTGCAGCACTTTGGACTGAAGTTTGCCTTGCATTCCCTGTGCTTGAAGCAATTAAAGCTGGCTATGAAGTTTATGCAGTTGATGATGCTTCAGGTGGTACTAGTTTGACAGCACATAACGCTGCTATGCGTCGTGTAGAACAAGCTGGAGCAATTCCAGTGACAGCAATTCAAGTGTTACTTGAATACCAACGTGACTGGGCACGCAAAGACACTTATGATGCTGTTATGGAAATTGTAAAAGAACACACTGGCGCTTATGGTCAAGGCGTGGAATACGCATATACTATGGTACATGGCGCGCCTCCAAGCAGGAAAATATGAATCAAGAAAGAGAAACTGTCGGAGAAACTCATACAGGGAACACTATGGATGCTGGTGGTCCAGTAACAACAATTGTTACATGGGAAATTCAAGAAGGTAGAGAAAAACAGTTTGAAACATGGAGACATGAAATCGAAGCTGCCGCTACTAAATTTCCAGGGCATTTAGGCGTAAATCTAATAGTCCCCAATAACGGATCCAGAGAGTATACTGTTGTTTTTCGCTTTGATACGTATGAGCATCTACGTGCTTGGCAAGAATCAGATATTCGTCGAGATTTGTTAAAAAAGGCAGAACCATTTCAAGCTACTAATCCAACTTACAAAACTGAAAGCAGTTTGGCTTATTGGTTTGTTACTCCGAAAACGCCAGTTCCACCGCCAAAATGGAAAATGTCTATTGTTACCGTTCTTGGTGTATGGCCTCTTAGCATGTTAGTTCCTATAGTGATAGGACCTATAATAAAAAATATGAATCCAATTATGTCAGCCTTTTTTGTTTCTGTATGTATAGTATCCTTGCTATCATGGGTAGTAATGCCGATTCTCGGTAAAATATTTCATCCATGGTTACAGAATAATAGGAAGTAGACGAGGTGTGAACATGAATTTACCGGATATGATTTTATATAACGGAAAAATCACTACTCTTGACCCATCTCAACCTGAGGTATCGGCTATCGCCATAACTGATGGTTTAATCACTGCAGTAGGTGGAGATGAGCTTCTTGATAGTGCCACAGAAAAAACCAAAAAAATAGACCTTAAAAGAAAGAGAGCTATTCCGGGCTTGAATGACTCTCATATACACGTTATTCGTGGCGGTCTTCATTATAATATGGAATTGCGCTGGGAAGGTGTGCCATCACTTGCTATTGCTCTGGAAATGCTTAGAGATCAGGCAAGGCGTACACCTGCTCCTCAGTGGGTAAGAGTAGTTGGAGGCTGGTCTGAATTTCAATTTAAAGAAAGACGGATGCCAACTTTGGAAGAGATTAATGCTGTTTCTGAAGACACGCCTGTCTTTGTGCTACATCTTTACGATAGAGCACTTGTAAATCGTGCAGGACTGCGTGCACTGGGATACACAAAAGATACCCCAGACCCTCCGGGCTGTTTAATTGAGCGAGATAAACGAGGTAATCCAACGGGTCTTTTAATTGCCAATCCTAATGCTTCTATTCTTTATTCAAGTTTGGGTAGAGCTCCAGTACTTAATTTTGATGACCAGATTAACTCAACTCGCCATTTTATGCGCGAATTAAATAGATTAGGTATCACAAGTGCCATTGACGCAGGTGGTGGATTCCAAAATTATCCTGATGATTACAAAGTTGTTGAACATTTAGCCGAGAAGGATCAATTAACTTTGCGTATTGCTTATAATCTATTTACACAAAATCCAAATCATGAATATGAAGACTTTGCTTCATGGGCAAAAATTGTTTCTCCGGGTCAAGGAAATGATAAGTATAAAATGAATGGTGCCGGAGAAATGTTAGTATTCTCGGCAGCCGATTTTGAAAAATTTCAAATGCCGCGGCCCGACCTAGCTACGGTGATGGAAGCTGACTTAAAAAAAGTAATTTCTCTATTGGTGGAAAACCGTTGGCCATTCCGTTTACATGCAACTTATGACGAGTCAATAACACGTTTCTTAAATGTTTTTGAGGAAGTCAACAGAGAAATTCCTTTTAATGGTCTACGCTGGTGGTTTGACCATGCAGAAACAATCTCAGATCGCAGTATGGAACGTGTTAAGGCTTTAAATGGCGGTATTGCCATCCAAGACCGCATGGCTTTCCAAGGTGAATACTTTGTTGATTTATACGGAAAGGAAGCTGCAAAGCGTACTCCTCCGATTTATCGTATGCTAGACCTGGGTATACCTGTTGGCGCCGGTAGTGATGCAACGAGGGTTTCCAGCTATAACCCTTGGGTTGCTCTTTACTGGATGGTTGCAGGAAAAACCATTGGTGGTCTTTCGATATACGATGAAAAAAATAAACTTGACAGAAAAGTAGCCATGGAACTATATTCCAAAGGAAGTGCATGGTTCTCCGGTGATGAAGATAAAAAGGGAACCATTGCAGTAGGTCAGTTTGCTGATATTGCTGTATTGTCTGCTGACTACTTTACTGTGCCAGAAGAAGAAATCAAAGACCTTGAATCATTACTCACCATTATGGGTGGGCAGGTTGTTTATGGAAATGATGAATTTAAAAATTTATCACCTGAATTGCCGCCAGCATCACCTGATTGGGCACCGACGGGAGTTTATGGTTATGGTGGTGCTAACCTAGCCCACAATATACTTTCTCACGATGCCCATGATCACAAGTTACATAGTTGCAGTAACCCTCTCCATCAACACACTCATACCGTAATAGGAAAAGATGGAACTAAATGGGGTATTGGTTGTACTTGCTTTGCTTTCTAATAAGGGTTTGGGGCCGAGGACGGACCCAAATAGTAATGGTATTAAGATCATAATGGTAATATGAGTTCTGGTGCATATAATATGTAGATACGAAATAGCAGTGATTCCTAACGGAATCTACTACTATGCGGTAAGACCGAAGAGTTGATTGATTAACTTGATTTGTTTTTTGACAGACTTCTCTCCTTGCAAAGTCTGTCCTTTTTATATCCGCTATATTAATCGCCTATTTTATACCAAGGGATACAAATAAGAAACCTGAAGGGTCTGTTTTCTCTTCTTTTTATTAAAATTGGAGTAATATTTAATAAAAAAGACTTACCTATCTGCTATATTATTTCAACAGTGCTCTTTATTTCACTAGTTGGCTATTATACAACCCTAGAAAGTTATCTAAGTGGTCCTAATTTTGGATTAAACCACTGGCAAATACTATTGATTCGAGCTGTTGGTATCATTGGAATGTTAGTTTGTTACAGGTATTGCCTTGACTCTTCCTACCATCATTTCATTAATTGGACAACTAGCAGGATCTTCTCGTGGTATTGCTGTTTCGTTTCATATGTTTATGAAGCAAAAAAGCCCTAAAAACATTGGGCTTTTAATAATTACTCTTAAGACTGTAGTTTTTATGGGCTCTGATACTCTTTAATCATCGAACTATTTCACATAATCAGATAAGAACACTAAATTATTTTGTTTCTATACATTACCTTATTTACATTATGCCTTACGGTATTATGACCGGCTTTAGTACCTTTACCAATAGCAATAAGCATAACATCTAAATACCTATCAGAAATATTTAAGATTGCTTTTAATTTCTTAGAATCATAGCCTGACATAGTAATTGTTTCAAAACCTGCTTCATTTGCTAACAAAATTAATGACATTGACGCAAGACTTACATCTCTAGTTAATTCTAGCTTTAGATCTTCATTTGATTTATTTTCATAATATTTTATTGCAGCATTCGCTAGATAATCTCTTAGCAATTCATCAAAAAAACCTGCTTGAAAGCCTTCTTCATGTATCTTAATAATATTATCTTTATCAAATGCTTGATAATCACCCAACATAACAATTAAAGTTGAAGCTTCTACCACTTGATGTTGATTAAAAGCTATAGGTAGCAATAAATTTTTCAAGTCTGGTTCATCAATAATCAAGTATCGAGTTGCTTGAATATTATTTCCGTTAGGTGACTTACTCGCACTTTCAATTAATGAGGTTAGAATTTCTGAACTTATTTTATAACTTGAATCATAATGTCTAAACTGATCGTCTTTTTTCCAAGATATTTTTTACACTCATTTTATCAACTCCGAAATTTTTATTTATTGCTCCTTTAATTATAGTAAGCAATAATAAATGAGAAAATAACGCACAAAAATGTGGTATAGCCACTTTTAAGTGCCTATTCAGGAGGGACAGCACATGGTTAACTATAATACTGGAATCAACATTTTTATGAACATTGCGGGTGGAAAATGGAAATGTTTAATACTCTTTTTCTTAAGCCAAAAATCAGTAAGGACAAAAGAGTTTTACGAATTAATACCTGGAATTACACAAAAAGTCTTAACAGATCAATTGAAACAATTAGAAAGAGATGGACTTGTACGAAGAGAAATATTTAAAGAGGTACCACCAAAAGTAGAATACAGCTTAACTGATCTAGGAAGATCATTTGTACCAGTATTAAACACAATGTGTGAATGGGGTAATAAGTATGCAATTATAAAAGGTATAGATAAAGATTCACAAATTTATTGTGATCATAATTAAACCTAAATTCACATTTTTGACTTCTGAAGAAGCCTGGCGGCTGCATAAAAAAGTGGGGTTTTATGCAACCTCTTATTCAATATAATGGCCCGCTTGTTTATCAAACTCTTGAAACCAATCTTCAACTATACTGCCCTTTACTTTAATAAGAAGAGGCGATACTTTGTTAAGTAATCGCCCCCGATTGTTGAATATCATTTATGTTGTCTTATCGAAGAAAAGCGCCCGCTTGTTGAAGATCCTTAATTCAAATTAATTAAGTAATAGATAATGCTTTATTTATCCCGCATTTTTAAACAAATACTTAATCTTATCTATTACATACTTTGGATGTGGCTGGCTGTTGATTAATAAAAGTAATTGAATGACGACAATTGGCAGGAAGGATTTTTTGTAGGCTAAATACTTCGGTTCCCACGTGCAGGCAAATTTACTTTTAAATTCTTTCAGCCCTTTAAATTTATAAAATGAATTTCCGTGAAGAAAGGCTACTCGTGCCAACTTTTCTTTTTTAAAAGAAAATGGACTATCCCCGACATGTGCAAGAGGCGCCATTCCTAGGCTGCAGTGCTGATAGCCTCTTTCTTTCGCCCATTTAAAAATGTGAATAAATAAAACATCCATCGTTCCATGCGGGCTGTCGGAAGACTTCCTCATTAAATCAATGGTCATAGTCTTTTTATAATCGTTCGCCAGTGTCGCAAACGCTACGATATTTCCCTCTGGATCCGATAACAAAGCAATTGGAAAACAAGAAACATACTCCTCACTGAAAGATACGACTGAAAATCCCTTTTCCTTTTGGTCCCCTAGCCATGAATCCGAAATCACTTTAAGTTCCGACAGCAAATCATTGGAATAAGGAGGATTAATAACCTTAAAGGTGTAAGAATTACGGGTGAATTTATTAAGCCTCGTCCGCAGCTTTGCCCCCTGTTTTCCCTCTAGGGTAAATTT
Source organism: Metabacillus dongyingensis (assembly GCF_019933155.2). NCBI lineage: Bacteria > Bacillati > Bacillota > Bacilli > Caryophanales > Bacillaceae > Metabacillus > Metabacillus dongyingensis. The sequence goes on along the minus strand of NZ_OK052578.1, from coordinate 279,615 downwards.
ATCGAGGTTGACAATCGCTACTTCCCCTAATTTGAGGAACCGATAACCTGTGTCATGGTAATAGTGCATGAATCGAGGGCTAATTTGATAAAAAACAGGTGTAAGTCCTTTGCTTTTACTATACTTATTAAATTCTCTAATGGCCGCTTGAATAGACGATTCTTCGCCAATCGGGTCACCGAGAATAACCAATTTATTTCCAATTTTCTTATATGCAATTAAAACTCTTCCATCCTGCGCCCAGTACACATCTTTATCCTGTAGCAAGATGAGGTGTGACAGATGGTTTCCGCCTTTTTCTTCTAAAAAAGGAATAATCCGCTTCAGTTCAAGCTCTTCGTAAGCTGAAGAAAATCTCTTGTTAACCCTATATAAAAAATAATTTACAAAACCAATAGTAAATAAAAAGAAAAATGTCATTTCAATCATTAAGGTAAACCTCCTGATAAAATTCACCTTTATAAAGATAACATACAATTACTTGAATAAATAGAGAATTTCTTTTCTGGAAGTTTTAAAATTCTGAAAATAAAATAAGTGCCACCTACTTAAAGACTGGTTCAAATGTATTATCAATAATAGAAAAAGTGAAAAAGGATGCTTCACAAAAGTTATGTAATTTTTTGGAAACATCCTCAATTTCGGAAATTCTTAAATAAATGTTATCAAAATGTTATTTTTTTGTTCAAACCTCATTTTTCTTCATTACAGGAATGCTGCCCTTTACTTCAATAAGAAGAGGCGACACTTTGTTAAGCAATCGCCCCCGATTGTTGAAGAATAGTAGTCGGCAGCATTAAGAACTTTACCAATGCGGCGAATTACTTTTTAATAGCTGGTTGTATTCATCCCAAAAATCTTCATACATTTCTTTATCAAAGTCATCAGAAATCAGCTTTTCTTTCGAGTTATCAAAGAGTTTTTTAGCTTGAAGAGCAAATGAAACAACTTGGTTTGTATATTCATTTTTGCTTAATTTGATTTCTAGTCCAGGATAATAAATACTTCCCGTTTTTGGGTTGGTTGTAGTAACCTTAACAAAATCCGATAAAATCACTTGGCCGTCAATATGTTTTACAGTCCAATGTATTGAAATAGGGCAACCCATCATTAAAATTGTACCGCATCCGTGGAGAATTAGACCTTCCTCAATATCGGGGTCACAAATATAATCTTTATCAAGGGTTCTTAACAATGCCAAAGCAGACTCACTAATTCCCCATTCTTCGTCTATATATGATTGAGTAATGATAGTTCCATTAACGTTCAAGATAATTTCACCGTGAGAACATAAGTCTTCTTTATCATTGCAAAGCCATCTTTGATTCTCAATTTTTATTAATAAAGGATTTGATTTTTTCATCAAAAATTCACCTTTTTCTTTATCAATCATAATCGCTAAATCGCTTTTCTTATATTTATATAGCTTTCAGAGGTAATGGCGACTCTTTGTTAAGCAATCGCCCCCGATTGTTGAATAAGATGTTCATTTAAGTTCCAATGAATACAATGTCTGCTCTATCAAATGGTTTTTACTCTTCCATAAAAATGTCTTCTGAAATATCCAATTATCTTCCCACATTTCACGAGCATCTGCTCCGTCTCTTTTAATACCTCTTGAAAGCCTTATTTCTCTAGGACAATCAATCCATATTTTTATATCATATTTATTTTCTAGTTCTTGCCGAATGGAATATACTCCTTCAACAACGACAATGCCACCTACAGGTACAGTATGACATTCTGCTAAGATATCCGTTTCCCAATCATATCGTTGATATTGCCCTTCGCTCCCTTGGCTTATTGGTTCAAGTACCTGATTCAAAAGACGTTTCCAGTCGAAATCTGCACCGACTGGCTTTTCTGTATAGCTCTTATGAATTCTTTAAAGGAGCTAAATTGTCCTCGTATTATTTTAAAATCGCTCATAATTTTAATTCCCCTCTGGATTCAAAAATCTGTACACCTACATTAAGAAAATTCAACAAAAATAGGTGTTAATTCTTTTTGGATTAACACCTACAATTACTTAATTAGAAAAGAGCGATCTCCTTTTGCTGCAATCGCCTCCTATAACGGAATATATATTACTATCATTTAACGTAGGAATTTTCTTGTAGTATTTTCTCTGCTTGTTTAATGTTGTCCTTTAAATATCCAGGTAGCTCTGTATTAGCAAGAATCTCTGAAGTAGTTAACCAAATAATGTCATCCACTTCTTCGCTGCTTTTAGGATAAGGCTCCCCCGACTTATGGTGACATAGAAAAACAATATCAATCACATTCATCCCTGAATCAGTAACAAAAGAAGAACTATTTACATATTTAAGACCTGTAACTTCGCAGCCAACTTCTTCAGAAATTTCTCGTTTTAAAGTTCTTTCTAAAATATCAGATGAAAAGCCTTCAAGTTCGCATTTTCCACCGACTAGTGAAAGAGTACCTCCTGCGTGTTCTTCCTTTTTACTCCTCAAGATTAAAAGCCATTTACCGTTGTGGTGAATGGCACCTTCTACATTAACTACGAACATAAAAATCCCCCTTAATAGATATATTCCATCTTCAACACCCCTGCACAGATTATAAAGTAAATTGCGGATATCTTATGCAGCAATCGCCCCCGATTGTCGAATAACACTTACCTTGCTTTCTGGCCATTAATCATATTCTTAATTCTATGGAAAATATCATAAAATCGATCACCAATTGTAGTTGGATAAATGTACGTATCAAAATTGATTGTAGTTCCTGTCAAATAACAAAACTCAATAATCTCCTCATTGAAGGCAATATGAGGTTTTTCCCCACCGTAAATACTTGGTACAACCACCAGTATGTAATTTACATCGTATGTTTCCTTGAACCTTTGCAACACTGATATTTTATTTCTTAAATTCTTTATTGTATCTAAACATTGTGCTTCGACATCCAAAATGTCTTTATCAGATCTTTCTGCACCCCAAGAAGAAAAAAGATATTCTGAGCCATCTCTTCTTTTATCACCTTTCTGCCAGAACTTGAAAGGTTGAATCCCTAATGCATCTGTGATGTCATTAGGATTAAAAATCCCATTTTTGTTTCCAACTAATCCTTTTGAGCTAATCCATCCATTGCTCTCTATTCCAAAGTATGTATACGTTTGTGTATATCCTCTCTGCATAAAACCTTCCAATCTAAATTTTTTCTTTGAACGTTTAAACCTCTACAAAAGGAGCTATCGCACTGTGCTGGAATTGCCCCCGATTGTAACTATTGGTTTATTTCCTTGCATTTATATAGATAATGCAACACTAAGTTCGTACTCGCTGAATTGCGGATATAATAAAACTGCTGTTTTTTTCATCATAATTATTCCTCCATTTACAATAATAAAATAAATGATTCCTTATTCAACTATCCTGCCCTTTACTTTAATAAGAAGAGGCGATACTTTGTTAAGCAATCGCCCCCTTTAATGGAATAAATAAAACTCTTTTAAATAAGTCTGGATTGAACAAATAAATAGTAAAACGAATAGAAAAGACATACCATCCCTGTTAACATTCCAAAACTTTTAACTTTTTCTTTATTGAGCGAAATAAAGAATATACCTGTACAGAAAAAACCTATAAATATACCAATTTCAATTTGCAAAATACCAAAAACTAAACCTAAAATGCCCACTATTTGAATGAAAGAAATTAAACTTATTTTCATTGAATCCCCCCTTGTCTTTATTCCATTAAACTGGACAAATCTTAAATAAGGAAGAGAGCAATCACTCTCTTCCGCAAACGCCCCCGATTGTTGAAGAAGAAAAATAAAAAAACACCAATCCGTGGGTGTTGTCACAACATCATACAACCATATCTAAAATCTCATTTACCCATTCAGGATTTTCTTCAATTCCAACTTGTTTACATAAACTTTTATGAATTTTTATAAATTCGGGAATTATCCTTCTTATTACGTTCAGTATTTCGTCTGGTTCTCTATTGCTTTGCCATTCTGCTAGAAGGGATAACTGCCACTCTTGCAGTTTACTTCTTTCTCCTTCTAACTTTGCCCAATCTCCAAATGTATTAGGCTGTATTCCTGTTTCCATATACCAAGCCGTTGCCATAGATAGTCGTAAGTTATCTATACAATGTAAAGCATAATAAATTTCTCTTCTCATTACTCTTCGATAGGCTTCGTGAACATATGCAAAAAATTTCGTTCTCCATATCTCCACTTCTTGAATCGTTGGTAAATAGGCTAAAACCATTGATTTTTCTAATACATCTTTCATCAAGCCAGTAGTATCGTGAACAATTTTAATATTTTGAAGCCAAACTGATGGCACAATATCCTTTGTTTTGTAATAAAAGGTATCCACCTTAATAAAAGTATCATAATGTGCAATGCTATGAGTTGCCCAAGGGAAGTCTTCAAAAAATAGAACTTTACCCCAGTTTTTAGCTCTCTGTTTTTTGTTCAACCTATATTCTTCAAACACTTCATTTTTGACAACTATTCGGAGGTCAATATCAGAATATAAGTCTGTATTTTGATTGCCTAGTGAACCTCCATAAAAAATAGCTAATATATTTGCATCACTTAGTAAATCATTTTCAATTGCATTTAATAAAATATGACGATGTTTCGGAATTTCAAAATCTCTTTTTTTCCACCTTATTTCAAATCCCACACACAACAATCCAACTCCCTTATTGAAATACTTATGAATTATTAATTTCGCTAAAAAAGGACTAAACCCTCCTTCAACAATCCTGCCCAAGTTCTTAATAAGAAAAGAGCGATCACACTGTGCTGCAATCGCCCCCGATTGTGGAATATCATTTAAGTTGTCTTATCGAAGAATAGCTCCCTTTAATTGAATAAACTTGATTAATTACATTCATGAAATTCCATTATTTAAGTTCTCTAATTCCTCTTCTATTCTTTCTTTTTCAATCCTTTCAAAAAGTGGTTTAATATCCTTTAGAACTATATTGGATAACTCAATTTCTTCCCATTTCAATTCACTAAGACGCAACATATTTTTTACTTCATGGCTTGAAAAAGGAAGAAAAGGATTAAGAAGTTGTGCAAGATTTGAAATGATATAGATACAATTTGCCATCGTATTATCACATAAGGATTTTTCTTCTTTAATTTGAACCCATGGCTTCTGCTCATCAAAATATTTATTTGCATATCGCACAAATTCAAAGATTTTCTCTAAGGATTTTTTTAAATGACCATTTATAATTAGTGAGTCAACTTCTTCATAGAGTTGACCGATTTTAGCTTTAATTTTTAAATTCACCTTACCTTCTGGTGTTTTACCATCATAAGATTTTTCGATAAACTTTAGCGTGCGATTGACAAAATTACCATATGCACCAAGTAATTCGCTGTTATGACTATATACAAATTCACGCCATGAAAAATCAGTATCTCGATTTTCAGGTGCATTGATTGTTAAAAAATATCGAATTGAGTCAGCATCATATCTCTCTAAAATATATGGAACCCAGACTGCCCAATTTTGACTCGTCGATAGCTTACGCTTTTCTAGAGTTAAATACTCATTCGAAATTATATGTGCTGGTAAAGCAGGATTATTGATGCCCATTAGAATAGAAGGCCAAATGATCGTATGGAATGGAATATTATCCTTCCCATGAATATAATAAGAAATGGTGTCTTTATTCCACCAATCTTCTATGTTTTCGTTATTTTGCTCCGCCCATTCTATACTTGCAGTTAAATAGCCTGCCACGGCTTCGATCCATACATAAATTTTCTTACCTTCAAAACCTGATATAGGAACTTCAACACCGTTTGGCAAATCACGCGTAACAGCTCGGTCGAGTACACCCTCTTTTAAATATCTAGTTGTTAACGAAATCGCATTTTCACGCCATCTATTTTCCTGCTGTGCCTTCCCCACAAATGTTTCTAATTGTTTCTGGAAATGACTAAACGAGAAATAAAAATGCACCGTTTCTTTAATGGCAGGTTGGTTCCCACAAATCTTACAACGCTTATCGATTAAATCAAGTGGATCTAAAATGGCAGAACAATTATCACATTGGTCCCCCCTTGCTTTCGCGCCGCAATTCGGACAAATCCCTTCTACAAAACGATCTGGTAAAAATTGATGATCCGTTTCACAATAAGCCTGCTCAATCGTCTTTTTGTAAAGATAGCCATTTTCAAGCAATTTTAAAAATATGGTCTGTACTGACTTGTGATGATGTTCGGCATCTGTACGAGTGTACAAATCGTAGGAGAACCCAAGCTTTTGAAAACTCTCTACAAATTCTTCGTGATAACGGTTTGCAATTGCTTCAGTTGTCGTATTTTCTTGATTTGCTCGTATCGATATTGGTGTGCCATTACAGTCACTTCCTGAAACATAAAGCACTTTTTCTCCTTTCTGTCTGTAATACCTTGCTAAAATATCTCCTGGTAATAAGGCTGCTACATGCCCTAAATGCAGTGAACCATTAGCATATGGCCATGCTCCTCCAATAAAAATGGTCATATTTCTTCCTCCCCTAAATTAAAAAAACCTCGCCCATAGACAATTTGATTGCCTAAGGACGAGGTATATCTCGTGTTACCACCTTAATTCACTAATAATTCACATTATCAGCCTCAATAAGTACGGAGAGAATGAATCACTCTTATACTTTGACATTTATAACGAGTGCCAAATCTCGTCAAGGTCTAATTCATTAACTGAAAGTCGACTTTGCTACTCAAAGGCCATTTTCAATCAACTATTTTCTGCTTCTTTTCAGCTACCAAAGCTCTCTGTAAGAAAATGATGGTTGACTTACTTTCCTCATCATCGCGTTTAACAAATATATTTTCCTTATTATTACACAATAATTGGAAATTTAGAAGTGTTTTTAAAGGTAATTATTAAAAATGGTTCTTCAACTATATGGTCCTTATGTAGAATAACTTTAGAATCCGCTTACTCCGTTAAACTGCCTTTTAGCTGAATAAGAAGAGGCGACACTTTGTTAAGCAATCGCCCCCGATAGTTGAAGAAGAATAAACAGACAGATGCTCCTGACAATTGTTTTGGATGGATTTATTTAATCAAGTTCTTTGAATTTTTGCCCATTGCCTTCAAATAATGGCTCTGTTGTTTCAGCATCTAAAATAATAAATTTATGCATAAAAGTTGTTTCATTGTCAATTATCGAACAGTAAAAATATACTTGTCGATTTGGGCTGACATTATCATTGGTATTTATATAGATATTGTTTAGATTTAAGTAGTAATTATCATTAACTTTCGAGCGAATAAACTTCTTTAAGTCTTTATAAGCCAGTTTTTGTATTAGATTTATATCTGCACCTTTAAATTGACTGTACCCTCTTAAATTGCCCGTACGTAAAAATTCTGTTGCACTAATAAAGTTCTTTTCCTTGTTATCAGGGTAAAGATAAGTATTTTCAGCATTTATGTGGTTGTTGCTATAAAGACACACTAATGAAAAAAACAATCCAAGTAACAAGGTTAAATATAATCGTCGGTTCATTCGTCTCCACTCCTCCTTAAGAGTAATTTTTCCAGATGGAGCGAAAGTATTACCTTATTAAGCTAAACTGCCATTTACTTCAAAAAGAAGAGGCGACACTTTTTAAGCAATCGCCCCAATAAACAAATATATATTAAGGTAATTCATCCTGATTCTTTACAACAACTTCGTTAGGATCAATTTCCTTATGCTTTTTTTTATTTATAAACCTATGAAGCAAAAAATAAACAATGTACATCCCTACTAAAGTCAAGACAATAAACAATAAAAGCGGAGCTGATATTATATCCATTTATACCACACCATTCTTTAATTTGTAGAAATTATCATGTGTTATTTCATGATTTTCATACAAATTAAAGTTAAACTCTAGAATTCCTTTAGCTTAATAAGTTTATATAAAATCATCATTTAATAAACCGTAGTATTCGACATCCTCAAATTTTCCCCACTTTAAATCGTGTTTAGGAAAAGTCCCTTCGTGATTAAAGCCGTTCTTAGTCAAAACCTTACTTGAAGCAATGTTTTTCTTCATTACAGTTGCCCATATTCTGTTCAATCCAACATTTTCAAAACCAAATTCTAATACCTTGCCTATGGATTCTGTTGCATACCCCTTTCCCCAAAAAGGCACTCCAAACCAGTAAGCTAACTCAGCTCTTTTGTGATTATTTTCAATGCGTAAAGTTACTGTTCCTATAAGTTTACCATCGCTTTTTTCTTCTATTGCAAAAATATAGCTCTCTTTTTTCTCAGCACGTTCTTTGTGTTTTTCAATCCAGTTAACAGCACTTCCAGGTGGATAAGGGTGAGGAATAGTAATTGTAGTTGCTGCAACCCTTTTATCTCCTGCTAACTCCTCAACAAAAGGTGCATCTTCTGGCTCAAATGCCCTTAATAAAGTTTTTTCAGTTTCAAGTTTAGATAGCATATCTAAAACCTTACCGTTTCTTTTATAAATGAAGAGTTATTCCATTAAACATTCTCAAGTTTTAAATCTTTATCTTAGTAAGAATAATAGAATTATCTTTAGATACGACTTTTAACAATATTTCCAATTTTAAAGTTAAATTCATTTCTAATTTCACTGGGTATATTTATTTGTCCATTTTTTCTTAATTTGACTTCTTTGATAAAGATTAACAAAGGTGCTCACCTCATGAAGAAATTATTATAATAATCTTATAAGAAATATTTGAAGAAATTATGGAATAAATGAAAAAATTCTACACAGCTGTGGACTTTTTTAATATTCGGTATAACACATAAAAAACATACTCTTCATTCGGAGTATGCCTTTTATTAGAATAAACATTTCACATATTACATTCTTAACATACGTTATTGTCTCTAAAAGACACTCATGCTTCCTATCATACCTGACTCTTTATGACCTGGTAACGTACAATAATATTCAAAAACACCCGTTTTAAGTGCTTTGAAAGTAATAGATGATTGTTCTCCAGGCATAGCATGAATATGTATTCCTTCTGCCCCGTGTCGATGACTTTCCATATTAATGATCTCTGCTTCCAATCCATCAATTTGTATATCATGTTCAACTGCGCCGGTATTCTTAAAATTAATTGTAACTTGCTGCTCGTTCTTTATTTTAAACTCTACAGGATTATATTTATAATCTTTTGCATCGATTTGAATAACATTTATTTCTTTATTTTTTACAGTCTGATTTTCAACGTTATGATTCTCATGAGAAGAATGATTACCTAATGTATTTGAAATAGTAATAGTGCCAGTCGTATTAAACAGAAAAAAAAACGACATAAGCGCAATACCTGAGATCATTGGATTTTTCAACCCCTTCACAAAGAACCAATCTTTTCGATCTCGGGTTTCATTTACTATTAAGTATAAAATAATAATATTGAAAACAATTTCAATTAGAAAAAGGATCTTGATAATTGAATCAATATTTACGATGGAAATCATTGCTCCTAACATAGCTCCCATCATACCGCCCATTAGTCCGGATAGCATTCCTTCAATACTTGCCAAGAAAGATAAAGGAAGCCCAATAATGGCTCCAGCAATCATTCCCATACCTAAACCAATAATGGTAGATAGATAAAGATTTTCAGCAAAGTATATACCGACTATTGTTCCACCCAGCAATCCAATCAGCATCCCCATAGACATTGCAGCCATCATACCGGTCATAGCGCTAATTTCCTTGCTGTGTTTATTAATATAGACAAAAGTTAGGAAAAATGTGCAAATGACTGTTGTTATTAAAATCACTAAAGAAATAGACAAGGTCAATTCCTCCTAAAAAGAAGTTTGTACAATATATGTAGACAAACTCCTCATTAGACGTTAATCTTATGCCAAATTGAAGTCTTTTCTTAGCTTTTCAATGCCATATCATCTAACTTATCTTCTTCTATTTCAAGATAAATTTGTTGAAAAGTTATGAGCTCGAGCTCATCGTTTTCGTGTTTATTCTAGCCAATTGTATTTCAATATCATATGGTTTGCTAATAAAATCATCTACTCCTGAGTGACATGCATTCAAGATATTATTTTTATTCATATTAGAAGATATTAAAAAGGACGGGACATTTGAAATCGATCTTATTTTATGGCCCTAAATTCTGTTCCACATTGAGATTGCTCTTTTACATCTAATAAAATAAGGTCTATGGCATCTTCATGAAGAAGCTCGGTTGTTTCAATTAAATCCAGTGTTTGTTTAACACGAAACCCTTTCTTTACAAGCATCGGTAATAAGTGTTTTTGATTATATGTTTCTTCTCCAATTAATAGAATTGAATTCAAAGAATCCCCCTTCCTTTCAATTTCATTCATTAGCTTATTATGAATTGTAATTGTGCAGAATTAATGGAGTTTTTCATTAGGACCACTTTTAAGTTTTATATCTCTTTGAATGGGAAATATAGAAGGCGTAAGCAAATTAAAAGGAGATGTTAACATGCAGAACCATTATGAATGTATTAAAGCCTGTTTGGAATGTGTTGAGGCTTGTAATGTTTGTTTCGACAAATGCTTATCAGAAGAAGATGTAAACATGATGAAAGAGTGCATTCGCCTTGATCGAGAATGTGCCGATATTTGTTCATTTGCAGCTCAAGCTATGATGAGAAACAGCGAATTTGCTCAACAAATATGCCAATTGTGTGCAGAGATTTGTGAAGCATGTGGGAATGAGTGTAAGAAACACGACCATGATCATTGTCAAAAATGTGCCGAAGCTTGTTATAAATGTGCTGAAGAATGCCGGAGAATGGCTGCGTAATAAATACTTGCAACTTCAAAAGCACCTGTTTATTCATTCAGGTGCTTGTTTTTATGGCACGTTTAATTAGATGTATCGATCAACTTTCTTAATGTGGGACCTTCTTTAACAGAGGGTTCTCTTCTTTTTATAGGTCCTCACTTCTTTTTCTTTATCTTTTTATAGCAAATAAAAATCCCATAACAAGCAGCTAAACTCAGGATTATTTTTCCTTGCACACTTACAGTTGTGACTTGATAAACAGCATAGGACTCCATAAGCATCGCTGGTAATTTACCTATAGTGCTCCCAAGGAAAAAAACCAATATAGAAACACTGCCAATCGCTGAAAAAAAGGTAACAATTCCCGATGGAATAAAAGGCATAATTCGTAATGATAGGATAAGTAAAAATGCATCTTTTCCGTCAAGATGCATGAGTGAGTTAACTCTGGGATGCCCTTTTAGCATTTCATGAGATATACGTTTAAATCCTTTACGATATAAATAAAAGGCAATTAAAGCACCTATTGTTTCACCAATAAAAGATATGATTGTTCCTTGCCAAAAACCAAAAAAAATAAGGTTAGCAGCTGTAACAAACACGCTCGGCACTACACCTGCAATTGAAACCATAATATTTATAAGGATACTTATTATAATTGCTATAGAGGAGTGGTTTTCAAAAATCCGAATTAATTCTTCTTGGAAAAGATGTCACCTCAATATGTGTTGAGCTATTAGTAGAGTTGTATTTGTTACTAATTCTATCCGTTTTTTTCTTGCAAATCTATATATCCTAGTACGTTTTGTGAATACTTCTTAAACGGATTAAACGCAACTAAAAAAGACCTAAATTGGTCTTTTTAAGTTAGGTATTTGTTTTGATAACACCATCTAACCTCTTTAAATTTTTCTGGATAACTCTTCTTTGTATAAATAAGCTACTGAAAAGAATAGGCCAGTAACAAAACATGAAATGGTTATTGAAGAAACACCTATACCTGTGATACTAATAATTGTGGAAAGAAAGGTGAATATTAGCCATTTAACAGATGTAGTAAGCTTTTTAACCATCTCCGTTCACCTCTTTAGCTTGACGTTCTTGCCAATAGATATCTGAAAAGACTTCTGAGAAAATATCAACACTTCGATCCAATTCATCGAAATCATTGTCTACTCCGCCTATTTCAATAAGAATAGCTTTATCAGAAATACCTTGATTGTATTCACCGTTGCCCATACTTTTGGCTTTTAGAAAAACACCTCGACTTAAACCTGGATACCGTTTTTCAATTTCATTATGAATTTTCTCTACAAATTTCAAGTTTTTCTCATAATTTTTATTTGCTTCACCTACAACAAAATATAACTTTGCATATTCTTTTCCATTAATCGTTTTAGTAGTCATTTTCTTTCTAGCTGAATCACGGTGTATGTCAATGTAGTATTCTGAATCCTGAGACTCATTCGCGCTTGCTTGAATAATGGCCCCAGACAACTTATAAGATTTTGTCGTGCTCCATTTTCTTTTAAGCAGTTCTTTAGTCATATTTGTTTGATCGTGTTTGACAGCAATACCTTCTTCCATCAGTTTATTCGATAGTCGGCTTCCCAGAGCAATAACATTCACCCTTTGATCATTACTAATTGCATCATTTGGAACCTTTGCGTTTTTTAATAAGGGAAGGAAGGATTCCCAGCTGTGAGTTTGATAGATATATACGGGATTATTCTTGTCATTTACTTTTTTAGGTTCTTCAGATGGAATTTTATCTTCTTCTCTCCCTTTTAATTTTTCCTCTACTATCTCTCTTTCCTTTAATAAAACTTCAGTTGGAGGAGAGGATTCAAATGGTAGAGTAGCCAAGTTTGTCCCTTCACCGGCAATTACAATTTTTGTGTCATAGAGAGTAAGTCCAGGTAATTCTCTTCCTAGGAATGTTCTAGCATCTTCTGGTACTACATTTGTTCCTAATTTAAAAAGAACCTTTGAGATATGGCTCATTGAAAACAAATCCTTCTCATTTTCCTGGGGCTGATAAAAGTAATGATTTTCAGCTCTTAAAAAATGAGTATAAATATCTTCGGATTCCAATCCTTCCATTACACTCTGAATAAATCCAGTTTTATATTTCACCTCTGAGTTAACTAAAAATCCTATAAAAAAGAAAATAAGTATTATAGTAATTACTCCGCCAAAAACGAAAGATATACTGTGATTTTTAAGTTCTTTCATGGACAACCTCCTTCACCAAACTATATGAGAGAGTTTTAGAAAATATTAATAGAAGGAGGTATTCTTAGCTGGAAAGATAATCGGTCCTTTGTTAATAAGGAAACTTTGAATTTAACTAGTAATATATATTAAATACCAAGGAGATGGTCAACACACTGTTTAAGATTAGACACAAAAAATGCAAACCATCAATTGATAGTTTACATTTACATAAATCGGAAATTACTTCCTGATATATTATTCAATTTGGATAAATCTAAATCCCGCCTTAATATTTTTCAGCCCCTAAATATCTCTCAGACCAATAACTATTATTCATAGAGCTAATACTTACACCTTTAGAAGAAGAACAATGAATTGATTATTCCCTAAATATATACCTGCATGAGAGGCCCCTGGCTTATATGTCTCAAAGAATACTAAATCACCTACCTGAGGTGATGAAACTTTAACTCCCTGCTTATAAATATCAGCTACAGTTCTAGGTAGGACTGCTTAATAAAGCACCGGTTAAGATAAAAGATGCGATTAATTTTTTCATTCTTTACCTCCATATTACTAACTTGCTATTCTTAATATTAACATCATTAAGTAACAGCAATGTTGAATTTACATTTCAGTTAATTTACAAAATAATGCAAAATATGTGCAGATTATACATTCTTCGCTATTATTGGAATTCAGAATTAATCGTAAAAAAACCCTCCTGATATCCGAAGGGTTCTTTTCAACTCATATTTTTTACTATCTAATATTATATAGAAAGTTACTTACCAGCTTGCTTTTTTCACTCCTGGAATCTGACCTTTATGAGCATATTCTCTAAAAGCAATTCTGGAAAGTTTAAATTTTCTTAGGTATCCTCTTGGTCTTCCAGTTACTTCACATCTGTTTTTTAAACGTGTTGGCGATGAGTCTCGAGGCAGTTTTCTAAGAGCTTCAAAATCTCCTTTTTCTTTCAGCTCAATACGTAATTCTCTATACTTCTCAACTAATGCCTGACGTTTTTTCTCTTTTGCAACCTTCGACTTTTTGGCCACTGCTCTCATCCTTTCTTTCATAATTAAAATAGAATAAATCGTAATAACCATTTCAAATGCACTCTGTTATGAAACCTGAATCTTTAATCAAAGTTCTACGTGTGCATAATACTCAAGTTACAAACAGAAAATATTTCATCTTTTGTTTTGTCTTCTCCTGATTTTTAATCACTTTCTCTGTATAGTCGATCCATTTATGTTGGTCTATTCTTTTATCCAGTTCACGGTTTATTTCATTTTCAATCTGCTTCATCAATCTATATGTTTCATCCACTGTCATACAAAAATGATTAGCCGCCTGCTGGAATGGAGACCTTTGGATAAGCAGGTTTAGAAATTGCTCCTTTGTCTCACATTGTGAAGCCAGTCTATCTTCCAAACTTTCAATGTATTGATATAGGTTTTTTTTCTTAGCAGGCAGCCGTGCAATAATGCTGCGTGTTAAGATATTCATTAGCTTATCGTTCATCACTGTCACCTCTTAAACATAAAGTCAATCCATTCAAATAAGAATCATTACGATTTCGATTATAACCTTTTACTTTCCTAAAATCCAATTCATGTATATCTTGTTAAGGCTATGACAAGAATAACGTAGATTTTTCACTTCCCAAAAATCCAGCTCAAATATAAATTTTACATCTTTATTCAAAATAAACCTTCTTTCAATTCTTAAAATGAATTTAAAAAAGTTAATATAAAAAAAACAAAAATAGGGTTATTATTTCGAAGTAGGTATCTCCCATTCAAATGGATCCTCAAGTTTGTTCCAGTCGGAATCAAATTCATCATTTGTAAGTAAACATTTATCCAATAGCTTCACAACATCACGTTCGTTCATATCCACCCCAATAAAGACAAGCTGTGTCATTCGATCTCCAAACTCTGGATCCCATTCTGCCTGTATATGAGGGTTCTCTTTCAATAGTGCATCCCGTTCAAGTACGGGCAAAGTTGCTACCCAATAAGACACGGGCTCGATAATAATAGAAGGTCCTGCTTGTGAGACAGAAAGGGCAAGTTGATTTCTTGTAGCACACCAGGCTATTCCTTTGACCCTGACCACATTTCCTGAAAGAGAATGCATCAATTGATAAAAACGGTCACTGTGAAAAGGCAGTCTCCGTTTATAGACAAACGATGTTATGCCGTATTCTTCTGTTTCCGGCTGATGGTCTTTATGCCCGGTTGTTAACTCTTTAATCCACCCAGCAGATTCACTGGCTTTTTCGAAGTCAAAAAGACCGGTCTGAAGAATTTCTGTAGGCTTGACTTGACCCTTTTCTGTTCGAATGAACCGTGCCCCGGGCTGAAGCTTTCTTAATACCTGTTCGAGTTTATGTAATGCTTCCTCCGTTACGAGATCGCACTTGTTTATGATGAGAACATCACAAAATTCAATCTGATCCAATAATAAGTCAGCAATTACTCTATCATCTTCATCACTTAATGCTTCTTTTCGATCAAGCAGACTATCACCTGATTTGAAATCATGCCAAAACCGATTTGCATCAACGACCGTAACCATTGTATCCAGCATGCAAAAACGAGTAAGGTCGATCCCCAGCTCCTCGTCGATATATGAAAAGGTTTGAGCCACAGGAACTGGCTCGCTAATACCAGTTGATTCGATTACGATGTAGTCGATATTTCCTTCGAGTACAAGTTTTTCTACTTCGACAAGCAGATCTTCACGCAGCGTGCAACAAATACAACCGTTTGACATCTCAACTAACTTTTCTTCTGTTCTCTTTAACCCTCCCCCTTGCTTTATCGTTTCTGCATCTATATTGATTTCGCTCATATCATTAACGATAACAGCAACTCTTAGCCCTTCTTGATTTTGAAGGATATGATTTAATATGGTTGTTTTGCCGGCACCTAAATATCCGCTTAATACTGTTACAGGAATTTTTTTGGTCAAGAAGCTCTCTCCTTAAATCGTAATCATTACGATTTAAATATATGATATAAATTCTAAATTGTAAAGTAAAACCAAAATTTCTTTCTTTTTTTTATCTATCAATGAAATGGTTTTGATTAAGTTAAATTGATGATACGATTTGTTCAGCAGCTTGTCTTGCACCGGAAATATTTCTAGCAATGGGTCCAATCTGAAGTTCAGCTAATGCTCCGGTTACGTACAAGCCTTCAGCCCATTCAAGACGCTCTGTTACAATTGGATATCCGCATTCTGCACATTTTAGCTTTTCCCTTTTCATCAGTGGGGAAATCCATTCTCTTCCTGGGAGTGTAGGCTTAAAACCAGTCGCTAGAATAATTGATCTAGCTAAGATCTCTTTACCCTCTTTAGTAATCAGTATTGTGCCGTTTTCAACTTGCTTAAATGTATTAATTTCCTCATCTAACCAGTCAAGTTGCCCCCGTCTCTTCAAATGGTGAAGTTTCATATGAAGATCTTGAGTTATGGAACCTCGGTGTCTGGCTTCAATAATTCTCCTGCGCCGGCTTGAATAATCTGGATTATTTCTAAATGAAGCCTGCTTTTTAGGGCCAAGCCATCCTGGATCGCTATCAAACAGCTTTACTCTGAATGGATGCCTTTTCACCATTGTTACTTCACCAGGGAAAATGCTTGCCAATTTATTCACGAGATGTGCAGCTGTCATCCCACCACCAATAACTACGATAGGCCCTAATAAAGATTCAAAATTAAAATTATCCTCAAAAATATGATGAATGGTCTGCGTTTGATCTTTTAACTTTAGTGCCCATTCAGGCCAATAAGGCTGTTCTCCAATACCAATTGCAATCACCACATTCTTTGTGGCTAACTTATTTCCGTCATCATTGACAATTTCCCATTTAACCCCAGTCTTCTGAACCTCTATAACCCGACCCTTTATCCAGCATTCTCTCATATTTAATTCATGAAACAGATGATCACAATGCTGCTTAAAAAGACTTAATGATGGTCTTTTAAAACGTCCATAAAAAGTTTCGCCATGATTCTGTTTGGAAAATCGTTCAAGCCCAAATGGATTTATCTCAATATGATGAACGGATGGAGATCTCAAATATGGCATTGAAATCGCTTTTGTGCAACGTTCCCAGTTTTCCAGCGGCTTAGCGTGCGGATCTATAATTCGTATTTTACAAGGTGTTGTTTTTTTGCTTTGCAGAAGAAAAGTGGCCATTGTAACCCCCTGTACTCCTCCTCCAATAATGATCCATTCATACATTAAAAATCACTCCTATTATTTAAAGCGTAATTATTACGATTTGATAAAAATAAGTGTAACGAAAATAGCTCTTACTTGCAATAGCCATAAGAAGATCTGCTTTTTAGAAGCATATTCACAAGGATTAAGAATCTAACCTTAATCCTCTGCTATTTTTTATAATGTTCTTTTTGTTGCCAGTATTTCGGCTGATCTCAGCTTGCACAGAAACTATTTTTTTGATGATGAAATTATGTCCTTTAATCAGGATTTCTACTTGTAAATAATTTACAAACTTTACAAATTATTTTCAACTCGAATGGGTCAATTGGTACCTGTAGAAAACCGTACACTCCACTTGTTATTAATGTAAACTTAAACGTTTTTTTCAAAATGGAGAGGGGCGTAATTTTTCGATCAATCAAAACTTTTTAGTAGCTATCATTTTTGGTAAATCCATAACTGACTCCTAAGTGTTATGTGATTTTAGTATTAAATTGACTTTGGATAGCATTGATTTTCGACTTAGCTTCATGTCTCTTAACAGCATTACTTCAATGTAATCATTGACCACAATATCATCCATGTTGGTTCCTCCTAATTTATCTTTCTGAAATGATGTAGTAAGTAGTCTTTATATAATTTTCAGTTTTTCTTTTTATTCCAACTTTGTACTTGTACTTTTCTAATAGCTCTCGAAACTTATTTACAGTAACGTATTGATTCTTCTTATTTTTCAAATTCAAGCTGACAATGATTCCTATCACTTCTTCTTTTGTGAGCCTAACCTCTAAGTACTTTTCTTCAAGTTCAATCTTAACATCAGGAAGCTTCTGATCTTTAGTTCGAACTACAAGTAAATCAATATCGTGTCGAATTCTTCCTCGTACTTTTTGTTAAGTAATCGCCCCCGATTGTTGAATAAAGGACACGATCCACTATTTGTGTAATGCGTCCGATTGCTGAAGATCAGAACTATAAAATTATTATCCAACAATACCTTTAACCATAATGATTATCGGTAATTAAGAAATCATTGATTCAACAAAAAAGACGATGGATGATCACCGCCTTAAATGATTGTTTTATCTTTCTGTAAATTTATTTTTGAAATAAAGGTACTCAACCTTATGTTTTTGTGGCCATTAGTTGTGATGCAAGTATTGCGGTGTAGATAGTTGTTAATAGTATGCCAAAAACTGCTATCCCTAATGAGTTCTTGTTATTCAAAATAACAACCTCCATTTCCAAAAGAATATATAGGAATTCATCTTAGATTTATTCAATTTAAGGTTTTAGAATGACTTTTATACAATTATCGGTCCTTGTGTCAAAAACTTCGTATCCATGCTTTGCCTGGTCTAATGGAAGTACATGTGTAATTACATCACCAATATCAACCTTTCCTTCAGATATAAGATTGTAAAGAAAAGGCATATACGGAATAACTGGGGCCTGACCCGTTTTAATGTCAACATTTCTTTGGAAAATGTCTCCTAACGGGAAACCATTATAACGTCCCCCATAAACACCGGTAATTTGGATGGTCCCAGCTTTGCGTACAGCCTGTGATGCAATGACAAGCCCGCCCATTGCACCGCCATGAAGCTTCATTCCGGATGCAAGATATTCAAGAGGCGTCATCTTGCCGCTCATACCTGAACAATCAATAACTATATCTGCTCCACCTTGTGTTATCTCTCTTAAATATTCGCCAACGTTTTCATGTTCTTCAAAATTTACAGTCTCCACTTTATTGGTCCGTTTCGCATGCTCAAGCCGGTATTTGAGGTAATCGACCGCAATAACACGCTCAGCACCTTTAAACCAGGCAAATTTTTGAGCAAGGAGACCTACTGGACCACATCCTAAAACGATGACAGTATCACCAGCTTTGACACCAGAGTGATCTACACTCCAATAAGCTGTTGAGGCTGCATCTGCAAGTAACACTAACTTTTCATCTTCTACTTCGCAGTTATCCGGTAATTTGAATGGAGTAAAGTTTCCATATGGAACACGCATATATTCAGCTTGTCCGCCAGCAAATCCACCGGTTGTTTCTGAATATCCAAAGAAGCCGCCCATTTCACCATGAGGGTTTGAATTATCACATTGGCTGGTTAAGTCATGGTTACAGTACCAGCAATGCCCGCAGCTTACATTAAAAGGAATAATTACCCGATCCCCTTTTTTCAATTTTGTTACTTCCGGTCCTACTTCTTCGACTACCCCCATCGGTTCATGGCCTATTACGTAATCAGTTGGCATATTGGGAATCATTTGATGAATCAAATGCAAATCGGATCCGCATATAGCAGAAGTTGTTATTTTTACAATGATATCATCGCCATTTTTAATTTTTGGGTCTTTTACTTCTTTAACCTGGACATTTTTATTCCCCTGGTACGTGACAGCTTTCATTTTTCTCTAACCTCCCTTATTTATTAGGCGTTGCGAACATTCCAAGTCTATCCGTATCATTCGGGAATAAGTTCATCCCGGCAATCATTAAAGCATTGTCGGCAGATTTAAGATCCAACTCAACTTGCTTGCCAACATCTTTCGGATATAACCAGCCCTTGCTTATCATCAATTCAGATATCTCGGTGTGTAAATCAATAGATAGTTCCATTTGCCTGTATAATGCCTCTCTTAACTCCGGGCTCGCTGTTTCAGTTAACGCAATGGCATATGTATGAATGCCCGTTTTAACTGAAAGAAGAAACTCCAATGCAATGCCCGAATCTGCCATTTCTGGCATATGTTCAGCTCCTTGGGGATCCAAATAATCCATTTCCATTTTTTTCACCTCATTCTATATAATTGGTTCTTGCCCCTTTATAAAATTCTTTAAGTTCATTTATCGCTGCAATTGACTGTTGAACATTTTTTTCCATCAGTGCTTTTAAATCTTTATCGAAACAAAGGCCCTGCATAAGCTTTGATTTCAATAAGCATACAGTTTGCAGGTTTAATACCTCATGTGTTTCCATTGTTTCATGATAAGCCAAGCTTTTCTTCTCCATGACTTCACCTCCTAAAGTTAAAATCCCTTAATATGTGTATATTATTCAATAACTACTGGTTATTGGGATATTTTGGGTGGGATGTGTATCTCCAGACTGAAGCAAGATAAGAGAAGTTTTTAAAGATTGGAGCGATACTCTTGACAAAATATTTAGGACTTCATGAAACACTGGAGATACTCGAGTTAATTGCATTTAAAACAGTATGTTTAACAAAAGCTGTAACTATGTGCAAATTGCTTCCTGATGGAGATCTTAAAACAATTCTTTCTGGTGATTTAGAATCAGGAAGTCAAGGTCTGAAGCAACTACAGACCTTTATTACAAACCGGGAGGAGACTCACAATGACTAATCTCCTGCAAAATATGGCTGGAATGGGAGGATTAACAGAACGGGCAATCGCCTCGGATTTTCTGATTTCATCTAAATCTGCTGTCAGAAATCTCGCATTTGCTATTACAGAAACAGCTACACCTGAACTGAAATCAGCTCTTCGCGAGCAATTAAGAAATGCAGTGGATACACATGCCAAGATAACAGATTTTATGACTGCCAATGGATATTATCACCCTAATCATTTAGGTGACCAATTAAATGTGAGACTGCAGGATGCACATACCGCTTTAAACCTTAAAGATCAATAGGGGCAGTATCGTATGTTTTATGCAATAAAAAATCAGCTGCTATTAAACAGCTGATTTTTTCCTTCAATATATTACAAAGGTAGATCTTCAACCTACAAAGGTAGAAACGATTCCCAACTATGAGTTTGGTATACAAAAATCCTTTTGTCTTTCACATTTCTTTCAATAGCTGGAGGAGGAATATCACTGCTGCCTTTCCTATTTCCAATCAACAACAGGTTTATCGATTTGTACCGGGTAACCTAACTCTTCAGAGGAAGCAAACATAAATTCCTTCCTAAAATAATAACTACGATGATGAACAATTTTCCCATTTTCAATTTCTTGATACTGGATATCGTGAACTTCTGCACCTTGTTCTCCATCATAAAATAAAACAATGACATTTTTTCCCCAAAGTTTGTACTTTTCAGCTCGGAAACCAGGTAAACCGAACTGCATAGAGCCTGACCGCATTTCATCCTTAGAAAACTCTTGGAAACCTAATGAAGCTTCATTATAAGCATCGTCACTAAATATAGACAGTACCCCTTCAAGATCTCCATTATTCAATGCATTTAAGTATTTTTCAATAATAGGATGCTCACTATTTATTGATTTTGATGTAGAATTAGACTTTGAATTTATTTTAGGTGGTTGGTTATTCAATTTTTTCCTCATGCGTTGTAAAGTTGCATAAACAGCACCTGGAGTTGTCCGAACAATACCGGCCACTTCTTTAGCTGTAAAGGAGAATACTTCCATGAGTAGAAAGACAGCAGATTGTCTAGGAGTAAAAAGGGTTATTAGATGATTAAGAGCTTCTTCTACATCTAAACCATCGGGAATTTCTTCTGCTGGAACTTCTTCTACCTCTAAACTACCAATTACTCTTTTTTCTTTACGACAGTGATCAATCCATGTATTAGTCGCTATTCTGTATAGATACGGTTTTGGGTTTGTTGGATGCCATCGTTGATATATGCTACCAAACGCCTTTACCATCGTTTCTTGATACAAATCTTCTCCATCCCAAGGTGAACCAGTTAAATAACGACAATACTTCCACAAACCTTCTGTAAATTCATCAACTAACTGGTTAAACTCTGTTTTAAGCTCTCGAGATTTATCATAAATTGAAAGCTTTTGATCACGTGAAATAGTCATAATAGCCTCCTTCTTTTTTATTCATTCTGTATAACGATTTAGAAGGTCAAAATTATACGCACGTTAAACAATTTTTTCTAAGTGTATTAAAAATAAGTAAAAATCACACTTATTAATAATTTGCGACTATATAATATTTTCTTCTTTTATTCAAGAATATGGCCCTTATGTAGAAGAACTTCAGAATCCGCTTGCTCCATTTAACTGCCCTTTAATGGAATAACATACCACTTCAAGCAGGGGAGGAGGGGGTTATTCTTGGGATATCTTCTTTTGAGCATTGGACAGCATAAAAGCCATCCTAACGGAAGGCTTTTTCTATTTTTGTGACACTTATTTAATTAAAGCCCCCGATTGTTGAAGATCTTCTATTAATATCTTATTAAAGAAAAGCACCCTTTAGTTGAATAACAAAAGACAAATTCTATTCTATTCAAATCCAAAGTATTTCTCTACTTCTTCACTTGCCTTTGGCAATTCCATTCCCTTTTCCCAAATTAAAATTTTAACCTTTGGCGTACCATAATACCCCCGTCCTGTTTTGGATAGGGGTAAAATAAAGTTTTATTTAACAATCGCGCCCTTTTCTTGAAGACTTGAATTGAGATAATTCTTTTTAGCTGCCTTTAATTTAAGCAATGTTAATTTATTTTGGAATAAATACAAGTGTCAGTCAGCTTGCTGCCATCTGCGGATAGATCCTCCTTCCTTAAAGTACCTTCAAATATAAAACCAAGTTTTTCCGGTATAAAGCGACTTTTAAAGTTTCTTGATTCACATCTTATTTCAATTCTCTTAAATGCGAGGTGATTTAATCCGAAGTTAGCTAACTCCTTTACTGCTTCCGTCATATATCCATTACCGCTATATTTTGTATTAATCCAGTATCCCATTTCACATTTTGGAATGTCCCAGTCAATCCCATGAAGGCTCGTAGTTCCAATAAAGTCCTTGCCGCCACCTTTATCAAAGATAAGAAAACGAAAACTTTCTCTTTTTAAAAAATTTATATGAGCATTCCTTAACATGATCTCTGTTTCTTCAACAGTAGGAAGTTCTTGGAAAAGTGACAACCACGCTTTTAATTCATAAAAGGAATCTCTAATTGCTTGGTTCACAATTTCTCCGTCTCCAGTTTGAAGTGGTGCTCGCAGAATTAGCCTTTCTGTTTCTAATTGTAAAGGAATATCTAATAACAAAGGGTTCATTTGATTTTCCCTCTCCTTGATTATACTTCTAATTGGCTAAGGTTTTTCCTTTCTCTTGCCTTCCTTAGACGGCTTCCGATTCTTAACTCCTCCATCTATTCCCCCCCTCTTTTCATCTCTGACGGATTGACTCCCTGGAACTTACCGTATAAATGGATTTCTCCAAGCATTGTCTCTTTGTCACTAAAATCCATCGCTTTTACATTTTTAGTACTTATACCCCAGTTTTGATGAGGGTCCGGTAAATTCATCCCGGGCTTAATTGGCTGAAAAACGTTCATTTGAACCCCATATGGTTCTCTTTCATCAAGGGCTATTACATTTATGGGTTTAGTTTTTTATAAAGTGCTAGTATTCTTCTAAAATCAGATGATTGCATGTTACCGATCTTTTTCTTTAAAAGAATTTTTTTGCTTGAAGGGCAAATGAAACCTCAATTGGATCATCTCTTACTTTATTATACATTTTATCCAATAATAAGATAAGACTTATTCCCTTAAACTGCCCTTTACTTTAATAAGAAGAGGCGACACTTTGTTAAGCAATCGCCCCCGATTGTTTAATACCGATCCTTGAATACTACGGGGTTATCTCATTAGAAATCTAATCCAGCATACAACCTGGCTGTCGTAGAAGGAGAAAAAGTCACTTTGTATTTAGTACCCAGTTCTTTCTTCACTTTTTCTGTAAGGTGTTCGCCTAATTTATTATGAATATTTTCCAACCCTATTCCATTGGGACGCAAAGTATCTTTATCCCAGTTAATCCAATCACCGTACATCATTATCCATCTGACAAGCTCATCTTTTAATCCATTTGAGATGGGAGCTTCCTCTATATCAAAGTTACAGCCGCATTGATTACACCAAATAGGATCTGTATCAACTTCACCTTCAACTTTTAAATTATATGTTTCCTTGTGCTCACAAAAACATCGCATACAAAATCCTCCTCTATTAAACCTAATCTTGTTTAAAAGGACTTATTATTCTGCTATTCTGTCCCAAACTCCAATGAAAAGAGCGATCGCACATTTTGCTGCTATCGCCTCCGGTAGTTTAATAGCCATTTCTTATATCCACTCAGAAAACCACGCTACATAATATGCCGCAGGGATAAAAATAACCTGTGCAACTATCGTCCCTACAAATTTCGAACTAATCATAGTTAATGAATAACTTTTTAAGAAGATATATTTACTCTCTTTCTTAACAACCCTGTCCGCTAGAACCGATGCTTTTGGATCTATGAACAATGTTAAGAGAATGGTGGCAATTCCGTTAATAATACCCGAAGACATTAATGCTGCCTGTGCGTAATCTTTCGGCACCAGCATTGAAGCATAGATTGAGGAAAGCACACCAATTGTAAATACGGCTGAGATAATGACATTTATACAAAATAGACGCTTTGGAATTGTCCTTAAAGTAATTCCACTTAGGTAAGAAATTCTAGGGAGCCTTATACACTTAATAACTTTTTTTATCCCAGTGATGTTTAAGTTTTTCACTACAAGAGACACAATCGAACCTCTTTCATTTGACAATTGAATAATGGCTCTGGAGAATATTGAAATAAACGTGGGGAATAAAAGTATTCCTATTAATACACCTATAGATGTTACACCAATAAGCAAGCGATATTGTCCTTCAATAAAATTCAATTTGTTTGCATCCGGTGCCTCAGCAATCAGTTTGGCCGTAAGAGGCTGCTGGATCATTGTAGAAAATCTCGAAAGGATAACCATCGTACTAAATAAAGATAGAGCTGTTGCTATAAGCTTCACTCTAGCACCAGATATTCTCGTTGAATAAGCCAGTGTTTCAATGATGGTTATGATTAATAGAAATACAGAAATCAACATTACTTTGCCTGTTATTAGTGCCATTAGCATATCCTCCAAAGGAAATAATAACAATTATTTCAAATGTCTGATATTTATACAAGCCCAAATAAAAAAGCTTATCTATCCAGATAAGCCCCCTTTAATAGAATAACTGCCATATGGCCTCAGTCCTAAAATTGTTCAACTCACAATTCTTCTTTAACTGACGCACCAAATAGTTCAACAAGATAAACAACGTTTAAATCTTTGTTGCTCTTATTCAAAACATATTACTGAGATGTCTTTCCAGCCATACGCAACATCCTCTACTTTGGTTCCACCAAACGTACTAATCCTATGAATATATTCTATTCCTCCCATACGTTCGTAAAAACCAAGTCCAGATTTATTCTGTTTCATTACCCAAACCATCATAGAATAAATACCTTTTTCTTTAAAATGCTTGGCAATAGCTGAAACAAGCTGCCTTCCTACACCTAACCCTCTACATTCCTGTAAGAGATATAGTGAATATAATTCTCCATCAAAATTCTTCTCATCAATGCTTTTACCTGATGCAAAACCTATAATTTTCCCTTCATCATTAATTGCAACATAAATAAAAGGTTCATTTTCGTTATCTGAAAAATCAATCCATCTTTTTTCTGCCTCTTCGTATGATAATTCTTTCAGATAATCGTCTGGTACTAGACCACGATAAGTAGTTCTCCAACTATCAACATATACCCTTGATACCTGCTTTAAATCTTCTTTACTTGCTTTTCTAATCTCCAAGTTATGTACCTCCGGCGTAAAAAAGTAAAATAATAAATTTTATAATAACATCCTTTGTTCAACTAACCTGCCTTTACTTCAATAAGAAGAGGCGATACTTTATTAAGCAATCGCCCCGATTGTTGAATAGAACAAGAACAAATTAATTATATAAGTAACATTTTTAAAGCTTCCTCAATATCGGTGTATAAATCATTTTTTGAAAAATCATATAAAGTTCCAGAACCTTTAAAGTATCCACCAAAGTAATACCATAACTCAAATTCATTTGCATATCTTCTTGGATTGAAGCCCCTGAATAAAACTCACTATTCGG
Organism: Metabacillus dongyingensis; assembly: GCF_019933155.2. NCBI lineage: Bacteria > Bacillati > Bacillota > Bacilli > Caryophanales > Bacillaceae > Metabacillus > Metabacillus dongyingensis. The sequence continues at coordinate 253,412 of NZ_OK052578.1, read as the reverse complement.
ATGAGTTTATCTTCTATATCCTGAGAACTTAGAATCATTTCCAATCCGCAAAGGAAAAGTCAACATCAATAAAGGTCCGCTAATAATGTACGAGCAAATATTAATCATTATCTTCGGTATAAGAATGCTTGCTATTAATAAGTTTCTGTAAATCTTCTCTATAAAATGTATCTTTCAATTCCTGCATTTTAAATGGAATTAAAGGTGAAAGATAGGGAACACCTACTGAATTTAGACTCACCATATAAATGATTAGAATTGTTGTAGCAATGATTATACCGTTAAACCCCCAAAAATTAGCAATAATCAAAAAAAGCATTCTTAAAGTGGTATCAGCTCCCACTAGTCCTCTATTAGCCCCTAAGAAACTAGAAAGAGATGTTATCCCTATAACGATTAGACTTACTGGGTGGATTAATTTTGCAGTAACCGCTGTTTCACCAATTACGATTGTTCCAATTAAAGATACCAAAATTACCCCACTTTTCGGAAGACGAAACGCAACATCTACTAACATTCTTATCAAAAATATAAGAATGAAAATTTCCCAAAAGGTTGGTAAGAGCTCCTCCTTAGAAATGATTGCTTTTGATATTTTGTTTGGCAAATCATCTTTATGAAAATTTGCTATCGCAATATAAACGCCAGGTAGATATACTCCTAATATAAAGGCAATCAAGCGCATGATTCGGTTAGTAAACCTGCCCATTGATATGTGATATTCATCAGGGGCATGCATAAAATCAATAAATAAAGCAGGGGCTATGATGGCGAAAGGGTTCCCATCAACAATAACTACCACTCTTCCTTCAAATAAGGAAGATACTACCCCGTCAATTCGTTCTGAATGTCTTACTCGAGGAAAAAAAGACCTTGGTTTTCCTTCTAACACATCCTCCAATACTCTTTCACTAAGGACATACTTTATGGTAAGACTTTTTAGCCTCTTTTTAACTTCTTTTAATATTCCTTTATCAACAATACCTTCTATATATAATATAGAAACAGATGTTGGTGAAAGAGAGCCAAATTCTACTGTTTCTACACAAAAATCGGGAGTTCTTAATGAACCTCTTATCAAATTAATATTTGTTTTCATTTTTTCTGTTAATCCAATTTGCGGACCTCTTGCTGAACGTTCCCCTATTGATGCTTCGATGCTTCTTTCCGCCCACTTAGGAGATGGTATAATTATTCCTTTTTGATACCCGTTAATCAGTAAAACGGTATTTCCTTGTACGATAGCATCGATCAATTCTTTATACTTAGTAGTGGTTTTCACATCTGCCGATTCAATTATTCTTTCAATTATTTGATCAATTATTGATTCCTTAAAACCTACTGTCTTGAATGGTTCTAATAAAGGCTTGACCACATATTCCTGAATAAGATCTAAATCAATAATTCCGTCCAGATAGACAATATCTATTTCTAAAGGACCTTTGAAGCCCACTTTTATATTTCTTACGATAATGTCTGATGTATCGTGAAAAGTATTCTTTATATTTATGATATTTTCTTTAAGGCATTTTTGAATTTCTATGTTAGGCATCCTTCTTCCTCCCTTAAAGTTAGTATTAGGAAGTGTCAAAATACTATACTTTTTTACATAACCTGTACCGTTCGAAGAAGAAAAATGCTGCTTTTTTTTGCAGCCAAAATAAGCAGCACATTAGTGTCATTAGTCAAATGATACAAATGTGCTGCTGTAAATGTATTGCCTCTGAAGTTGACACCTGCATTATTTAACGCCACAAACCCTATCAATAAAACTATATGTATCCATACCATACATTTTACGATTAATTCTGCCCAAACTTTCTTTCGTAAACCATAGTAAAGGACAATAGTAAAAAATAAGAGACTAACTATTCCACGAAGGATACTACCGTCTACAAAGACTAAAACTACATTTATCAATCCGGAAATAATAACCCTTAAAAAGGTATAACCCCGTCCTAAAATTAGGACAGGGTTAACATAAAGTTGTTTATTTTTTGATAAAAAACACTTCACTGAACTTAAAACTTACCAATAAAGTCGATAAGAACTACGTTGCTTCGTCATGAAGTTACTTCTGCACGATCTGAATTAGGTTGCCGCATGTATCGTCGAAGACAGCTATTGTGACTTCGCCCATTTTTGTCGGTTCCATAGTAAACTTCACGCCTTTTTCCATTAATCGTTCGTACTCTTTGCGAATATCCGCAACGCCAAACATTGTTGCTGGGATGCCCTCGGCAGATATCTTCTTTTGATACTCCTTTGCGGCAGGATGTTCATTCGGTTCGAGTAAAAGCTCGGTACCGTCTTGATCATCGGGAGAAACAAGCGTAATCCATCTGAATTTCCCCATGGGAACGTCATGCTTTTTTAGAAATCCCAGCTTTTCTGAATAAAATTCCAGTGCCTTGTCTTGGTCTTGTACGAATAAACTGGTAACAATGATTTTCATAATGTTTTGCCTCCTTTGATATTTACCATGTTGGTGCTCTGCAAACAATCTGGTTCCAAGCAGAAAAAACCTACATTCGTCAGAAGTTTTTAAATAAATTACTCTATCCATCCTTTCAGCAAATTTTTAAGTGGTTCGTTGTTAAATATAACTACTCGATATTTTCCCTTTCTTTTTGATTTTGCGAGCCCTGCATCTTCCAGTACAGAAAGATGTTTAGCTATCGCCTGTCGCGTAATGGAAAGGTCGTGCTTCGTAATAAGACGTACCGTGAGTTCATACAACGTCTGCTCGTTGCGGTCGGAAAGTTCGTCTATTATAAGCCGCCGAGTCGAGTCGCCAAGTGCTTTGAATATAGCGTCTTTGTCCCAATTCATATATCGAGTATAGGCAACTCCACGGTTGCTTGTCAAGCATAAGCAACTGTATGGTTGCGTGATAAAGGAACCGTAGCATGTAATCTTAACAAGTTAAAGTCACATATTAGCAGTTTGAACCATTATAGAAATTTAAACTGTATTTCAGCAAAAAAGTCATTAATCCTCCTTGGATCAACACACTAGTTAAATTATAAGCACCTTGTATGTTTTTTTATTTTTAACACGTTTCTTTTTCAACTCCAGTTAGTTTAATTACATTTCCTCACAATCTCATACAATTTAAATATCCATCTCATAAGAAGTGTTACTCCATTAAATGGCCCGATTGTTGCAAAGAAACAAATACCCGTTATTTGTAGCAATTCGTACTAAAAGAAAATAGGACAGAGATCATAAATCAATAATGAACAGGAAAATCTCAAAGAAATTGAAATGATTCCTTATCTAGAAAGTTGTTTTGTAGGACTATACTTATAATTTCTAAGTAAAATAAATACCAAACTCAATATTAACGATAAGAATCCCACTAATACGATGTATTGTGTACCCATCTCTGATATAAATAATCCACCTGCTGCAGCACCAATCGTTGTACCCAAATTAACTGCTGTTAAAAATATTCCATTAGCGAAATCAGGAGCTTCGGGGGCAGAAGACGTGATCCAGTATTGATTGATATTACCCCCTATACCAGCTATAATTCCCCAAATTAACGTAATGATAGCCATAGGTATGGTGAACTGTCCAAATAAGAATAATATGATGTAAACGGCTCCCAATGCAAAAGGGAAAATCACTACAGAATAGTTAGCATTTTTAGTGAGTAACTTTCCTGCCGCAATGTTTCCAATAATATTGGCTCCTCCGTAAATAAGTAACATTAAACTAATAGTGTTCGAAGACATATTTGTTACAGTTTTCAAATATTCAGCTAAATAACTATAAACTCCAAAGACGGCTGAGTTTAATAAAATGACAGCCACAATGGAAAGCCATGTAATTGATTTTTTTAATACGGATAATTGCACTCCGTAAGAAAGTCTTTCCTCAACAGGCATAGATGGTACAAAAATCAATGTAGCAATGAATACAATAGCATTAACAATAGCAAAGAATGCCATCGCCATTTCAATCGAAACGACATTAGCAATAAAACTTACGACTGGCACACCAATGACCATTCCCGCAGATACCCCAATAAATACTTTAGAAACAGCTTTTGGAGCTTCTTCCTTGCTAACTGAGGCTGCAGCTACTGTAAATGCCAATGAACAGTAAATGGGATGAAAAAAGGCTGGAACTACACGAGCAATTAAGGCAAGGGTAAAGTTAGTTGTAAATATGGATACAACATTCCCCAAAACGAAAACACCTAGTACAAGTAACATAACCGTCTTCCGATTCATCCCCGAAAATAATAACGGCATAGTTGGACCAGATACAGCAACAGCAAGGGCAAAAAGACTCACCAGCAATCCTGCTTTTGATACACTGACATGAAAGTGATCAGCAATGGAAGGCAAGATTCCAATAACTCCCATTTCAGTATTAATAATTCCGAAAACACCGGTGGTTAATATAAATATAAGTAAGTTATTCCGTTTAGTCATAAAATAGATTCCCTTCTTTCAGGAAAGTGTCATTTTCTAGCTGCGTAAAGGTGAGTTATTAAAGGAGCTATTTTCCTTTATCAAATAGTCAGCTTTTTAAATTGCAACTGTAAAATCACTGTTGATATCTAGAAATTTCTCTACTCCAGATTCGATCATTCCTAGTTTAATAAGCCCCTCTGAATAACGCCAATCTTCATAAAATATAGTTACGTCAATCCAAGGGGCATAATAATCGAAATCTCCAGCCGAAGGAACACGACCAGATAGTGCACTTTCTGTCACGTACAATTTACCATCATAATAATCGATTACAGAGGGTGCCCAAGTTTTGTACTGATTGAAGATGATATAGATATAGACCAAGGAATCCTCAAGGTTTTAAGCTAGTACTTCGTATCTTTGATTTTTTAGCTCATCTAAATAATTTTTACGTTCATAAACTGTAGTTTGTTGTTCATTCTCAGAACAGCCCTCAATTATAAGTATTGCCAGAAAAATACCGCTAAAATTTTTTTCAACTTCACTCACCTCTATCTTTCGAAAATCATTTCAGAACTAATCAACAAGGAATACAGTTTGCTTTGAAGAGAATTGAATTGAAGTCTTGAAATGAATAGCAGCACTACATTTAATCCATTTTTTCAATTTCCACTGTAAAATCGCCGTTAAGATTTTCAAGCTTTTCTATGCCAGATTCAATTTCCCCTAGTTTAATAAGCCCATTTGAATAGCCAAAATCCTTATAATATATAGCTAAATTCCCCCATGGAGCATAATAAGTGAAGTCTCCAACTGCAGGGTCAATTCCTGATGGTGCCTCTTCAGTAGATAATTTATCTGATGGATAACTAATTTTTTCCGTTCCTGCATAATCTTCAAATGTTAATGTAAGTGGGAGTAATGATAAAAAATCCTTACTTGTTGGATTATCATCCATGTTGACAATGACTTCTTGGTTGTTAAATGTTAATTTTATTCTTATATCTTCCATAGCATCTGACCCTTCATTATCAAGTGTAGAATCTTGGCTATCCCCGTTGTTTGATTCATCAGCTGTCACTCCTTGTTTGCTGCTTTGATGGGTAGTCAAATTTTCTTCGCTGCTTGTGTTTTCTTCATTGGTCCTGTTATTGCAAGCTGTTAATAATATTGAGGATACCATGAGTGATAACAGTATCCGTTGAACGTTCTTTTTCATTAAAATCCCCCTAGTGTATTTGCATATAAGTTAAATATACAAACATTACCATTAACTTACTTTTAGTATTAAATACCTCAAAACGATGAGGCATTTTAAATTGAAAGCTTTTACGACCATTTCCCCAGATTTTGCACCAGAGGCATTCTCTTCTTGTTGAGACATGTCCTTTGTATCAGAACTAGCAGTAATGCAAATAAATGAAATAATCGTTTTTTTATCCCGTTTTCCTCCTCATAATTTCGTTTTATTGTCCCGTAAATTCATCGTGACTTGGTTTCTATCTGACCAGTAATCCAAGTTGAATATCGTTATCTTTAGATGGTAAGGGAATTACTTTCATACTGACTTCTTTTCTATTCGTTAAAGCATAAAAAACTCCAGCATATGGTAATGATTAACAACATCCTTCAAATCTACATTGCGTATGGAATTCAATTCAGACAAAAAAGTGTGAATCCCGACAAGATAGGCAGGATTCACACAGTGGTTTCACTCAAATTACCATTGGCACGCAAAGCTCTCTACGATCTTCAACACAAGCCTTATTTTTTCTTTAGATTTTCTTTGAAGAAGGACTCGAGCTTGTCAAAAGGGATTAAATTCACCCGGTCGTACAGATCCACATGACCTGCGCCCGGAACAATGTAGAGTTCCTTCGGTTCGCCCGCCAGCTTGTAGGCGTCTTCGCTGAACTCTCTGGAATGAGCGTTTTCACCTGTAATGAAAAGCATTGGACGAGGAGAAATCGTCTCTATGTCTTCGAACGGGTAGAAATTCATGAACTTGACGTTACTCGTCAGCGTCGGGTGTGTCGTGAGTTCAGGTGACGAGCCCTTTGGAGTGTATTCACCTCTTGGAGTGCGGTAGAAGTCATAAAACTCACGTTCAATGGCGGTAGAGTTTTCATTTAGTTCATGTACTGTCCCACTGGTGTATTTGGTTTTACCGCCTGTGAACTCCACATAGCGTTGTTCCGCTGCCTCTTCGAGAATTTTCTTTCTCTGCTCGAGAGTCTGTGAGTGTTTAAGCCCGTTACGATTGGCGGCACCCATGTCGTACATACTGACTGTCGCAATGGCTTTCATGCGCGGGTCGATCTTGGCTGCGCTGATGGCAAAGCTCCCGCTGCCACAAATCCCGAGAACACCAATCCGATCCCTGTCAACAAACGGCCGGGTGCCCAGGAAATCCACCGCAGCACTGAAATCCTCGGCATAGATATCCGGGGAAACAGCGTTGCGAGGGTGACCCTCACTTTCTCCCCAGAAAGACAAATCCAAGGACAAAGTAACGAATCCCCGTTCAGCCATTTTAGTGGCATACAGATTCGCACTTTGTTCTTTTACTGCGCCCATAGGATGCCCGACAATGATCGCAGGATTTTTGGTGTTCTTCTTCAAACCTTTAGGAATAAAAAGATTCCCTGCAACTTTCATGTTGTATTGATTTTTAAACTCAACCTTCTTCATGGTTACCTTGTTGCTTTTGTAAAAGTTGTCTGCTCCATTGGACATGTCCGGCGTGTATGCATCACTAGCGCCGGTCTTGGATGCAACGATGGTTGCGGATAAAAGCAAGCCCAGTGCTATCACTGTGAGTACACGTGTGATAATAGATTTTTTTTTCATTTTAAAAATAACACCCTTTCTTATTTTTGATTTGAAAATAATTCTTTTGTGACTATCATGGTGTACATTGACTTCGTTCAAAAAAGAAAAGCATCATTGATTGATTAATCAACATCTGTTTATAATTATTAAATAGAAATACGATGCTCTCAATGGTTAAATCAACGCAATTCGTTGATTACTCAACAAACCAATAAAAATTGTTGATTATCTTTAGGAAAGTCTGGTGACCAAACATTGCCAAAAGTAGATAGAAGAATAACCAAAAGCCAGGAAGCCATTAAAAAGGCTCTGATCGAATTGATGTCTGAAAAAAGTTTTGATGACATAACCATTCAGGATATTGCCGACAGGGCGAATGTGAACCGGGGAACCATCTATCTTCATTACTTGGATAAATTTGATCTGTTAGATAAGATCATGGAAGAACATATAAACAACATGAGTAATTTTTGTGAGTCGGCAACTGAAATGGATTATATTGAATCGACTGTACACTGTATGGAATACTTTAAGAGTAATTATTTATTCTTTTCGACGATGCTGGCGAGTGAAGGAGCTCCATATTTTCGTAGTCAGTTCCTTAAGTTTAATATCGAAGAGTTCAAGAAAGATGTGGACATAACAAAAGGAAAAAATTATGGTCAAAATGAAGATGTAATTGTTCAATTTGTAGCAAATGCTTACGTTGGAGTAGTGGAATGGTGGTTAAAGAATGGGATGCCTTATCCACCTCGTGTCATGGCAGAAAAAGTGGGGGATTTGTTAGAGAGAATTGTATAGTTACCTACTATAAAAAACCCTCCCTTAAATTAGTGAAGAAGAAAAGGATAGACTATTTTTCACATCCATATTTTTTTAATGATTGGTTTGATCCGCTTCATCATTGATCGGTATTCCTATTTTCACTTTCCTTGTCCTTGTTGCCCTATCTGTATTAAATGGTCTCATGCGTTTATCATTTATCATTGCGATCACTCTGATCATGATGATTTTGTGAGATGCTGACATCGGTTTACTGGTCCATAGCCCACAATGGTCACATGCGTACTCCTTTTTCGGGATATGGTTTTCATTATCATCATCAGATACATTTACAAGTTGTCTAAACCCTCCAAATAAGATGTTTCAACAATCTCAGACTTTTGGATGAGAAAATTTTCAACTTATGAAGGATTACACTTTTTTATAATTAATATAAAGTAGTAGATAATGATCATCATAGAAATTAAGAAGCTGTGTTGGAAGGATGAACTTTTAAAGGAGAGTGTGTTCATTGGCAGAGGCAATACATGTTGGCCAACTTGAGACGTTGAAGAATGATGGTGCAAAAGTTGTTAAGGGCGGTAAACACGGTATAGCTGTATTTCTACATGAAGGTGAATTACATGCTGTCGATAACCGTTGTCCGCACATGGGTTTTCCTTTACATATGGGTAGCCTATGTGATGGAATTCTGACTTGTCACTGGCATCATGCTCGATTTGATGTAAAGAGCGGTGGCACGCTCGATCCTTGGGCGGATGACGTGCCTACCTACCCTGTAGAGGTAAAGGACGGAGAAGTTTGGGTGAAGCCGAAACCACACCATAAAGTAACCGTTGAAAAATTACAGCAACGACTCCGAGAAGGTCTAGAGCAAAGCTTAAGCTTAGTCATCGCTAAAGCAGTTGTCGGTCTAGTAGAAGCGGGGATCTCCACTAGCGAAATCGCAAAAGTTGGCGTGGAGTTCGGAACAAAGCATCGACAAAGTGGATGGCGTTCTGGTCTGACGATTTTAACAGCGATGACGAACATATTACCTAAACTGGACAAAACAGGTCAGATTCTTGCCTTGTATCAAGGTCTGGTCCATGTAGCTCGTGAAAGCTCTGGTATGGGAACACGCTTTTTACTAGGATCATTGCCGGTGACGAATGAGATGGAAAACCAATCTGTCGAACAGCTTGCAAAGTGGTACCGGCATTGTGTGGAGGTCCGTGATGCACAAGGTGCTGAGCGTGTTTTGTTGACAGCTATGGAATCAGGTAGCACGGATGTACAATTAGCGGACATGATGATGGCGGCAGTAACGGATCACTTTTATATCAATACGGGACATACACTTGACTTCCATAACAAGGCGTTTGAGATTTTGGAACACATCGGAGAAGAATATCGTCCCTATGTGTTGACTTCATTGTTGCCTGGTATTTCAAACGTGTCTCGGAGCGAGGAATCCCATAGCTGGCAATCTCCAGTCAACCTTGTCAAACCATTAAACGAAGCTTTTGAAAAACTAGAAGACACCATCAAAGCTGGAAAGTCAATAGAAGTAGCCGATTTTGATGAAAATGCATTGGTTGAACAGCTCTTATCTGACCAGCCGATTGAAACGATCCAGATGATGATGCAAGCTCTTGAGTCTGGTGTCACACCTGTTCGGTTAGCACAATTGGTTTCATTAGCTGCAGCTGAAAGAATTGCGCGCTTCCATACACAAAATGATTTCAATGATTGGATTACTGTACTTCATACGTTCACCCATACACATGCGGTACACCAAAGCTTGCGACGTTCCACAACTGTGGAATTGACACGTGCTCTATTCCATGGTGCAATGAGTGTTTATCTTGATCGTTTCCTAAACATGCCTACTGCTAGAAAACCACAACCCGCTGAAGCTGTAAAAACACCTCATGATCCTTCAGAATTATTGGAAATCATGAATAAACAGCAGCAAGTGACAGAAGCTGCTCGTTGGGTAATGACGTATTTAGTGGGCGGCGGAGAAAAAGCCCCCCTCTTCAACATACTCGGTCATTCCTTGCTTCGAGAGGACGCTGAATTTCATTCTTTCCAAATGTATGAAGCAGGTGTCGTTGAGCATGATTATTGGGCTGGAGAAGAATCGTCATTATCAGAACGAGCACAGGAAACGATGATTCTCGCGATGACAAGATACCTTGCAGGTCATGCCCCTACCGCAAGAGAAATGCCGCACACAGTTCGGATTGCGATGAGACTCCATGAAGGAGAAAAGCTTTTTGAAGAAGAATGATTGATTTTTGAAAAAGGCTGTTCCCTTTTTCTGCAGCCTTTTTCATCCTTGCTAAGTTTTGTTTACTTGACTCTTGTAGATCTTGACTAGCTTCCGTCAAAAAGACACACCGGTGGTAGGTTCATCGCAAGATATTTAAGCGACTAACTTTAAGCTGTGTAAGATCCTGTCCCCGTTTTGGTTTGCATTCCATAGGATGGAGGTCTGTTAAATCCTCGTTTGTCAATCTCGAGCTGAATCCCCAAAGCATCTATCATCCGCCAAATGAATAAGTTTGAAGCATGCTGAGTTCCTAACTTCCATGCTTTTTTATTTTCCAAAAGCTCCAGACAAATAGAAAAAAGCCCTGATCATTCATCAGAGCTTTGTAATCCATTATTATTGAAAAAGTTTTGCAATCGTAGTTTCAGGCAATGCATTTACGCCGCCGACAATTTCATATTCTTCAGCTAGGTCTGCATATTTCTGTACTGTCTGTTTTGTTGTCGCTTTAGGCTCGTTTGGATCTGTCAGAATCACACCGTTGAACCAGCCGGCTGCAAGGGCTGAAGCAGAAAGAGCATCCGGGAAGTTTGTTCCTGTAGCAATGAATGGATAATCCATATCATAGATACCCTCTTGAACTGCAAAGTCTACAATTTGGCTATTTGTCGCATAACGGTTACTTCCGCCAAGTCTAATCGTTTCCGGCAATGTTTCTGTAGCTTTCTCTGATACGACTGCTGATCCGCCCGCAACAATGGCGAAATCTGCATCTGCTGATTTGACATAATTTTTAACGACACCCGGAAGATCTGTGCTTCGAGTTAACAGAATTGGGGATTGGATAATCCCGGCGACCGGTGCAATGGATAACGCATCAGGGTAATTCTCACCTGAAGCTACCACAAGACCTCCTGCTTCAATTCCTACCTCTTTCGCCACTTTTACAGATGTATCATATCTGTCAATTCCAGCAATACGTGTAATTGTGTTTACTCCTGCATTTTTCAGCTGCGTCTCAACAGCAGTTGAGATAACGCCAGTTCCGCCGATCAGGTAAACCTTCGTCACGCCAAGTTCTTTTAACTTCGTAATAACGCTGCTTGGAACAGCATTTTTATCTGTTAACAGCAATGGTGCTTCATGCTTAGCTGCAAGCGGAGTTGCACTTAAGGCATCCGGATAGTTTCTTCCAGTTGCAAGTACAGCTACATCTGATTCCACCCATTCATCAGCAAGTGCTACTGATGTTTTAAAGCGGTCCTCTCCTGCATAACGGTAAGTAGGTGCTGTTTCGGCTGCACTTGCCTGAGCAAAAGGTAGGCTCAAAGCAAATAGAGCTGATAATACAATTGTTTTTTTCATAAAAGATCCCCCTGTTTATAATCTAGCAAACTTCTATATTATACTTTTATACCAGTTAAAACGTAATATATTTATTACAAAATTCAACATAATAAGGTGTGAAATTTTTCGACAAAAATCTACCTTTTACAAATTCCGTATACGCAGCACATCACTGTTAATATCCTGCACTATAAACTTTCTTCTACAAAAAGAGCAGCATTACTGCTGCTCACTGAAAATAAGGTTCATTATGTAAACAAGTTAATAAAATTAGCCGGAAAATCCTCAATAATGCTCATATCCTCGATTAAATATGAATTATTAAAGTAATCGATACAATGGTGACAAAAATGTGCATCAGATTCATACTTTCTATATACAATTATTCCATTTTAAACTGGTCCATCACAAGTTGTTAAATCTTCTTAAGTCGGCTTTTCACCACATGATAAACAAACATATTGAAACCATTTATACATAATCTGGACAATCATGAATTTGAACTTCCCCACCATCTTTTATATAACTATATGTATCTATAAAATTACCGATGTCTCACTACACAAGTACATTGTTTTTCCGAGTTTCTACTATGAATGCAAGTCTATTCAAAGCAGATGGTACAGATATTAAAACGTTCTGCGCTTAGAAAACCCTGTAAACAAAAAGCAAGCAATGAATGCACCGCCCCCGTTTTCTCCTAGATCACATTATGAGACTAATATTTATTTATTTTTCTTAATGTATTTGTCAAACACCCCAACTTTTCAACCTCAATCGTTACCTCGTCACGATCTTTTAACCAAACTTTCTTTTCCTCAGGATAACCTGCAATAACTCCTTCAGGAGTTCCAGTCAGTATTAAATCCCCTGGGTAAAGCGTCATATGATCGGAAATATAACTTACAATTTCATCACAAAAGAAAATCATATCTGAAGTAGAGGAATCTTGTCGTACTACCCCGTTTACGATTGAGCGGATATGCAAATTGTTCGGATTCCCTACTTCCTCAGCACTGACAAGATATGGACCTATAGGGCAAAATCCATCACATGTCTTCCCAAGTAACCATTGAGGGGTTTTGAATTGCAAGTCTCTAGCAGACAAAGCATTAGCATTGCAGTAACCATAAACATAAGAGAGCGCTTCTTCCTGTCTAACATTCTTCGCCTGTTTACCAATAACAATGGCTAATTCGGCTTCATAATCAACTTGAGATGATTTTTCTGGTAAAGGAATATCTGTTCCATGACCGGTAAGCGTATTATTAAATTTGCTAAACAAAAGGGGTGCTGTCGGATACTCCATCTTACATTCATCTGCATGTTTTTTATAGTTAAGCCCGACACAAACTATTTTTTGCGGTTCGGGTACACATGGCCCAAATATCAATGAATCCTCCGAATAGAATAAATCCCCCTCATGATAAGCCCTATCAACTATTCTTGCTAACGCTTGCTTTCCTTTCTCACCTTTAGAAATAAGCTCTGGAACAGATATAGGGGTATCGTCTAATTCAGGAAACTTTGCAATTGCAGCTTCTACGTCAAGAATTCCTTTATCCGTTTTCACACCAAACCTTAACTGATTATCTTTATAAAAAGTTACAGTAATCATCCCTTACTCCCCCTCAAAAGATGAGACAGTGTTACGGACAGCTAGTTTTTATGACATATATGGAGTGGCAAGCATAAAAGGCTAATTAGTATTCAGAGCAATGAGTTTCCTGTATATTTAGACCCTTATCCTGCAGAAAATCCATATCATGCTGTTTAGTATTTTAAACGATCAAACTTATCTATCTATCCTAAACAGCAAAAAGTCCTAAACTTTAAGTCAGCAACTTCTCTTCTGATTCTAATAATGAAGCTTGTGTAAGTATCTTTCTTAATTCTTCTTTTTTATCATTTTCTAACGGTTTAGCAGATGGTAATACATAAGTAGATATCTTTATACCACGCATATGAATCGCTTCTTTAATGACATTTGCAAACGGTGAATCTAGTTTATATAGGAGTGGAAGATTTGCTAATCTTTGATGAAGCTCTATTCCTTTTTGATATTCCTTAGATTGAAATGCATGATACATACCGACTGTTAGTTCAGGAGCAAAGTTACCACTTGCAGGGATAGCTCCATCACCCCCTAAAGAGAGTGTGTTCCATAAATGGTCATCATAGCCGGCAAACACAGAAAAATCAGGACGTTCCGATTTCACTTTCAGGATGATTTCACCAATATGACCAGCAGAATCGATTGTATCCTTAATACCCACAATGTTTGGATAGGATTTTGCTAATTTTAGAACCATGTCGGGTGTCAAGTCTTGTCCAGTCAAAGCAGGAAAGTTATACAAAAGAATAGGAATATCAACCGTTTCGGCAATGATGCCATAGTGTCTGTAAAGATTTTCATCCGTTAATGTCATATAATATGGATTAATGATCACAACACCATCTGCACCAATCTCTTTGCTGTGCTGACTTAAAGAAATGACTTCACGAGTATTTGGACTACCTGTACCAATTAAAACAGGCAATCTTCCATTTACATAGTCTGTTGCAAAAGCAGCTAATTCTTTTCGCTCCTCAATCGACATCTGACTAAACTCACCACCAGTACCAAGGAAAAAAAGACCATTCACTCCTGAATCTATCAAATAATCAATTAACAGTTCCATTCCTTTACAATCAATTTTTCCCGTACTGTCAAAAATAGTAGGTACAGGGGGAATTATCCCGTGAAATTTAGGTTTCATATCGCTTCTCACCTTTCCAATCTTCCGTTTCGGCCTTCTTAAGAAGGAACGATCTTCCCTTTTTATCCCTTAGTCTTCATCTCTTTACTTCACTATTTCCCCTATAATTGTCAGCTAAACGGTTAAATCAACAAAGGGACCGCTATTCAATTAGATAAAGCCTCCCCTATTTTCAATTCCAGGGGAGACTTTCAAATTATCGTTACGGCTTTACGAAGACTGTTTTTATGGAGGTGAAGAACTCGATGGCTGCTTGTCCCTGCTCACGGGAGCCAGAGCTGGATTGCTTCATTCCACCAAATGGAGCTTGAAGTTCCACTCCAGCACTTTCTGCGTTAATCCGAACAAGACCTGCATCCATATCATTAATAAAAGTAAGAATATTGCCAATATTCTTGGTGAAGATAGAGGCACTTAATCCGAACTTAACATCATTTGCAACCTTTAATGCTTGTTGGATGGTTTCTGCCTTTATTAATACTAAGACCGGTCCGAAAATTTCCTCCTGTGCAATTATCATATCTGAGGTGACATTTTCAAATATAGTTGGCTGTATATAGAATCCGTTTTCAAGCTCATTTTCAATGCATCTGTCGCCGCCATAAATCAAAGTGGCACCTTCTGCTTTTCCCTTTTCGATATAAGATAATACCGTACTCAATTGACTTTCACTGGCACAAGGCCCCATCCATGTCTCCTCGTTTAATCCATGACCTATTTTAATTCCCTTTACATACGCAAGTAATTTCTCCTTAAACGTATCGTAAATTTCACTTTGAACAATTACACGGCTTGTGGCTGTACATTTTTGTCCTGTCGAACGAAGTCCTCCGCTGATAGTGGCTTCTACAGCTAAATCAAGATCCGCATCGGCTGCAACAATTACAGGGTTTTTTCCACCCATCTCTAGTTGATATTTTGCTCCGCGGTCTAGAGCTCCTTGACCTACAAGCTTACCTACTTGGTCTGAACCGGTAAACGTAATTCCATTAATATTAGGATGATTGACAATCCCCTGGCCAATCACAGATCCAGACCCTGTTACCATATTTATAACACCAGCTGGTAATCCAGCTTCGGCTATGCATTCAATCACTTTTGCTGCAGTAACTGCTGTTTCTTGTGCAGGTTTAAGAACAACCGTGTTACCATACACAAGGGCTGGGGCCATTTTCCATATAGGTATGGCCACAGGGAAATTCCATGGTGTAATTACACCTACTACTCCTAGCGGCACACGACTAGTAAACATAAGAGCTTCTGCATCAGTAGAAGGAATGACATCTCCTACTGGGCGCATTCCTTCACCCGCATAATATCGAAGGATAGCCACCCCACGAGCCGTTTCTCCTTTGGCTTCAGGAAGCGTTTTTCCCATTTCTCTTGTCATTGTTTCTGCGATTTCATCCAGATTTCTTTCCAAAATATCAGCCATTTGAAAAAGATAGTTCCCCCTGGCAGGAGCAGATAGTTTTCTCCATTGGATTTGGGCATTATTTGCTGCTGCAACTGCCAAATCTACATCTTCTTTGGATGACTTTTGAATATATCCTACAATATCATGTTTATTTGCAGGATTAATACTAGCTGCTACTTCATTGGTAGAGGAGGATTTCCATTCTCCATTGATAAAGTTTAAATAAGTTTTCACTTTGGTTTCAACAGCCATTATTCGTTCCCCGTTTCCTTTTTTAGTTTTAAATATGTTATAGAAGCGATAGAAAACTAAAGTTAAAAGGTTGGACCAATGCGCCAAATTCCAAAATCATGCTGTTTTAATATTTCCGCCTTGGTCAATTTCCCTGAACAGACCATTCCAATTTCATCGAACATACGCTGTCCAACATTATCAATTGATTCTTTGCCTTCAATGATAGTTCCCGCGTTAAAATCGATATTTTCTTCCATTTTTTCAAATATTGAGGTATTGGTTGCAATTTTTATCACCGGAGCAATCGGAGAACCGGTAGGGGTTCCTCTTCCTGTGGTAAATAACACGACTTGAGCGCCACCTGCCACCATCCCTGTCAATTGTTCAATATCATGTCCTGGTGTATCCATCCAAACCAGACCTTTTTTGGATGGAACTTGGGCATAATCAATTACTTCTTGTAGAGGTCTGCTTCCAGACTTATTCGCAGCACCTAATGATTTTTCTTCCAGTGAGCTGAGTCCGCCTTTAACGTTTCCAGGACTTGGATTGCCTGTACGAATATCAATCTTCATTTCAATCGAACGATTTTCCATGGCTCCAATGACTTCGTAAACTCGTTTTGCCACCTTATCGTCCACAGCTCTCTTTGCCAATAAATGCTCTGCACCAATAAGTTCTGTTGTTTCAGCTAGAATAGAAGTGCCGCCGCAATCAACAATCATATCACTTACGACACCTACTGCTGGATTAGCAGAGAGACCCGAACAAGCATCAGATCCACCGCACTCAGTACCGATAATTAATTCGTTGAAATCAGATAGTTCCCTCATTTGGGACGAAGCATCTTGAACCATTTTTGCAGCAATTTTAGCTCCCTGAGCGATTGCCATAAGCGTTCCGCCATGATCCTGAATAGAAACCACTTCAACAGGCTTGCCAGTCTTTGCAATTTCCCCCGCAACACTTCTTGCTTGATGGGTTTCACATCCAAGGCCTAAAACGACAACTCCATAAACATTGGGATTGGTCCCCATTCCGACATATGTACGGAAAGTTTGTTCATAATCAACACCGACTTGAGCACATCCATGCTGATGAATAAATGAAACTGTGCCATGAACAAGCTCAGTAATTTGTTTTGCAGCCTGTGTTGCGCACGTGATGGTAGGCAAGATTAATACATGATTTCTTACTCCAACTCGGCCATCAAAACGTCTATACCCCCAAAATTTCGTTCCATTATTAATTTGCAATTTGATCACCTCTTCCTCGTTTTCCTTCTAGATTATGGACATGAACATGCTCTCCTGTATGTATATCTTTAGATGCTCTGCCAATGACCTCGCCATATTTGAAAATATCTTCACCTTGTGAGATAGGTACTACCGCAAACTTATGACCAAACTCAATATTTCCCTTGATATCAATAGAGAAACTTCGATTTTGACATGTCACTTCGATACGGCTGTTTGCTGGAATATTCTCTAACGCAACAGCTACTTTATCCTGTGGTTTCATCATTACGGTTTTATAACGAGTATTCATAGAAAATTCTCCTCCGTATAGGTTTTTTTCGATAGAATGCGTTGATAGATGATTACAAAATAGATACAGATACATTTGCTGGTGCGACAACAGAGTTCTTTAAAATACCAATATCCGAAATTTCGATTTCAATTTTGTCCCCGTTTAGTAATGTGAATTCATTGGGCGGAACGATACTAGTCCCTGTCAATAAAACAGTACCATCAAAAATCTGGTTATCTTTAATAAGGTAGGATATGAGCTCATCAAATGTTCTCTTTAATTGGCTAGTGTTGGCTTTCTCTTCTACAACTTTCACATTGTTCCGGAAAATTCTGCATGTTATTTCAAATTGATAAGGGTTTGTAACCGTTTCTGCCAGGAGAATGGCAGGACCGATGGAACATGCATTTTTCCATATTTTTGCCTGAGGAAGATAAAGGGGATTTTCTCCCTCAATATCCCGGCAGCTCATGTCATTCCCAATGGTGTATCCTAACACTTCTCCCTTCTTATTAAGGACTAGTCCTAATTCTGGTTCGGGAATTTGCCAGTTGGAATCACTGCGAAGATAGACTTCATTATTTGGACCAACTGTCCTGGCAGCAGTGGATTTAAAGAAAATTTCTGGTCGTTCAGCATCATAGACCTTGTCATAGAACGTTGTTGAATCCAATTTCCCACTTGAAGCCTCAAAGTTTCTTGCCTCTCTGCTTTTTTCATACGTTACACCGGAAGCCCAAACTTCAGGTGCTTCAACAGGGACGAGTAATGATAATTCTTCAACAGCTTGTTTAATTGGCTCCGAGCTATTGATAACGCTTTCAACTAATCTAAGCGGAAAGGTATTTTCTTCCTCAGCTTGTCTGACTAATTCCATAAAATCTCTTTGCGGTAGTGGATAAACATGAAAATCAACTGTTAAAGCAGCTAGAATAGGGACCGAATTTTCATCTAAATATCGAATAATACGCATAGAAAAACCTCCATAAGTTTTATATTATAAAACTGTGTTTTTATATATAGATAGAAAGACAGAAGATAGAGAAGCATCTATTTCTGCAGAATTGGTACCCCATTTCCCATCTGTTCTGACAATTCGGATGCTGCTTGTTTAAGCCGGGCAACAAACTCCTCCAACTCAGCATCATCTACACGGGATGTAAGTGTAGAGATACTAATAGCAGCAATAACATCATTGAGATGATTTCGAATTGGCACTGCAATACAGCGAACTCCTGGTTCGTTCTCCTGATTATCTATTGAATATCCTTGATAACGTACCTTTTCAAGTTCGAGCAAAAAGTCAGCTTCATTATTGATGGTGTTTTCAGTTTGTACGCTGTAGACATAACCACTTAACAACTTGTTTATTTCCTCTTGTTTCTTGAAGGCAATCAGGGCTTTTCCCACTGCGGACGAATGAAGAGAAATTCGCCTACCGATACGGGAATAGCGGATAACAGACCTGGGACCTTCTACTTTATCCACATACACTCCTTCCTTGCCATCCAATATAACCAGATGAGTGGTCTGCCCTGTTATTAGTGACAAATCTAGTAGATACTTCTTGGCTAAAGGCCTAATGTCCAAAGAATGGATCACGCAACTGCCTCTTTCAAGGAGTTTCATTCCCAGGCTATACCTGCCATTTTCCATATTCTGATTAATGTAGTGATGCTCTTGAAGCGTTTTCAGCAAAGAATGCACGGTACTCTTGTGAAGACCCAAACGATCGCTTATGTCTGTTATCTTTATTTCCGTTGTATGCTCATCAAATAGGTCAAGGATTCGAAGGGCACGATCTACTGATTGTATAATTGGCATAAGACTTAACCCCTTTTGTTTTATATTATAAAACCAAATTCTACTATTCTGTCTAATTGGCTTATTTTCACTATATTATAGAATGATTTGAAAAATCAACCATTTTTTATCATTTTACAAATAATTTAAAATATTAAGAAAAATAGGTATTGTTTAATTATGTAAGCGTGTGCTATATTGAGAGCAATTCAAATTTTGGTTTATATGCATCTCTCTTTTCATCTATAATACAAAACTGGGTTTTATATTATAAAACAAAAAAGGGATTGATGGAGAAACAGGACCAAATTCTTGTATCTTTCTTTGATAAGTAAAACAGAGTTAATTTTTAAAGGGTTCCATAATTATGGAATTCAGCTATCCTTCTTCTCCTTCATATAAACTGGCAGAAAGGGCTGATATGAATAAATCTATTGCATACATTATGATAAACTTCTCAAAACATCGATAAACTCTAGCCTTAGGATTTACAGCCTGATATCATTTATTTGTTATTTTGACTGTAGATTATTTCAACTGTTATGTTGCTGAAAGTATGAATAATTCCTTATATGTTCTCCTCCCCCACGACTCATGCCTAAATGATTGTAATGAGGACAAATAAATCTCGCACCATGGTTAATCCTATCAATATTCTTCTTGATCCAATTCAGGGACGACTATATACTGGTGATTTTCTGTATATTTAACGTTTGCTTAAACGTTTAGGACAAGTTCTTTCATTTCCATTCACTTCTGAGAATTCCCATACTTTAATACCTAATTAATCTAGAAAACTTAAAACTCATTAAGCGATTTTTATTTCCATACCAAAACTGAGTTTTATAATGTAAAACTCACACTCAATTTAAAGTTGATTTTGCTAAGACGCAAAAGGGTTCAGTCGATAGATCATTTTAGTACTTAGTGATTATGCTTTTCCCATAAGGCGGTTAGAGGGAACTGAATGTTGCTATTTTTGGTAAGCGTTTACAAATCTAGTGTCAGTGATTTATATCTATTCTCAGGAAAGGGTGATTGGGTATGCCAATTAAACGAACGGTTGAAAAAATCCCTGGAGGGATGATGCTTGTCCCCCTACTGCTAGGTGCATTAATTAATACATTCTTCCCTGATACTGCCGTCTTCTTCGGGTCCTTTACAGAAGCGATTTTTAAAGGAGCATTACCGCTTATTGCGGTTAACTTGTTTTGTTTAGGAACGACTATGCACTTTAAAGCAGCACCAGCAATTGTTAAAAAAGGTGGGGCCCTTCTTTTTGCAAAGGTCGGAGTTGCTGCACTTGTTTCAATTATTGCAGCTAAATTTATTGGGGATGGTATGGTATTAGGTGGATTATCCGTATTAGCGATAGTTGCCGCAATGAATGATACCAATGGCGGCATGTATATTTCTTTAATGAACCAGTTTGGTAAGAAAGAAGACGTTGGAGCAACAACTATCATGAGTTTAGAATCGGGTCCATTCTTAACTATGATAACTCTTGGAATAGCAGGACTATCTGTCTTCCCATGGCAATATATGTTAGGAGCAATACTCCCTCTTGTAATAGGCATGGTTATAGGCAACCTTGATCACGAATGTCGTGATCTATTTGGTAAAGCAGTTCCTGCTTTAATTCCGTTTTTCGCATTCGGACTAGGCTATGGAATCAACCTAAAAAACGTGTATCAGGCTGGTTTAACAGGAATATTACTAGGCTTATCAGTTATTTTAATTACAGGTACTGTATGCTTTATCGCTGATAGATTGACAGGTGGAACTGGTGTCGCTGGAATTGCAGCATCAACTACAGCTGGAAATGCAGCAGCGGTTCCTGCCGTGATAGCAGCGTCCAATCCCGAATATGCAGCTGTAGCCCCATCTGCCACAGTCATGGTAGCTGCAAGTGTTGTTGTAACAGCTATTTTGGTTCCTATATTAACAGCTTGGTGGGCAAAACGGGTAAGCACTTCACAACAAATAAAAGAGAATCCTCATTTAAGGCACGATGTCGTTTAACAAAAAAAGTCGTTTCATATTATGTTAAGAATAAACAGAAAAAATGGTTTGCCTTTTTCATTACATTGATTTAAAAGTCGATAACAAGTGCTATGTGACTAACCAGATTAATATATAACATCAAAAAGCGACCTTGTTAATTCTAATTCGAATAACAAGGTCGCTTATACTATTTTCTCAATCTTTCAGTTTACATTATCGGTTATTCTTTATTTTATTTTTATCATTCGATTGATCCGGAACATTACGGTAAAATTGATGGAACAAATATGTAAGGTAAAAGTTTAGTTTAAATGGATCGTTATTAACCAAATCAGACAACTCTAATTTACTTTCCCTCGACAATATCCCCCCCTTAAGACATGATATCTCAAAGTCTTAAAAACAACTATTTTTGACGATTGCACCACGAATTATTTTTAATTCTAATAAATATGGAAAATTCGTCTCCTCTTATATGTAGTAATGCCCTCGTTTGTTCAGCAAAAATTGCTATAAATAACCGATTGTAGCTCTCTCAGTTTAGGTTATCTGAGGTAAAAGAATAATAAATTCTGTCCCAATACCCTTTTCACTGTTCACTTTTATTTTACCTTTGAAAGAATGGATAATTTGAAAACTTACCATCATTCCTAGTCCTGTTCCCTTTTCCTTTAAGGAATAAAACGGATATCCAAGCCTATCTATTTCCTTTTTTGTCATACCAATACCTTGGTCCTTAATCATAATCTTTATATATTCATCATCCGTTGAAGTACAGGTAATCCAAACAATCCCACCATTGGGCATAGACTCTATCGCATTTTTCAAAATATTGATTAAAGACTGGTTCAATTTTTGAGGATTAGCATATGTCCAACAGTTATAAAGAATATCTGCTTTAATCTCAATTTTATAATTTATGGTGTAACTTTGAATAATATTTATAACGCGTTCTAACTGATAACCTACTTCGATTTTTTCGTTGTTATAAATCGAGGGTTTTCCAAAAGATAAAAAATCATTAATAATTCCATTTGCTCGATCTAATTCTTCAATGGATATTTGGATATACTCCTTCTTTTCATTAGGCAGATCTGGATCGTTTAGAAGTTGAAGAAAGCCACGAGTAACTTGCATAGGATTTCTAATTTCATGAGCGAAAACACTAGTCAACTCACTTATAACTCGTAATTTCTCAGAATCTTGCACCTCTGAACGCAGCTGGTGAATCTCCCTGATCATTTCATTTAACATAGTAAAGAACCAAGTAACTACCAATACAAAGATAAGATGAATAATCTGTACTTTCAGATAATCTATGGAAAACTCTCTTAGAATACCAAAAATAGTAAGGCCAATAAAACAGTAGTAGAAGGAAAGACCTACCGCAATTTTACCTCTTTTATCTTTTTTTGAATTTGCAAACGATTTTTGGAAATACAATATAACAGGCAGTGATAATAATAAGACAAGAATAGTATTATAAAAACCTATACTGATTCCAAAATAAAGGCGAAAAAGGATGATCAGGGCTGTTAGGAACACGCCTGGCCAAAATCCGCCGTATAAGGTCCCAAATAATAGAGGAATAATTCTTAAATCCAAATGAGCATTTTGACCAATGCTCACTGGAAAGGACATGCATAAGAATATTGATATTCCCCACAAAATAGACATTATAACGTTTCTATTTTTACCACTCTTTATCCTCTCCGTAATAAATGTAAAGTAAATAAATATAGGTATTACCATAAACGTTAGTTGCAGCAAAAAATCTTTTATTATATCCATCTTATGACAATCCAATAAAATCCCGAATTGTTATTGTACCGATAAGTTCTGCATTATCTATTAAAAACACATTACCATTGTCAATTAACTTAGGATGATTTCTAATCCAATTTTCTGCAGCCTCAAGAGGATAATGATGGGGCGTATCTAATGTAGTTTCAGCCACTGCTGTGTCACCTGCTAATTCAGGGAATCTTGGAGTGTCACTAAATTTAAAAGGACGAAGAATTAAACCCTCTGTTTGTAAGTTAGAAATCATATTGCTGCACTTCCTTTGTATTTCAAACTATCTGAATTATATCATTTTTATGATTTCTTGCTCAGCCATTCTGTTTCGTTCAATAAAAAAACCTACTCCTTATTGAAGTGAATCTCCCTTTAACAGAACAACTATTTTACAACAGCTACAGAAAAAGTTTCCCCTGGAGTGCTTAATCAACACTTATTTGTAATGAAACATCTATTCGTCTTTAAACAGCAACATCTGACATCCACCTTACAACTCAAAAAAGAGCAGTTCTCACTGCTCTTTTAAAATATAATGCTGTCTATAATCTGTATTATGTAAACTTAATACTTTTGTTATGAGAAATAAAATAAGTAGATTAATTTTTGTTCGTTGACAAGACTGTACCTACATTAGTGTCTTGAAAGTCTCTACAATAAAAGATTTGTTGAATAAATACTATTTTAAGTATTCGAAAAGTAAGTTCCACAAACGTTTAATTTTCTAGGTTTTTGAAGTTTATTTTATCAACCTAAATAATTATGTGTTCAAATTCCTTTTATAATTTTGGGAACTTTAGTTTTATAACTTACTTACTTTGGACCCTTCAAAAAATGGCCATTGATTTGACTTAATTGAAATTGTCACTCGAAACTTATTGCAGTAGAAAAGAGGTGAAATCAACTCTTATTATTCGTTTTTTCATTAAAATCTTATATCTAAATCCACCATCATAAACGGTTGTTTTGCCGTATTTGTTAATTAATTATATCTAACAATTTTAATACTTGTAATTGATTAATAAATTTTACATATATTTTATTAATTAAATAATGTTCTATAGTAGGAATTGTAAGAGTAATTTTCCATTTTATTTTATCTATTATCAAATAAGAAGTTTATCTTTTTACGATCTTCTTCTAAACTTTTTAATAGGTATCTATTTAATTGTGCTATATAAGTGTCTTGAACAACTAAAGGGATAGGATAGTTTTCTTCATTGTATTCAGTATATGACCCAGAATCTAGACATTGAAATTGATGTACTAAAAATCGATACCAATGTTTTTTAGCCAGCCCTATTCCCTTTTCGTACCAATAAATATATTCATCGGATTGTATCTCTTTCAAATGTTTTGCAAAAAAATAAATACCTTCTACATAGTAATATTTAATATGCTTTAAATCTTTTATTGCGGACTTATACAAAAAGTGAGTGTCATTTTCATCTTTTGCTACAAAAGCGGACATTAATTTCTTTAATCCTGAAGTGTATGGATTAGTTATTACTAGTTCTCGAAAATTTCTTAAGTCGTAATCTCCTAATTTAGCTCTAATATACGTAGCTTGCATTATTTCAATATGATTTTTTTTGAATAATTCACCAATGTAAGTATCAATTTCATCTTGCAGTAGTCTATTTCTATTACCTATTTTGTAAAATTATCATTGTTTTTATCATATATTCTTTGGGCAGTGGGGACATGAAAGGACTCTAGATAATACATCGTATTTGCTAAGTACTCATTATATTGAAATGCTCTCTTATAATATAGACTTTTTTCTTGTGAGCTTCTTTTTTCAAAGTGAACTTCTGCAAATCTACCGATTATTGATTGTAATTTAACAATACCTCCAGATGTTTCGACTAAAGATTTATTCTCTAAAGATTTTATTTCTCTATAGCTTACTTTATTTGCTTCTACCTTAAATTCTTTAGAATCAAAAAATTTCTTGAAATTTTCTAAGAATATACCATTAGGAAATAAACATAACATTTCAAGAGCTAATTGCTCTTTTGGTTTCAATCTTTTGTATGAATAATTTATTGATTGAAATACAGATTCTGAACGCTCTATATTTTGATCTACGGCTTCGTTAAAAATATCTTCATATCCAAGAGTTGTAGCACTAAAAAAGTCATCTGTTAGTTCTTTTTTTAAACTACTCATAGACATATTAGGTACACTAATTTTAGTTATTAGTTTTATTGCTAATGGATTATTATTCAATAATTTTTCTAATATATATTCTTTTAGAATCTTTATTTCCATTTCGTCATTTTTTACACGATATAATTTGATAAATAACTCGTAAGCTTCTTCAGTACTAAGCAGTCTCAATTCATGTCGGTTTTCAAAATCAAATCCAATCCATTCACGAGAAGTTATTAGAACCTGGGTGTAATCACATATAAAATTTACTAATTCTTTTATCTTCTTTATTTGGCTAAGATATAGCAAAGGCTCAAAGTTATCTAAAATTATCAACTTATCCGCCATCAAATGGTTTTGCTTTAAATGCTCTCTAAATTCAGATGTTTTTTCTAACTGAAAACAAGAAGCTATTTTTTGCTCAAAAGTTTCATAGCTTGTGATATGTTCACAATCAACAAAGTATATACCATCGTTAAAGTAATTTCTCTTTGCTAATTCTAATGCTACTTTTGAAACAACTGTTGTTTTACCAATTCCACCAGAGCCCTTAATTGTTAATATCTGATTGTTTTGATCTAATATCTTTCGCGTAATATCCTCAATATCAGTTTTTCTTCCAACGAAATTAAATAAATTTCTTGGATTAATCTCTTCAGAAACAAAAGTTTTATTCTTAAGATTTATTAGATTAGTTTTTATCTTACTGGAATTAATTGGTACCAATTTTAAATTTTCTTTATTAAAAAATATACAATTTGATATTTGATCAATATTAGCCTTTTTCAGTAATTTAAAAATAAAGCTATTTAAATCATTTTCTTTATCTAATTTAACAAGGGTTATCGGTAATTTTTTTATTTTTATTTCTTCTACATTAAAATGATTATCAGAAAATATAAAGATACCTTTCACTAAATCGCTACCTATCATATCTTCAAATTTATATAAAGGAATAGGAGTAGCTTTTAAATAATGATCTTCAATAATAATTTGCCCTTGAACAATAGAAGTAAAGACAAAAATATAATCGCAATCAATTAAATTATTCAAATTATTCTCTGATAAATAATAAAAATATAATTCTATATCCAGTTTATCAAATTGTTTAAGAATTTTATCAATATCATAATTAGAATTTCTATCAAGTGAATCAGCAATAAGAACAGCAATTGTAATAGTACTTACTTTAGACTCAGTAGGAATAACAATACTTTCATCCCTAGCTAATAATTGATTTTTTTTTTTAACATTTCTAAAAATATTGGGATATCACTCCAATTATCTAACTTAATTGGAGATACACCGTAATCTTTAAGCTCATTATTGTCTGAAGTTGTCACAAAATAGTGTGTTTTTCCTAAACCTTTATAAACTTTGTTTATATATTCAAATTGCATTTTTACAAAAGGATCTGATAAACTAAAACCTAAAAAAATTATAGTTTGATCCGTTATTATACTCTTAAGTCTTTCGATTGCTGCTGTATTTTGATTGTATAAATCATCATAATCTGCTTTAAACAAAACACAACTCGAAACGTTACTAATACATCCGTGTAATTTAAATATATAATTTTCCAATCCATCTAAAGTAGCTAAATCAAACTCATGTAATTGATCAATTTTTTGAAAGTTAGGATTCGCCTCTTCAAGTGATTGATCATAATTTGTAGTAATAATTTTTGTTGTAATTTCGCCCAGCATTCTATGGTTGTCTAATAAGTTCTTATGCTCATCTGTTAATTGAAAAATTTTTCTTAAAACTTCATATACTTTCCTTTTATTACCTGGATTATGCTCTTTTATTTTTTCTAAAATCTCAATTGCTGTGAAGAAACTAAAAGCATCTAATAGTTTTTCATATTCTTCATCTTCTGACTTAAGTTTTTTTACACATCTTTAACTAAATTATTCCAATCGGGAAAACCAAGAGTTTTTGAAAATCCAGAACCAACAAAGAAAACTAGTTTATTATTTTTTATTGCTTCAGTAATATCCATTGGTATATTCATAATAATGCCTCACTTATTTATATATTTAATATAAATTATTACACATTTACTACATTATGGATATAACTTTTCACACACAAAATTTTTATTCCCTAATAGATTAAGAGTAAGAACGTCATAATTTAATATATAACAACGTATAATTGAATCACTTTTACAGTATAAAGTTTAAAGTGAATATGTAATCATAATTAATGATCATTGGTTCTCTCTATTCATTAAAAATAATTAACGGAGAATGGTTTCTATTTGACGAGTTTCTTCTATTATATTGAGTGATTTTATTTTAGCGGTTTTGATTCTCCTTGACCAACTTATAAAAAGTTGTCTTTTTAACACCTAATTCCCCCATTGCTTTAACAGCTTTCATCTCTCCTGCTTTCCAACGAACATAGATTTCTTTGAATACATCTTCCCTTTTACTTATGGCAGTCCAAACGACACACCGTTTCGTAAAGCCAGCCAAATCTCCCTTCACGCTGCCTTTTTCGAATTAGGACTCGTTCTTCTTGGAACAACCCTATATATTCACTATAACAATATCCACCTGCATGTTTTTCGTGATGCCTCCACACCTGTAAAATCTCTCATTAGTGCCAAAGAAAATATATAGTTACATATTCAAATAAGGAAAGTGACCTCATGTTCATTATTCCATTTGAATCATTCCTTCTCCATCGATATAATGAATCACTTACCTCATAGCCTACCTGGAAGTTGCGGAGGCAATATTCTTTTTCAGCTTCAAGATTAATAACACATTCATCCAATATATCCCCTTCCTACAGATGGATATAAAAGCTGCAGCTATAAGAAGGGGCACTGGACCAATCGTTCACATCTTTTTAATGCCTTTGCAAATAACCGCTCTTCATCCTTGTAGCTTGCCACAACCTGAGACTATCAAAGGAAGCAATATCAAGGTCAATAATGCTTTCAAATTATACGGTCACAGAATTATTTCTATTCTTTTGGAATCCGTAACGAAGGGCTATGATTCCGGAGATACAAGAAAATGAATGTAAGAGCAAAGAATAAGCCGTTAATGATTAAACCAATTACAGAAATAACAATTAATACCATCCGGAGGTTTTAGAGCATTTCCATGTAACTTCTTCACAAATACCACCCAGGATTGCAAGAATAGGAATCCAAGGTTTCATTATTTTATCTCTTCTGCCGGAACGATCCATTTAACTTCTGCATTTTCTTTCAAAAATATAGTACATTGAAAAAGGCAGTTAAATATTATAGTATTCACTTCAAAGAATTTTCACTTTTTAACCAAATATGATTTGTCTAAAAGTTGTATCTTCTAGACAATTATATTATTTAATTTATTATTTAAATATTTTTTGTAGAAATCAGTCTAAAAGAAAGATAGTCTGTAATTTGATGTATAAAAGATTATTGACTTATAGACAAAAGGAGCTCAATACTGAAAATTGTTTTTTCTTTTTGCCGAGTTTCTACTATTATATACTGATCTTTTTAAAACCTTTTTCATGTTCATTAACCAACTTATAAAAAGTCGTCTTTTTAACACCTAATTCTTCCATAGCTTTTACAGCAGTCATCTCTCCGGCCTTCCATCTGGTATAGATTTCATTAAAGGCTTCCGTAGCCTGTATTTTTGGCCGTCCAAACGTTACACCATTCTTTAAAGCAACATCTATCCCCTCACGCTGCCGTTTACGAATACGATCTCGTTCTTCCTGAGCCATCCAGGAAAGGATCTGTAAAACCAAGTCAGCAATAAATGTACCAAGGCTATCTTTATATTGAGTAGTGTCTAGTAACGGCATATCCATCACTACAATATCTGCTTGAATATTTTTAGTAATGTCATTCCATTCTTGAAGAATCTCCTCTTTGTTCCGTCCAAACCGATCTAAAGAATGAATGTAAAGAACATCTCCTTTACGAATCATTCTTTTCAGCAGCTGATACTGTTCTCGATTGAAATTTTTTCCACTTTGTTTATCCAAAAAGATATCGCGTTCGTTGAGACCATTCTCCAGCATGGCTTGAAGTTGACGTCCTTCATTTTGATCTTTGCTGCTTACTCGTATGTAACCAAATTTTCTGACATCCATTTTTTTACTCCTCTTCCCTTTTCTTTCTCTAATTCTATCAAATCCGTTCGGAAAAGTGTATGTAAAATAGAGAACGTTCGAATAATGTTTTCATACTTAAACGAACGAAAAAAAGAAATGAAATAATAAAAAAATATCCCGTTCGGAAAAGTGTACTTTTGCGAACGGGTTAAAATAACAAATCATAAAAAATCAAAAACACATAATCTTTCATTAATGAATAAATAGGGAAACCTTACATACATTATCCAACTATACTAGCCTTATCAATTAAAACACGCCTATTTTACTATACATGCCTTATTAAATAGTAAATGCCTTTTTAAAATGTAAAAACCTTATTAACTTACATACTTCTTTTTCATTCAAACATGCCTTATCTAACTGCACATACTCTATTAAAGACTACTTACCTTTTTAATATGTATAGCCCTTATAAACTTACATATTTCTTATTTAATCAAACATGTCTTATCTAACTGCACATACCCTATTAAATTCTACTTACCTTTTTAATATGTATAGCACTTATCAACTTACATATCACTTATTTACTCAAACATGCTTAGTCAAACTGCACACATCTTATTAATCTCTACTTACCTTATTAAAATGTACAGATTTTATTAACTAGCATATTTCCTATTCAATCAAATATGCCTTAATAAACTGCACACACCTTATAATATTGTACATGCATTATGAAACAGTATGTACCTAAGCTTAGACTATAACACTATCATTCTTAATAAATCCTGTACTAAGAGAGAACCCTTCAAGACGTTACTCTATCATGAATCTTTAAACACTACTTCTCTGCATCCATTAGGGAAGTTATTTTGAATGAGGCAAAAATACCTTTGCTTCCCTGATCCAGTCTGTTAAAAAAAGTCGTTATTTTTTACTTATTAATTTTAAACAAACGTTTAATTAAAATGGAAAGATGGAGCAAGCAGGCATTTTAACCTTGAAGGGGGAATGCTTATGAAACATGAAAAATGATCTACTGATGAACCGGCATTTCTCAAGGTATCAATATAAAAGATGAATTGAAAAGAGATGCTACTAAAGAAGAGATCGATAAATGAAGGAACCACTTTATCTCTTGATGAGAAAGATCCATGTTAAACATAAACACAAAAAGAACGCCACTTTGCGCCGTTCTTTTTAGCATCACCTATAATCTTTGGCCACCCCTGCAGCTTTTAGCATCCCATAAAAGACAGGGATCAAGGAAAAGTGTGCTACTTTTGCTAATGCTGCAAGTTCAGGCGTTACGCCCCTTAAGACGAACATAGTGATCCAAGTCTCGTTTACACCGGCAGTAAGGAAGGATTTCACCTTTTTTTAACGAAGTAATAATATTAATAAACTTAAAAAGGTATCAAGAGTGGTGATTTAAATAGGAGAGCAAATTAATTTTAATATATATGACGAAAGAGAAAAAAGTATAATCACCAGGCTTCGATCCGCAGGTTGTGTCTTTGCGGAAGATGAGACCCGGTTGCTCCTATCAGAGGCACGGACTCCGGCTGCCCTTGCCGCCATGGTTGATCGGCGAGCAGCCGGTTTTCCTCTCGAACACATAATCGGTTGGGCAGATTTTTGCGATATCCGGATAGCTGTAGAGCCGGGAGTCTTCATACCCCGACGCCGTACCGAGTTTCTCGTCCACAAAGCCGCTGCCTTCGCCAAGCCAGGAGATATCATCGTGGACCTGTGCTGCGGAACCGGTGCGGTGGGCGCCGCGCTAGCCTCAACACTGGGATGGATTGAGTTGTATGCAACCGATATTGACCCAGCCTCGGTGCGGTGTGCCCGCCGTAACATTACTTTCGATGGTGGACATGTGTATGAAGGTGACCTCTACGAACCACTGCCAATCAAATTACGTAGTCGTGTGAACATCCTAATCGCAAACGCACCCTACGTTCCTACAGAGTTAATAGGGCTGTTACCACAAGAGGCCCGCGTACATGAGGCGCTTGTTGCGCTCGACGGTGGCGCGGATGGGCTTGCCGTCCATCGGCGAGTAGCTATTGAGGCACTTCACTGGCTGGCACCCGGCGGTTATTTATTGGTTGAGACTAGCAAGCGGCAAGCGTTACAGACCGTTGATCTCTTTGCTCAATACGGCCTAATACCACAAGTAGAATATTACGACGAACTGGATGCTACTGTGATAATAGGAACCAGACCCGACCTCCAGCCGAGTACGGGAAACTGCAATAAATGAAGGAGATAATCCAGCAATGAAATATCGCTCTTCAAATCGGGGGCTTTTCTTAAGTAAGAAGGAGTCTTTCAGAAAGCTCATAAGTTGAAAAATACATTAATTCTGGAGGGCTCCCCTCTAAATAATTGATGGCTGCAAATTCCATCGTACGTCCTTCCTCCCTTTCATGGTTATGCATCGTCCTATTTGATTTAATTAATAACGGCATTATAAAAGTAGATTACTATTTTTTTAACTAATAGATATTTTAGGAGGAAAAAGCAGTGAATACTCGCAACCCTCCTCCCCTATTAACCTTTTAATGGTTATTTTCCTGTAAGGATAACATTTGAATGATTGTTTTCATTACAGCATCTTCTTCATTTGAACGTGTAATAAAATTTGCGGCATCTTTTATTTCTTGAACTGCATTTCGAACAGCGAAACTATATGTTCCGCAAACCAGTAGCTCCATATCATTAACAGATTTCCCCCACTCTTTTACTTTTCAGAAAAACTTTTATTGATCCCAGCATAATCAAAATGCTGTTGAGCTTGTATCTTCCCTATTTAATAAACCCTGCTTTTTCAGTAAGCTATTTAATTTTTCTGAACTTAGAAGCATTGCTGCGACAAAAACAACGATACAAAATGGGAAGATCCCGATTGTGGAATGAGATGCAATGAAACCAAGTAGTGGTGGCATAAGTGTACTACCTGTATAGGCAACAGCCATTTGATAGCCCATAATTGTCTGGGAATGCTTCTTCCCAAAACGTGTTGGTGTCTCGTGTAACATACACGGAAATATTGGTGCTAATCCCAATCCAATCATAATAAAACCTACAAGCGAGAAAGTGGACGGCAATGGCAGGAATAGAAGGGCAGCACCGACTAATGCGATTAGTTGCCCCATCCGAATGAGAGTAAGATTACGAATCTTAAAGGTGATAAAACCTGTAATAAATCGACCAATTGTTATTCCTCCGTAATATAAGGAAACCCATTGTGCTGCAAGTGCAGCATCTAACTCCTTAACATTTACCAAAAAGCTGCTTCCCCAAAGACCAACTGTTGATTCAACCCCACAATAAAACAAGAACGATATCAGAGCTAGTTTAACTCCTTTAATTTGTAACGGTTTTACATCTTTGGCATCTTCATGATCATCTACTCGTTCTTCATTTACGGTGATAGTGCTGGTTTTTGTCACTCTGTTCCATAGGGGCAATGTTAAGAAAAGGATGATCACTAACACGAACTGAATACCAGCAATCGTAAAATAGCCGTTTCTCCATGAACTTTGTCCCGAAATAAACTGAGCCATAATAATAGGACCAAGAGTGGCTCCGACTCCCCAAAAACAATGTAACCAACTCATATGATGTGCTTTATAATGTGTAGCAACATAATCATTTAATCCTGCATCGACAGCTCCTGCTCCTAATCCAAGCGGTATGGCACATACAACTAGCCAAACAATTGATGGAGCAAAATGAAATCCTAACAAAGCACCAGCAGTCATTAAGACGCTGACAACTGTGACTTTGCTAGTCCCGAACCGATTAATGACCTTTCCGCTGACTAAACTGGAGATAATGGTACCACCTGCAATCGTCATAAATAGGAATCCGGCAGTATCAAGTGGGGCACCAAAGTCAGATTGCATGACAGGCCAGGCTACCCCCAACAATGAATCAGGTAAACCCAAGCTGATAAACGCCAAATAAATGATGACTAAAAGGAATATTGTCATGTTTAAACCTCGCCTTGTATTATTTAGTAGTCAATTGTTCTTTCCAATCCTTTTTACTTGTTTGTTCCATTCATCATAAGATTAAGTCCAAGACTCTGTAATCCATATAAATAATCTTGTTTCCAATCACTCATTATAAGCTTTGGAAGATGTTCTGAAGGGATATATTTTCCGCTGCATATGGCAATTTTGTCTACCATTTCTTTTTCAATTTCATCTTTACAAAAAATGATGATGTGCGGGTTAATAATCGCTACAAACGAGGCTACTAATCTGCTAATTGCATCAATCTCATAATCCTCACTGATCCTTAAATTTTTTAGTCCACTTCCATTTTCTAACGCTTGCTGAAAATTTCGGTCATTATACTGAGGGACGAATGAGACCTCTCCTGAGAAAAAAGTACTTCCACGCACGATATCTTCATTTATCATAATTCCTGCACCAGGGCCATTTTGACCAGAATACAAATAGATAAGGGATTGCTTTTCTTTCTTTACCCTATAATTGTAATATCCGAGAACAGCAGCATTCATATCATTCTCTACTACAACGGGTATCGAAAAATGTTCTTCGTAGTATCCTTTTAAATCAAAATTATGAAACTGCTCATATCCTGGTATATAAAAAATCCGGCCACTATTAACCGAACCAGGAACGCCAATTGCCATAGAACTGATTTTTGGATATTTAGTCATGATGTTTTCAATGCACATAGTTAATAAATTTAAGCCATCATCTATTAATACACTTGGAGCTTTTCCCTGTTCCTTTACTTCTCCTATACAATTAAAAATTATATAATTAGTCTCTGTTTTCTCTAAAAATATGGCCAGACCTAAAACATACTCAGGATTGTATGTATATCTTTTTGCTCTTCTCCCGCCACTAGAATCATCTAGACCGACTAAAATAATTTCCCCATCTTTCTCCATCTGTGCTAGAAACTTACTTATTGTCGGAAGACTAATTTCTAATGTAAGGCTGAGTTCTAGTTTTGTTGCACTTCCAAGTTCTAAAAGACTTGTACGAATACCACGGAGAATTATCATCTTCATAGATTTTGGAGTAGCAGATAATTCATTCATTAAATTCACCACCTAAGAGCATTTATTAAAGAACTTTTTAAAGATCTTTAATAAGTTATGGATAATATATCATATTGATTTTTTGAAAACAATGGAAATTTATATTTATAGGCTGTGCTAAAATAGTTCCTTTACAATTCGATAAGGATTTTGTATAGAAATCTAATTTAAAAATAAAAAAACCCGTCAAATCAGACGAGTTTTTTTACTGTAATTTTGTCATTTAAGTAGTTATTTTTGAAAAACCACCTCAAAACGGAACCCTTTATTTGGAGAAGATCGGCTTTTCCTTCATTATTTACATTTAAATTGTAACTATGCGGGATAGGTTCGGGTTCCTGCCGGCTGAAGATGTAGTCGGTTTGCGCTGTTTTACGATTCGGATTCAAAAGAGAAAAACAAAAAAGCAGCCATGAATGGCTGCTTACCATCTATCAGGATGCAGATTATTTTTTTGTCTTCTCATCCATTGTGTTGCAACCCATTTTTCTCCAGTTATAACTGGTGCTCCACCATGTAAAGTTAGTTCGTTTATATTTTTATCGTTATAGAAATATTCGAAATACACCGCCATCCCTTTTTGTGGGGATACTGAAAAATTCAGTTTAGGAAAAAAGGTTTCTCCCCCATCCTCCACATCATTTAAGTACATAACGATTGTGCTAATTCTATTATTTTTTGCTGCTTTACTGGTAGATGCAAAAAAATCAAAATGAGCTTTATACTCTTGACCAGGAGTATATTTAAGAATTTGAATACCATCTCCATGTTCAGTGGGTATATTCATGATAGATGATATTCTTTTTTCAATTTTGGTAATGATGTTATTTTCATTTTCTTGAAAAAACATACTACTGCTTGTTCTTATCTCATCTACTTCACGTGTAACTCCTATTTTAGAACGATGCATTTTGTCTTTTGACAGTCTTATTAGTTCTTCACATTCTTCGTTACTCAAAACATTTCCTAAAATGACTATTAGTGGTTCTTCTATTCTAGCAATTATATTAATTTCTCTATCTTCTGTTTTGATTTTATTTCCAATGTGATTAAAAATAGTTAGTTCTTTACTAGTTGATTCTTTATTATCTATTGTCAACTTTCATCGACCCCTCAAAAGATTTAATTTTCAGAATAATTATTCGGTTTTTTTATGTAAGCGATTAACTATAATGTAGTAATTATATCATGAACATCCAATTATATATGCCATATTTAATTATTCCATTAAAGAGCGCTTCATTAAGGAAATTGTTCCAAAAGAAGTTGTTGTAAAAAATCAGGTGGAATTATGAAAGGAAAAACCAGGTGAATTACTCTAATGGGTTCCGTTTTGGGAGGGAAAACCAAAAATCAACCCTATTTAGCACCGGGAATAGCATTAGGATTAGTACACTAATCCGCACCGCTTTTAGCGGTGTTTTTTTGCATACAAAAACTCAGTTCATTGTTGAACTGAGTTAATAAGTTATTCCATTATAGCCCCCTTTTGTTGAAGATCAGCAATAATTATTAAATAATAGTATTCGTTTCATAAAAAAATGATTAGGACTTACGAAAAACTCTTTTTCTAATTTAATATACTGATAATTTACTTTTTATCAATCCCTTTGAATCGGTTATATGTATGTAATCTTCTGCATTCTGAGAATCCATCCAAAGCATGATGTCCTCTTTCTTCGAAAAATACTTCACTTACAGAAAAAACAACATCTATCTCTACATCTAATCCTTTTTTCTTCTTTCACTTCACGAATTACAGAGTCTTCAAGTGTTTCTCCTACCATATAGGTTTGGATTAGTAATATACTGTTTTTGTATCAAAAAGAAAGGGAGAGTAGCAATGGGAAAACAAGTATTTATTATCCATGGATACGGAGCTTCACCAGACAATCATTGGTTCCCTTGGTTAAAAGAAAAATTAATAGCAGATGATAATCAAGTTTTGGTTCTTCACATGCCAAATTCGTCTGACCCCAAGAAAGAAGAATGGTTGGAAACATTAGCTAATAAAATAAAGAATTTAGATAACAACACTTATTTTGTAACACATAGCTTAGGGTCTATCACCCTATTGAACTATCTAGAACAATTAGATCCGTTACCAAGCTTTGGAGGCTATATTCTTGTTTCTGGCTTTTCTGAACCATTATCATCCTTACCTTCACTAAATCCATTTACAGTTAAAAAAGTGGATTATAAAAAAATAATTTCTGCAACTAATTCACGTGCTGTTATTGCTGCAAAAGATGACTATATTGTTCCTTTTCAAGTAAGTCAAAATTTATCAAAACAATTGGATGCATCATTTTATCCTGTTGAAAAAGGCGGTCATTTTCTAGAGGATGATGGTTTCATTTCTTTCCCATTGGTTTATGATATTTTAAATAATATGATGAAAACTGTATAAATAATGAGGGATGTCAACTTTTCGTGACACCTTAAAATTTAAAAATGTTCCTAAACAATCTGGCCCGATTGTTGATCAGAACTTTAAACAAGGGATCTTCAGTTTGAACCCTTGTTTATTACCTATAAGTTTCATTATGGTAACCGGGTTGGTTTCGCTATATGGAATAAAAAAACTCTTTTTAAATAAGATTGGTTTGAACACATAAAAAGTAAAACGAATAGAAACGAGATATCATCCCTGTTAACATTCTAAACCTTTTAACTTTTTCTTTATTAAGCGAAATAAAGAATACACCTTTACAGAAAAAACCTATATACCCATTTCAAATTGCAAAATACCTAAAACAAAATTCCCGTCGACTATCTGATTGACTTGTTCAACTAAACTGCTTACGTTAGTTGAATAAAATTTCAAAGGGGTATGCATACAAATTTAGTCAAAATAAGCGAGGTTATAGGCACTGAAAAAAGGATCTTCAATTAACGCATCAGTTAGTTGAAGAAATAACAATTTATTATTCCGAGTAACGTTTTGATAACTTCTTTTTATGTGAAAGAAACACATCTTCTAAAGGGATCTCGTACTTGTTTGCAATCACTATTAAGTTACCTAAAACATCACCTAATTCTTCGGTTAATTCCTGTTTATTGTCCTCGAAAGAGCCAGTTACTTCATCAGGTCTATTCCTGCCAATTTCAAGAGCTCTTATAGCTCTGGCCACTTCTCCTGTTTCTTCTGCTAAAAAACCAATACGAATAAAGATATCTAAGTCTGACCATCCACGTTTTTCATAATAAGCTTTA
This sequence comes from Metabacillus dongyingensis, assembly GCF_019933155.2. Classification (NCBI taxonomy): domain Bacteria; kingdom Bacillati; phylum Bacillota; class Bacilli; order Caryophanales; family Bacillaceae; genus Metabacillus; species Metabacillus dongyingensis. Next base: position 215,683 of record NZ_OK052578.1, on the reverse strand, counting down.
ACCCAGTGTTGAAATTCTGTTACATTCATTTTTCAGCCTCCTTGTTTATCACTACTAAGTTTAACAAATCAGTATTTTCTTTGTTATACTATTTTACGGTGGTTAAAAGAGGAGGAAATACAACATGAGAAGTGTAGCTGTCTTTTGTGGATCAAGTAACGGAAAGTCTAGTATTTATGTAGAGGAAGCTGCTAAATTAGGTGAAGAACTTGCAAAACGTAATATCGGACTTGTATACGGTGGAGCAAGTGTAGGTGTTATGGGTGCTCTTGCGAATTCTGTCTTGCAAAATGGTGGTCATGTTACTGGAGTGATGCCACGCTTTTTGGAAGAAAGAGAAATATCACATAAGAAATTATCTGAACTAATTGTTGTAGATTCCATGCATGAAAGAAAAGCAAAAATGACTGAATTAGCCGATGGTTTTATTATGTTACCTGGCGGCCCAGGAACTTTGGAGGAGTTTTTTGAAATCTTCACGTGGGCACAATTAGGACTTCATCAAAAACCTTGCGGGTTCTTAAATATTAATCAATACTTTAAACCGCTTATATCTCTGTTTGATCATATGACAACAGAAGGTTTTCTACAGGATAAGTATAGAGGAATGTCCATCAGTGCCGAAAATGCTAACGAGCTTCTTAATAAGTTTGATAAATATGAACCTCCAACTGTTAAAACTTATATTACTGATCAACAAACATAAAAAAAGTCCGAGCCTTATTGGCTTGGGCTTATTCATCTAGATACATTTCAACTAACGCCCCCGATTGTTGAAGATCATTTATGTTGTATTATGGAGGAATAGCGCCCTTTAATTGAATAACTAAAATCTGAAATCACTCATAAAATCACTTAATTCTTATTAAGCTAACGGACCCGTTAATTTAAGTACAATTCTTCACAAACGGAGGAAGAATAATTTGATGCAATTGAATTAAAAAATCCCACGAAACAATATAAGGTTCAAACGGTTGTTGATTCACTTGCATTTTCAGTTAAAGAAGGCGAGTTTTTTGCGCTATTTGGTGAAAATAGTGCAGGGAAAACAACGTTAATTAAAATGCTTTGTGGTTTACTGACACCAACGAGTGAAGATGCAACTGTTCTTAACATAATTCCTTCGACACACTTTCCTGCATCTCAATTAACCTGCTTCTTTAGTTCAATAAGAAAAACTGTCACAATGACAGCTCTGATCTTAAAGTAAAGCACCCATTAGTTGAAGAGGACAATTAATATTAATTTGAGATAAAAGGTGCTTTTTGTACATACTTTAGATTTTCAATTTGGTTAATGATAAAAATCGCTATATCTCGATTAGTTATTTTAGTACCTGGCATATCTGTAAGATTTTCTTTTATAAACACTTTTTCTGTGCCATCAACTATAAATGGAAGCCTAATTAGAGTCCATTTAATTAGTTTATTACGGTTAAGAATATGCCATTCTTTTTTCTTATCTATCATCATACTAGAGTAGATGATTTCAAACATCTTTGCCCCAACTCTATTTAAAAAGCTCTTTTTATCCCCATTAATAGTTAGAGAACCACCCGTAACACCAATATAACGATCAATTTGTAAATCAGCCATTACCTCAAGTATTTTTTCAGTTACACTGCTATAAATCGGTTTCTCTTTGAGTGGCTGACCAAAAGTATTAATAACTACTTGACAATCTTTTAGTAGTTTTTGAATATCCTCTAAATTTTGTACATTCCCTTCTACTATCTCAATCCTAGCGTCTCTGAAAGTTAACTTTTCTGGATCTCTAACAAGCATACGGACTTGATACCCATTCCCTAACGCTCTAGAAGCAATATGACGTCCCACTTTCCCCGTCCCACCGATTATAGCTATCTTATAAGGATTATCCATAATATACCCTCCAAATAAACATAATATATGTATACGGTCAAATGCCTTTTTGGTTTCAAATATTCCGTTATTTAACTAAACTGCCCAATTCCTGAATAAACAAAGAGCGATCACAGTCCTGCAATCGCCCCCGATTGTGGAATAAAAAAATCAAATAAACAAGGTTAAAAGATAATTAAAAACTTTGAGTTCAATTTCCAGAAGTGCTAAGAGATAAATAATCTGTCTGTGAAATAACATCTACTTCTTGTCCATCTTTTTCGTAAACGGTTAAACTACCTTCTTGCTCTTTTTTCTCCCAACCCCATTGTTTAATGATTGCTCGGTACCTTAAAGGCAGACCATTTTCTTCTGAAGCTGGGCCCCAATTATAAGCTTCTAGTTTACTTTTATTAGCTGTCATCTCAGCAGTTTTGGGTACTGGAAACCCCTCGAATTTTGCTGATTCCTCATATGAAAAAAGAATTATTAAGGGAATGCCAATTAATAAAGCAGTAAATGCAATTAACCCACCTGCCATTTTTTTATTAATCTTTGATCATCCTTCCACCTTGTTTTTATCGAATTCAAAATTACACCAAAATCTTCTTAATTTCTTCTTCCGTTAAACTGCCCAATAGCTTAATATCAATTATTTCAAAATTTGTAAAAATTAACAATCATCTAAAAGCAAAAAATATAAAAGACACATTCACTTTGAATGTGTCTGCCATAAATTAAAAGTATTTGCTATATAGATCCTGTCTGAGCTTACCGCTTAATTGAGCATAAATTTTTGTGGTCCCGCTCTTCTCGTGACCAAGTAAGCTTTGTATAACTTCTATAGGAGCACCATTATTTATCATATGAGTTGCATAGCTATGTCTTAGCTGATGTGGATGAATGTTCTTTTTTATCTCAGCTTTGCTTGATATCCTTTTAATAATGTATCTCATTAAGTCTATGCTCATTCTTCTGTTAGGACGCCTTCCTGTAACGAATAAGCTTTTCTTCATCTCCTCTTTCCTCCAAGTATCTTTTCAGCCATAGTGCACATCGTGTATTAAAGTAAACTTCTCTTTCTTTATCTCTTTTGCCTTGGACAATGACAGAGTTTATAGAGAAAGTTAATGTCATCTCTGTTAAGTTTTACAACTTCTCCAATCCTGTAGCCGGTTGAATTCACGCAATTGCTCAATCTCTATTTCAGTAAGGAACTTCGGAATCCTTTTACCCAATTTCGGTTCTTTTAATTTGGCTGCCGGATTCTTCTTGATAATCCCTTCTTCATACGTCCACCTGAATAAAGATCGTATGCATCGTACTCTATGTCCAAGACTGGAAGGCTTTAAATAATTTCCTTTATCGATGAGATAAAATTTCAGTTTATTTGTGGTTATATCATTCATATCAACATTTCCAAAATAACGTAATAGCAAATTGAATTGAAAACATTAAGTCTTAATTGTAAGTACTGAATAAGCTTCAATCTTCTTATCTAGCTGGTATTTTTCCCAGACTTCAGTTAATAGCATATATTCACACTCCTACACTATAAGCCAATTAATCTTATTTTGATTATGGACGAAAGGAACGGATTACATACGTACTTATTCAACAATACAAGAAATAAAGAGCAATTACCCAATTTGGTGATTCCCCCCCCCCCCCGTTTATAAAATTAAACTTTTTCAATAATGCAGTGGATCATCTAAATTAGATTAGATTAAAATTATTTATCCTCTTTAAGATTATATTTTTTCATTAGTTCTTGGGCTTGCTTGAATAAGAGCGATCACACTCTGCTGCAATCGCCCCCGATTGTTAAGTAATTAATTTCTCAATTCCCTACTCAGCTTTACTGTTTTTTAAATAAAATGTTTCCTCATTTTTATCGTCCCATCTAATGGTAACCTTCTGTTTTTCATCTTTTTTCGTTACATAACATCCTTTGCAATTAGATGAAATATTAATTGTAGCACCTTTGAAATTTTCTTCTGACTTTGTTGTACTTCCATCGTTTATGATTACTTCAAGCAACTGAAATTGAGTGTTGCCATCTCCATTCTTAAAATGAAACTCGTAACTACCGTCCTCATCATTACCATCGATATTCGCTGAGTATTTTCCAGTCCAATTCTTACTTTCTCCGGTAAGGTTTATAAATTCATTGCTGCATCCAGTCAAAATCAACAATAATAAAGCAGTAAGAAATATTTTTTTCATATTATCCCCCGTTCTCTCAGCAGTACATCTTACTACACAAACGCCCCCGATTGTTGAAGATCGTTATTGAAGTAAAGCACCCTTTAGTTCAATTAGATTTTTTCACATTCTAATTTAGTAAAATTGAGAAGAGTTTCCTTCTCCACGAATCATATCCGTAATTGCAACATAAATGTTTGGTGGATATTCTGCTATTCTATGAGTAAGATATAGATACCACTCCATACCATATGTTAAATAAACCCGAACAGGTAACCCCTTGTCTTTAAGTTGTTTACAAAGTTCAGGACGAATTCCGTATAACATTTCTGCTTCCACATACGGATTTTGTAAATAACCACGCTCCATAATCTGTTTATACATAGCTTCATCGTGAGAAGCAATTGAAACCTGATGGCCAGCCTTAACACATAAATCCACTAATTCTAAATAACGTTGGTCCAACTCATCTGAACGAGGGATACAAATATCTGATGGTTCTTGATATGCTCCTTTAACAATACGAATTGCCCCAGGATAATTAAGCAATTCATTAAGGTCATCAAGTGTTCGATGAAGTTGAGCTTGAAGTGTAACCCCAACGTTAGGATATTCGACAACAACTCTTTTGTATAAATAAAGTATCTGATCCGTTTTAGCCGATTCCTCCATACTAATCATAAGAGAAAGATTATAAAATTGTGCTTCTTTTGCCATCTCTAGTAAGTTTTGATAGGCAAGTTCAGGATCAACAGATAAACCTATATGAGATAAATCAAAAGAAATACGAGAACTTATTCCACGATTTCCACATTCCCTCATCAATGCTATAAACTCATCTTTAGCTCGAACGCACTCCTCTTTGTTTGTAGTATTCTCACCGATAGATTCCAGCGAAATGCGGTAACCCTTATTGATAAGTAAATCACCAATAGATAATCCATCTTCTCTTGATTCACCTGTAACAAACCTTTTAGCAGCACTTTGAAATAACGGATAAAGTTCAGAAGATTGCTGAATATACTCCTTTATTTCTAAATTTCGAGCAACGGATTTTAAAGCATCTGCAAATTGTTTTTCAATTAATAGAAGTTCCAATCATATCCCTCGTTTCATTTGAATTTCCATAGTAATTATAATCCAAATAATGGTCGCTGAGGGGGGTTTTGTACTATGAATTTCAATTCAATTAAACTGACCCGTTAGTCGAATAAGAAAAAGGCTGCCTTTTTGCAGCCAGATTTTTAAGATAAGCACCCATTAGTTGATTAAGAATTAAAGTTTTTTGTATTTAATTCAAGAAAGGTTCATTGTCATTAATATTCGAGTCTCGTTTGTCACAAAGCCGTTTTTTCTGAAAAACAACTCCGGTTTACCTTTGCCTCTCTCGGTTGATAAATATACGGTATCGACTTTTCTCTGTTTAAGGATAATCCCTAAATATTTTAGTAAACTCGAACCAACCCCGTTTTGTTGGATATTATTTAGAACACAGATTTCATTTATGTAAAAGTTCTTGCTATCAGCCCATTGCTCTTCATTTCCGACTAAAAAGCCAATCATTTGATTATTAGAATTAAAATAACCTATTCCTATATACCCAGGGGTCTTACTTATATCTAACAATCGTTTGTATGATGTTTGAAAAATCCAAGGTTCGTTCCAAGGATTGGAGCTAAAAACATTGGTGAAAATCTTTGATACTTCTTCTAAATCTTTTTCTGACAATTCACGAATTGTATTCTGCATTAATAATTCCTCCTTCCAATCAACCCTATCACAAATTTTTGTTTAACATACTAACCATACTAACTAATGAACTAAACTGCCCCGATAGTTCCATAAGAAAAAGCTGCCTTAAAGACAGCTCCGATCTTCAGCTAAATCACCCGTTAATTAAGAAAATTTTTTTCAGGGCTTTTGCATTATCTTTATCTAACTCTCCATAACTTGCATTTTCATTATTGCTAATAATTGTTGCTGTACCTGCATTTTCATTAAACCAAATTTTATATTCATAAAGTTTTTCAGGCATATTTTCATCAAAAGTGTAAAACAAAGTAGCTTTTATATCTGGTTTTCTAGCCATTTCCATTTTAACCATATTATTATCCCATTTGATTTGTTCAAATGCCTGCCTTAACAACTCTATTAATTCGCTATCTGTTATCATTACGACATCTTCGTAATTTCCTTCTGTATCAATTTTTTGAACATCTACTCTTGTTAATTGTCTTTTTTCTTCTCCCATACAACCGACCAATAACACCATAAAGACAAAAAGAGAAGTAAAATTTATTATCTTTTTCATCATACACCTCCATAAATTTAGACGTTTATATTTCAAAATAGTTCCAGCTTATCTTTAACTATCCTGCTTCATTAGCTCCATAAGAAAAAGAGCTGCCTAAGCAACTCCCTTATTGAAGTAATGTACCTGTTAGTTTAGCAAGATATATAATCTGCCATAGCTAACAATCTTTCATCCTACCTTGTCCTTGGAAAATTGGCCTTTCAATTAGCAATGTTATGGGTTTTACCTTGAACAAAAGGTAATGTGTAAATAATGCTATTATCACCCCATTTAAAATTCCTGCCACTACATCTAAAGGATAGTGAACCCCTACCCATATTCTTGAGAAAGCTATTACTACCGCAAGAATAAACCATGTATATTTAAAATGATGTGATGATAGCCAAAGAGTAACAGCAATTGCTATTGCAGATGTAGCATGGTCACTTGGAAAAGAGGAATTAGCAGAATGCTCAACGAGTTGAATAATTTCATGCGATATAAACGGTCGCTCTCTATAAATGAATAACTCAATAATTCTATTTATTGAATAAGCCAAAGTAAATGAAAACATAGCCTGAAAAGCTATCACACGGAAATTACTTTTATTTAGTAGCCATAACATCAAAATTAATAAAACAAAAGCATATTGAACATATTCCGCAAAGAAAATCATTATGTTATCTAATAATGGATATTGTTGGACTTTACTATTGATTAATTTAAACCATTCATAATCTGCTTCTATAAAACTCATTTCATAATCTCCTTCAATGCACTTGTTTAGTTAGCTGTTCTCCAATTCTCTCTATTTTAATTTTAACAATTATTACCTATTGGTTCAATTTCTTATAGAGCTAACCTGCCCCGTTAGTTCCACAAGGACATTTTCTTTTATTGCAAAATTTAATTTCCACTTGGTATATTTAAAAAGAAACTAACAGGAAGTGTTATTTGATGAAACAGGCTCTAATAATCATTGATATGCAAGAAATTTTCTTTAATTATCCCCAAAACTATTTATTTAATAATGAGCAATTAGTTATTAATATAAATGAGCAAATTAAGCAAGCTCATGAAAAAAATATACAAGTTATCTTCATTCAACATACTAGCCAAAACGAAAAAGACGAACTTTTTGAAGGGAAAAATGACTGGAAACTTCATAAAAATTTATTAGTATCCTCTACCGATAAAATTATCAAAAAATCAAAATGGGATTCGTTCTATCAAACTGAACTCTTAGATTATTTAAGAACCAATGAAATAGAACAACTCATTTTTGCAGGAGCACAGACTGAGTTTTGTCTCGACACAACTATTAGAGCTGCCTTTAGTTTAGGGTATCAAAAAAATCTACTTTTGAAAGAGACACATAGTACATTAAATGGTGTAATTTTAAATGCAAGTGATATTATTAATCATCATGAGTCTATTTGGAATAATAGATTCCTAACTGTTATTGATGGTGAAACAAAATTATAGATTACTACTTAAAGAACGGTTATTTACCGTTCTTTTTCTTTTAGAAAAAGGGCAATTGCTCCACTTCCGCTTTTGAATCTTTTCTACATAATGTGTTGATGTGTTGACCTCAAAAATATATTCGAGTGGAATGTTAGCTTCTTTTCTTCAACTATACTCCCTCTATAAAGAAAGAGATAACTCTTGATTTCTCGCTTATTCTTAAGTTTGCTATAAGATTTATTTATATAAGACACTTTAAGTATGGATAGATGTTGAAAGTAAGGGTAATTTTGGTCACGAAGAGAAAAAGAAAGCTCACCTACCTAGCCACTTTAATCCAAAAAGTGGTTAACTAGTAAAAGTATGGTCGCACTGGTGGATGTCCACATGTCTCATGGAGGTCAACCCTCCCATGTCTCACAGAGTCTACGCTCCAAAATTCCTTCGTCCAACCTTTCCATGAGGTGGATGTCAGTGATGCTGCCCGACAGGATCAAAGTCCGTACTTTAATTGTTTTACTGACTAATCCGTGCTTCAAATGTCTAAATCATATTCCAAAATAAAACCCATTGAATATTAACTAATGAACCCTAAGCTGCTTTCAGTAATGGTGCCATATGGGGAATATCCTTCAACATTCTATCTTCACTAAATTCACATTGTTTTGTACCAATCGTAAAAAGAATTCGTATCAGCTTATTACATATCGCTATAAGAGACTGCATTTTCTTTAGAGGATTTGTTTTACGTGTTGTAAAATACTCATGTAAAGCTTTAAAAGCAGTGTTCTTAGCTACCAAAGGCATTGCTACTCGGAAGAGGAGAGCCCTTAGTGTCTTCCTGCCTCTCTTTGTAATCTTCGTTTGTCCTTTGTGCTTTCCAGAGGTATTCTCCTTTAAACTCACCCCAGCTAACTTGATGATTTGTCGAGGGTGAGAATAGTAACTTAAATTCCCTACTTCCGAAAAGAAGCCAGCTAAAGTGTCCTTGCCGATTCCTGTGATGGCCAACATTTGTTGAACACCTGGTATCCGTTCAAGGAGTCCATCAATATCAGATTCTAGTTCTTCGAACTTTTCATTTATTAACTCATACTTGTCTAGTAAAGTGCGAAGCTCTAATTTAGCCATCCTTGAACCTCCACGAATACCAATAGAGTCTTTGGCTACTCGTTTAAGTTCTTGGATTTTACTGAGTCCAACCGCACGCTTTACAGCTTTTCTGAGGTGAATAAGGATCTCTTGTTCCTCGACTCTCTCTAACTCATGTGGTAATACGTTTAACTTTAATATTTGTAATGCTGCTTTTCCTTCCCAATCCTTATACACTGTAAAAAATTCAGGAAAATATCGATCTTGAATTTGCCCCTGCACAGCTTGTAAGTCAACAAATAAGAGATCGCGTATTTTCCTTGCCACACGAAGTTCTGCATAAACTCCTTGTGGAATATTCGGTTCGGCATATCTTCCATCTTTGACTAGCTGTGCAATGACTTTAGCGTCCTTTACATCATTTTTGGTTGGAGAATTATCATCTAATTCTTTAGATTTCTTCACATGCATAGGATTTACAACGACAAACTTAATCTCCTCTTCTTTCAGAAAATGAGCGAGGTTGAGCCAATAATGAACTGTCGGCTCCATTCCAATAATCACCTTATCCATGCCGTGTTGTTCCATTAAATATTTTATCCAGCCTAAGAAAAGATCAAAATGTGATTTGGTATTTTCAAAGTGACAAGGTGTACCAAACTCTAGGCCTCTAAAGTCTTGAGCACGAGCTACATGCTTGTACTTCGCAATATCTACACCTATAATCAGTGTTTCAGAAGTAATTTGAGCAATCTTTTCATTTTGGTTATAATTCATATTGAAGGCCTCCTGGTATATATGTTTTGTCCTTTTCGCTGCCCGGCTTCAGGACACTCATATCATACCAAGAGGTTATTTTTTTGTTCACCTCATTTTTCCTCATTACAGGAATGCTGCCCTTTAATGGAATATCCATTATTTATATCATATAAATCCCATTTAAATGTGGTCTGTCAGTAGTCATCAGGCAATAAAATATTGGGAATTCTCAGGGCCAATTAGCACAAAAAATAACAGGTCTAATCCATATGCGAATTAGCCTGCTATTTTTAGTGCTATTTACTGTTTTCCCTCCGTAAACGGAACCCCTTAGAATTACTCACCTGGTTTTAAATCTGAAGTAATTCTTTAACAATCACCACAAGGGTTTCACTCTCTTAATTGTTGTTGGTTTGGTTTAGCGTGGTATTACCTGCTACATCACCTTCTGTGAACATTAAGTTACCTTCTCTCCCATTCACTAAAACTTTAGCTATAGCGATATTCCCTCAGACTATTCAAAATAGAGATTTCTTGTATTAATTCCTCTCCAACATTTGTTTCTAGAACCTTTTTTCTCTCTAGTTCTTTATCCACCAATCTTTTTACTGATAAAACATCTGTTCCATTTAGTAGAACATCTTCTTTTGAATTAAAATGTTTATGTGCAACAAGTTGCATTCCGTAGGAATTATATAATAAAGTGTATCCGGCAATCCCTGTTGTTGAATGATAAGCCTTGGAAAAGCCTCCATCAATGACAATTATCTTTCCATTTGCTTTGATTGGATTTTCTCCTTCAATTTCTTTCACTGGTGTATGGCCGTTTATTATATGGCCTTGATCAGGATTAAGATCAAACTCTGTTAGGATATTGCGGCAGACCTCATCATTTTCACGTAAATAATAGTATGGGTTTTTTTTCTCTTTATGGGTTGCCTTATCCTTAATGAAATACCTTTCAAAGGTTGTCATTTCTCTTTTTCCAAAGAGTGATGAATATTCTCCTGTCCATAAATACCAGACCATATCTGTTGCAAGATCATCTGTCTCTTCAGGATGTGCAAAAGAATATCGTAAATAATGTTCAAAAACATCAAGTAATTCACGACCTGCATAGGTTTTATCTTCAATTGTCATTTTTTCCATATTTCCTTCTTCATCTAAAGGAATACAGCCGTGTATTAATAGGTTTCCATTATATTTCAAATAAAGACTGCCTTTTTTCATCAGAAAATTCATATGTCTAGCAAGCTTTTCCGAGTGCTGAACTGAAAATAACAGCTTGTCCATTACTTGCTCTTCTTCCTCTAATAATTGATCTGGCTGCTCTGGATTAACAGTTGCAAAACAAGTATTTTCTAATGGATATGTTTTCCCTTGTATCGTGATGTTATTTTTGTCATAATCAATTTTCTCAAGCAATAGCCTTTCCGACATATTAAAGCTCGAGCGTCTTTTTATAATTGGACTCTCAAGCTTGAACTGAATCATCGCAATCGCTTGATGAATTTTTGTAATTTGTAATTGTTCTTCCTCAGAAATATTAGCATCTGATTGGATTTTTGGTCTAAAGACCGGGTTGTCTCCATAGTACTTCTCCGCTAAATTAAGAAGTGGTCGTAGATTGATGCCATACACATCTTCAATAATATCCAAATTATTGTAGCGAGCACAGATCCGAAGAATATTCGCGAGACAAACCTTTGAACCAGCAAAAGCACCTATCCATAGAACATCATGATTCCCCCACTGAATATCGACAGAATGATAATTGATAAGAGCTTCCATAATTTTATCAGGTTCAGGACCTCGATCATAAATATCCCCCACGACATGAAGATGGTCAACAACCAATCTCTGAGTCGTATAAGCAAGACCTATAATGAGCTTATCAGCTTGTCCGAGGGAAATAATTTGCTGAACAATTTTTGAATAATAAGGTTCCTTAAAATTCGTGAATTCATCCGTTTTGTATAGGAGCTCCTCAATAATATAAACAAACTGATTAGGCAATGCTTTCCGTAATTTCGAACGTGTATATTTGGAGGATGCATAAGAAATCAGCTTAATCATACGCTCAATGATTACTGTGTACCATTGGTGTAATTCTCTTTCATTGTCAAAATTATTTTTAAGTAACTGAATTTTTTCTTCAGGATAATAAACTAATGTTGCAAATTCTTTAATTTCTTTTTCAGTTAATACCTTTTTATAAATGTCTTCTATTTTCTCTTTTACCTTACCCGATCCATTTCTCAACACATGTTGAAAGGCTTGATACTCCCCATGTAAATCACTGACAAAATGTTCTGTCCCCTTTGGTAAATTAAGAATGGCTTCAAGATTAATAATTTCCGTTACCACTTTTTCTTCACAATCATACTTTTGGGCAAGTAAATCTAGATATTTTGTGTTCAAAATCATGTATCCCCTTTCAAAATATACTATTTATATTCCCTTTTAATAAATTGAGATTAAATACTTATTATAAGATAAACTTAAAGGTTCTGGTGCAAAGATTGTATTTATTTGAAAGAGGTATTTAGATTCCTAATGGGAATCTGATCTTATTCATTCATTCTAAATAGTTGATGAAAGAACTTTACTTATTTTGGACAGAGATAAACACATGGGTCGTCCTTCACAACGAGAAAAAAATAGAAGAAGCCCTACGATTATATAATAGCAAAATACGAATGGATTAAGTGTGAAAAACATCGTGAAACTGAGTACCTAAAGTAACTTTATAGTGGCAATCAGAAAAAAACGTGCAAACAACCTAGAAGAGGTGTCGCACATTTTGAATATTCCAACTTAATATACTTCTCAAAAATCCGATGCACTGCTTAAGCATCGCGCCCATTAATTGGATCCTGGGCACATGTCGAATGGGCCACAATGAAAGAGCCACTGCATCAGATGATAGTAAAACTGCTAGCCAAACATCCTGTCTAATCTAGGTTGCAAACATAAACGAACAGTAAAATAGGAACAAACAGCTGGCTGGTATGAGCTATTTTCTCCTTCTGCACTGAATTGTCGCTTTCCTTTTAATTATTTATCCATTTCAGATAAGTGGGACTTCTTTGACATACCTGTTCTGCGAATAAAAGCATCAACTTTCACATCTGCCTTTATTTCTGAAAAGTGAACATCGTTCCATAGAATATTTTTCCTAAGTGATATTTAATTGGTGTTCCTAATATTATGATGATGATGTTAATAGGGAACGATGCGGGAGTAACAAGACCGCCTTGTTGCCGTGTAAAAAAAGATTCCAATTTTCATCATAATTATGTTAACATGATTATTAATTTAGTTAACATATTAAAAGGAGACTCGAAGATGGTCGTAAGAAATGAAAGATTAAGAATGTTAATTTTATGTTCTATGTTCGCTGCCATTACCGCTGTATTAGCTCAAGTCGAGATTCCATTACCTATTGTGCCAATCAGTGGACAAACACTTGCGGTAGGACTTGCGGCAACGATTCTGGGCAGTAGATACGGAGCTCTATCCATAGTCTGCTATGTAGCCCTTGGAGCAGTCGGGTTACCTGTTTTTGCCGAAATGAAGGCTGGATTTTCCGTACTTTTTGGCCCTACAGGCGGATACATATTTGGATTTATTTTAACTGCACTTATAACTGGGTTTATCCTGGAGAAAACATCATTTACGCTTAAGATGGGTATGATTGCTAATACGGTTGGAATGATCGTCACGTTATTGATGGGAACCATTCAATTAAAACTCGTACTAGATTTTTCATGGTCTGAAGCATTAGCGGTCGGAGCCTACCCCTTCATTGCAGTGGGACTAATAAAAGCCTTTTTAGCAAGTTGGATTGGAATTACCGTGAGAAGGCGATTAGTACAAGCGAATATGCTTCAACAGAAACAGGATATTCCGGCATAAATAATAAAACCAGCCAGTCCCTGCTCTTTATGAACTTGGGATGGCCGGTTCAAATTTAATTTGGAGAAATCGGGCTTTTTTCAATACTCCATAAACGCGCCCTTTAATTGAATAATAGATCAAACGGTTATTAATTCAAACTTAATTCATACTGATAAAATTGTGAATCCCGTATGTATCCATTTTTTTCATATAGCCTTTGAGCAGAATAATTATCTGGTGCTGTACTAAGACTTATACTTTTAGCACCTGTTTCAATGGCGTATTCTTTTGCTTTATACAAGAGTAATTCTCCTATTCCTTGTTTCCTTGCTTCTGCATCTACATACAAGTCATTTAATATCCATGCTCTTTTCATGGATATTGATGAAAATGCAGGATAAAGTTGAGTAAATCCAACATACTTTTGTTTGTCTTTAACAACAAATATCACAGAATCCTTGCTCTCTAAACGTTTTTTTATGTAAGTCTTAGCACCTTCTATATCCGATGTTTGTTGATAAAACACACGGTAAAAATTAAATAAATTTGATACTCCTTCTAAGTCTTCAATTGTAGCTTGATATGTTTCCATTTGAATTCCCTCCCTATTTGATCGAATTATACACTTTATGGAGGTGAAAAAACATTACGATACCAGCTCAAATCTTTAAGTAATGCGCCCGTTGTTGAATAGCCACCGATCCTTACTTGTCAACAACCTTCGAATGATGTACGGAGCTCTCGTTTCGGTTAGTGTAGGTACACTACAAACTATACTAACACCTTACATATTTGCGTTTGAAACCAAGCTTACCTCTATCTAATTCCTTTTGAATATTTTCGGACGCAAGCAGGATGCTGCTTTTTTTCTTGCCCCGCTTGATTTCGACTGGGCCTACTGCCTTAGCCGTTTCAACCGCCTTATCATGAAGCGGCAAATATGAAATTCCGACAGTGTAAATAAAATTATTCATAGCGGATTTTGTTCGATCTGGAGAATCATGAATCGTATTTTTCACCTGATCAAGCTTACTGGCAATCGAGCTTTCGCTAAATTCAGCGTCCGGGCGATTACCCAAAAGCCAGCAATAACAGCTCCACCCTGCCGACATTTTAAGTTCTTCACCGCTTGCGATCCATTTATCCGCAACAACTTGCGCAAATTCGGTTTCTGCTAAAGTTACTGCAACTACATAATCTGACAGCATATAAAAATACGCTGAATCAATCCAACGATCAAAATCTTCCTCAGTCATTGTCATTGGGTCAGCAATGATGCCGGCAAAATACATGGCGTCATAGTTCCCTGTGGCGTAAAGCTGCTCGGCTAAAGGCTGATTTTTCTTGATTTTCTTTGCGAGCGGCTTCATTGCGCCCGTAGCCACGCCAAAAAGCGGCTCGTGTGCACCATTGCTTATGTAAGTCTTTTTAATTCGTTCCTTACCGAGCGCTTCCAGTTCCTGCATAACCATTTCAAAATCCATCGTTTTGCACTTCCTTTCTTTATAAACATACCCACTTCATTGTAACACCATCTAAATCGTATTCTTTATCAAGCAATGCTTTAACTTGAGGTAAAAGATCTAAAGTAGCATGCCAATCCAGAGAAGTCAGATCAAATACATTTTCCCCGTGCACCTTTGGTACAAATTAAACCTGAACCTAATAAGACTTCATTAGGTTTTTGAACGAATAAACATTATTCATTACTGGGAAACTCTTTTTTCTGTATCTGATCAAGAAAAACAGAAAGGTTATCCCTTATTCTCACTACCTCTTTTCAACATTTCCATCTTCATAAATTCTTGAACTTAATTCCTTTATCCTGCCGTTTATTAAAAAAGAACTACATAAACAGCTCACCGATCTTCAACGTAAGCGCCCAATTCCTCAATAAGAAAAGGCCGATCAGGTAATAAACAGCTCCAGCTAACTTCAGGGCAGGCCGAAGATTCTACAATTTGAAATCACGCCATAAATTAAGTGTTAAACTGCATAGCAATATTTAATGTATGAAATGTATGATTACGCAAAAACCGACGAAGAATATTAAAAAGACGAAAGATATTATAGTAGAGGGGGCTAGAAACGGGGATTTTAGGATAATTAAGGAGGAAGTAGATGTCACATCAAGGACCATTCAAAAAAACGATATCATTATTAGATCTTATACTCATAGGATTAGGAGCTATATTTGGCTCGGCCTGGCTTTTTGCCGTAAGTAATGTTGCTTCAAAGGCAGGTCCGATTGGAAGTTTATCCTGGGTAATCGGAGGAATCATTGTTCTTTTAATTGGGCTGGTTTATGCAGAGTTGGGTGCAGCTCTACCACGAACTGGGGGGATTTTACGGTATCCTGTTTACTCGCATGGCCCCTTGGTGGGATACCTTATATCTTTCATCACCATCGTTGCTTACACTAGCTTGATTTCTATAGAAGTAACAGCGGTAAGGCAATATATCGCCTATTGGCTTCCCGGACTTACAATAAAAGGGTCAGATTCTCCAACCATTGCAGGATGGCTTGTTCAATTTAGTTTGTTGTGCCTCTTTTTCTTGCTTAACTATTGGAGTGTAAAAACATTTGCCAAATCGAATATCATCATTTCGATTTTTAAATATTTTGTACCACTCACTATCATTGTAGTGCTAGCCTTTCATTTTAAAGCCGAGAATTTTTCTGTAGGAGGATTCGCTCCCTTTGGAGTACAAGGGATTCAGGCTGCCATTTCAACGGGCGGGGTAATGTTTGCCTACCTGGGGCTTCATCCAATTGTATCTGTAGCAGGAGAAGTCAAAAATCCACAGCGCAACATTCCTATCGCTTTGATTGTTTGCATTGTTCTTGCAGCGATTATTTATACTCTCCTTCAAGTGTTGTTTATCGGCAGTATTCCTACAAACATGCTTTCAGATGGCTGGGAGAAAATTCAAACTGAGTTCGCACTCCCCTTTAAAGATATTGCTGTAGCATTGGGCATGGGATGGCTAGCTACAATCGTCGTGCTGGACGCTATTATATCACCAGGAGGAAATGGTAATATTTTCATGAATACTACCACTCGCTTAGTTTATGCATGGTCTCGTACAGGGACGCTGTTTAACGTATTTTCCAGGGTGAACAAAAAGACAGGAATACCGCGGCCATCTTTATGGCTGTCATTCGTATTATCCGTTTTTTGGACACTTCCATTCCCTTCTTGGAACGCGCTTGTAAATGTATGCTCAGTGGCACTAATACTGTCGTATGCAATTGCCCCTGTCTCTGCTGCTGCTTTCCGGATAAACGCAAAAGATCTTCATAAGCCGTTTACGCTAAAAGGGATGAGTATTATTGCACCGATTTCCTTCATCTTTGCAACTTATATTGTTTATTGGTCTGGATGGAAGACGATTTCCTGGCTGCTCGGTTCTCAGCTGCTAATGTTTGTATTATATCTTCTCTTTTCGAAATATGTGCCGAAAAAAGAGGTTGGCTTGGCACAGCAGCTAAAATCGGCATGGTGGTTAATTGCTTACTATATTATGATGCTGATCATTTCCTATTTTGGTTCATTTGGAGGCGGGCTTGGTCTACTGAAAAATCCATGGGATCTTATCATAATTGCCATAGGTGCTCTTGTCATTTACTACTGGGCCAAGCATTCCGGATTGCCAAAAGCGATTATTGATAATGATGCCCCTGAGCATGAAGCATCAAAAGAGGCTGTTCGAACTTAACCGTGCCATAAAGAGGGGCCAATGGAGAAAATGGACTTTAGTTCATAGTGAAAAAAATATAAAAAAAACACCACTTATATAATAAGCAGTGTCTCTCTTTATTAAAGGGAAAATCATGCAGCTTGTCTTCTGGCAAAACGTGTACGGGCTCCAAAGTAAGCCGCTGTAATCAATAAATAAATTAAGAGTGTGATAGTCGTCACAATAATGGAAGTAGTAGCAATTACACCAATCAATATAGCAAGCAGCGCCAATAGAGCTATCCAAGTCGTGTAAGGAAAAAAGCGAACATTGTAGCTGACTTGCTGTGTCTGATTTTTGCGAGATTTCAAATGCGCCATCGCAATAATAATCCAAATACATAAAACGGTATATCCAAGAGAACCCATTAAATAATTAAAAGTCTTGCTTCCAGCAAATAGAGAAATAAGCACCCCTACATACAGCGAAGATGTACAAGCCAGTATCGCATAAACAGGCACCTGCTTTTTAGACACTTTTGCGAATAGTTTTGGAACACGTCCATCCACCGCTTGTGTATACAGGACACGCGACGATGCATATAGTCCGGAATTCATAGAAGAAATTATAGCTAACAATATAATGGCGTTCATAATGTGATCCGCATATGGAATTCCTATCATTTTAAACACCGTCACAAACGGGCTCTCCGGAACGCCATTCACTTGATTCCAGGGGATCAGGCTCACAATAATAAAAAACGGTAAAATATAAAAAGAAATAATCCGCGTCAATGTGCCTCTTACAGCTTTTGGTATAACCTTTTCTGGATTTTTTACCTCTGCCAAAGTAACGCCTATCATTTCAGTACCGCCGTATGAATAAATCACCACAAGCATCGCCATAATCAATCCATGTATACCATTAGGGAAAAATCCGCCATGCTTTGTAAGATTAGAAAAGCCAGTTGCGGCATGGTCTTGAAACGGTACTAATAAAATGATTAAGCCAAAGATGATAAATAATACAATTGCACTGATCTTTAACAGGGCAAGCCAATACTCAGTTTCTGCAAATATCTTTACTGAAAATAAGTTTACTAGGGTAACGATGGCAGAAACCATTAAAGCCAGTATCCAAACCGGTAAGTCCGGAAGCCAGTACTGCAGAAAAATAGCGGCTACCACTGATTCTGCTGCTATATTTAGCACCCACATTTTCCAATATATCCAGTCAAGAAAGTGCGCGGCATAACCACCTAAAAGCGGCTGAATTAAATCACGAAATGTTCTAGCCTCTTTGTTCCTTACTGCCATTTCAGCAAGGCCCTGCATAATTAAAAGCAATATGATTCCTCCAATCATATACGCAATAATTACTGCCGGGCCTGCCATATCGATGGCTGTGCTGCTTCCTTTAAATAACCCTGCACCTATAGCTCCTCCGAGCGCCATCATCATAATATGGCGTGATGTCATGGTTCGTTTTAAACTCTCTTGTTTGTTACTCATACATTTAGCCTCCTAATCTATGTTGTGTTGTAAGTATGCAAAAAAGCCCATCGTCTCTTAAAAGAGACGATGGGCTTTAGGCCAACCGCGGTACCACTCTTATTGACTCCTATTCTTACAGAGTCCAGCTTAGCGCACAGTATAAAATGCTAAACCTTGTAACGTAGGTTAATCGTTAGAACCTAAGATAAACATATCCTATTCAGCTCTACCACTCCTAGGCGAGTTCAAAGTGCCATGTGACTGCGTTCCACCACCCCGCAGCTCTCTGCTCATCATGTACATTCTTCTACTTTTCCTAATCATAGTGTTCGTTATTTCCATCATGTAATGTCGTGCACAACTAATATATTGCTATACTATACAAGCTGAAAACCTCATTGTCAATGAATAAAATGATTTTTCTAAAACTTTACTGATGACCTTTGATCCTTTACGCTCCTCATCCTTCTTTCCCACTTTTGTTTCTTAAATTCTCTCCTAAATTCGGTAAATGAAGGAACTATTCTTTATACACTGGGTTGCACGCGGATTTTGTGCACTAAGAAAATTTCAACAGAGCTTGTTTTGCTTGGGGCTTGACTGGAACTTCGTTAATCTGTTTCTTAAATAATGATTTTTTTAATAATATTCGAAGTTATTACGCAGTTGATTGATTAATTCTTTTGCTGGTAAAGGTACGTAAGTCAAAGGTACAAGAGGCGCTGTATAAACGGCTCCTTTTTTTAATAATTTTGCCAATACTTCATATAACATTGACCTAGGTACGCCTGACCTTTTAGCTATCATGTATAATGGCGAAATATAGTTTCAATAAGAAAAAGCCGCCGTAAATGGCAGCCTATAACTGAATTAAAGCACCCTTTAGTTTAATAAGAAATTCATATCTATTGCTGAATGAGTAAATAATATTCAAGAGGTGATAATGTGGATAAGAATAAATTAAAACTCACATCTTCTGAAATAGGAACGCTATGGGGACAGTATATAAACGGAACAATGACTGACGTAGTAAATAGATATATGCACTCTATTATTGATGATGAATCAATTAAAACAATTTTTAATGATGCTATTAAGACGTTTGAAAAACAAAAGCAACAACTCGTAACTTTTATTGAAAACGAGGGTTTTCCAGTTCCAATTGGATTTACTGAATCTGACCTCAATAAAGGGGCAGAGAGATTGTTCACGGACATTTTTTGCTTAAATTATTTACATATCATGACTTTACATGGTTTGTTAGGACACACCACTTCATTAGGCGTTTCTGTTAGAGAGGATTTACGGCTTTTTTACGATTCATGTGATAATGATGGAAAAAAAATGTACCATCAAACCATTGAGTTATTGCTTGAAAAAGGGCATTTCCAGAGAGATCCTTTGTTTTACCCTACCAAAAATCCTGAATTTATTTCCAGTAAAGATTTCACAGATGGATTTTTCGGGAAAGGCAGGCGTTTGTCTGCAACAGAAATCATAAGTATTTCTTTAAACCTTAAAAAAAGTATTATGGCTAAAACACTTTCTATTGGATTTAGTCAGGTCACTCAATCAAAAGAAGCAAGAAAGTTTTTAGAGGATTCTGAGAAATCCGCTGATGAACAAATACAAGCTTTTTCAAAAATAATGCACACAGATAATTTACCAGTTCCTAGGTCGTGGGAAACAGAAGTGACAACTTCAACGGACTCTCCTTTTTCCGACAAATTAATGATGTATCATGTTGGTTTCTTGTTTCAAGCTGCACAATTTTATCATGGAGCAGGTTTAGCATCAGCCATGCGAACAGACCTTGTAGCGACTTATGAAAGCATCATACTAAAAAACATAATGTTAACTAAAAAATGGTTTAATATCATGGTACAAAATAAATGGTTAGAACAACCACCACTTGCTCCTAATAGAAAAGAAATAGCAAAGGAAAAATAATATTACTATAGTTTGTATATGAGAATAAAAGTCCTTTTAGAGCTAGGTATAGCCCAAGGCAAAATCAAATTAAGAGAATGTGTTCAGCGAGAATACTCAGTTTATTTACAGGGAATAATTAAGTATGCATCCGAATAATCGGGTGCCTTTTTATTGGAATCAAGCAACCGTTCGTTAAAGATCAATTTCTGTTGCTTAGTAAGTCCTATCGTAAAAATCATCCAAGAACTGTGACTATTCCTCGATTCATGTAAAGTATAAAACAGAAAGGTATCGGAAATCTTCACCCCTCTTCAAATATAGAGTAAATAAAAACTCTTTCTAAAATAAGAAAGAGTTTAGGTTTGAATCGAATATCTCATCTTATCTTTCAAGCCCATTCCTGCTTGTTGGAATGGGCACAGTACGTATAAAAGCCTGTTGTCGAGGTTTCATAGGGCCATTCCCTCCACCTCTCTAAATTAGAATATATGTTTTTTTACATAACTTGATAGGCTCATCTCTCATAATGATAAATACACGAAAGGCTTCCATCTCTAGTTCTCAGGTTACTTGAATGAAAGCCAGTGAGCGAATTCCATTAAAAAGTTTGTTGTTAATATCAAATTAATAAAATAAATCAGATGTGCCATGTCGGAATTCAAAATAATAGGTAGTTACTATACTACTATATGAATTTATGTATTGTACAGTATAGTAAATGTGGGTTTCATTAATTCTTCACCATTGCGACCCAATGATCTTTAGACACTTCAATAAGCTCAGAATTCAGCAAGTTGTACTTGTCGTCTGCAGTTTGTTCTTGCAATAAAACCCGTTTCTTTTTTGATTCAATTTTCGGATCCGGTATTGGAATGGCAGAAAGCAATGATTTTGTATATGGATGCTGCGGATTTGAATACAATTCTTCACTTTCTGCGAGTTCAACAATTTTTCCGGCATACATGACGGCAACACGATCACTAATGTGTTTCACCATCGACAAATCATGGGCAATAAATAGATACGTCAATCCAAGTCTATGTTGTAAATCTTCAAGCAAATTTACGATTTGTGACTGAATAGATACATCAAGTGCTGACAAGGGTTCGTCACAGACAATGAATTTAGGCTCCACAGCAAGCGCCCGTGCAATGCCGATACGCTGACGCTGTCCTCCTGAAAACTCATGCGGATAACGGAGAGCATGAGAGGGTTCAAGACCAACCATTTCAAGCAGTTCCTCAACTCTTCTCCTGCGCTGTTCTTTACTGGAGGTAAGTTTATGAATATCAATGGCCTGACCTATGATATCCAGTACTTTTAGCCGAGGATTCAGTGATGAATATGGATCCTGGAATATGATTTGCATGTGACGCCTCATTGTTTTCAATTCCTTTTTTGTTAACCGGTTAACTGACATTCCCTCGTATAAAACTTGGCCGTCAGTCGGTTCATGAAGCCTTAAAATTGCACGCCCAGTCGTGGATTTTCCTGAACCTGACTCTCCAACTAAACCCAGTGTTTCCCCATGACGTATAAAAAACGAGATATCATCAACGGCTTTTACTGTATTTCCCTTGCCCATATCAAAGTGCTGCTTAAGAGACTTGACATTAAGTAATGGTTTCTCAGGATCATTTTGGAAAGCTGAAAGAGGTGTGCGTTTCTTTTTCTTTTTTTCATCTAGCCGGGGCAAAGCATTTAATAATTTTACAGTATACGGATGCTTTGGACGCTCAAAAATTTCTTCTGTTGTTCCGGTTTCAACGATTTCCCCATCTTTCATTACAATTACACGATCACACATTCCCGCAACAACGCCAAGATCATGGGTAATCAAAATGATGGAAGTGCCTAGACGCTGCTGAATATCTTTCATCAAATTCAAAATCTGCGCTTGAATGGTAACATCGAGCGCTGTTGTGGGTTCATCTGCAATTAGCAGTGTTGGCTGGCAAGCAAGGGCAATCGCAATCATAACACGCTGTCTCATGCCTCCCGAAAACTCATGCGGATATTGATGGAACCGCTCTTCGCTGTCACGAATTCCAACAAGCTTTAACATTTCTATCGCATGTAGTTTTGCTTGATCCTTCGCCAGATTCTGATGTTTTATCAGACTCTCTGCAATTTGTTTTCCAATACGGACAGTAGGGTTTAGGGACGTCATTGGATCCTGAAAGATCATTCCTATATCACGGCCTCTGATCGATTCCATTTCTTTTTCTGATTTAAGTGCGAGATTTTCACCTAAAAACGTCACTTCTCCTTGTTTGATGTAAGAAGGTGGTGATGGCAATATGCGCATAATTGTTCTCGCAGTTACACTTTTACCACTCCCGGATTCTCCGACAATACCAAGGGTTTCCCCTTTTTCCACTTCAAAACTTACACCTCTGACTGCCTCGAACTCCTTTTCTCCACTCTGAAATGCCACACGTAAATTATTAACTTTTAAAATCGTTTCCAACGTCTTCACCTGCCGCTAATAAATAATTGAATGAAATGATTGCTCTAAAAATCGATTGACTTTTATTAGATACTTAACCTAAAATATACTAAACTGGTCGGAATAGTCAAATTTAAACAGAAAGGTTGCCCCATCCTATGAGCACAGAACTTATAACTACTAAAAGGAAAATCGACTTATTAAATCCCATTCTCCTAACCTATAATAAGATTCAATTGCGTCCCACCTATCATTTTTTACTGCTTATCCTAGGATTTCCCGTTACTCTGGTAGTCTTATTATTTTATTTTTACAGAAGAAAGAAGGATTCGTTTACATTTATTGAAGAAGAAACAAAAGCAATGCTCCATGCAGCAGGATATAAGGAGCAAATGAAACAGGAGTTTAAAGATCAGCTTTTAAGAAAGCAGATTTTTTTCGGAAAATCTGTTCATATGAAGGAAATCGGACAGCAGGCAGATAAATGGGCTGAAGAAGAACTGCAGAAAGCAGTCATAACAACAACCTATGAAAAATTAGAGGCACTTGGGGAAAAACGGGTTACATTTACAGAAACCTTTCAAACACTCATTCAAAGCCCATTGTTTTTACTCTTATCATTTATTCCGGGATTACTCATGTATTTGTTCATTTTTCTGTACAGCAATTTTTATCTTAAAAACATATTTGAACGATTGTTTATGAGTATTTTTGTCATTGTAGGTGTCGTCATTCTTGTATTTTCCATTTTGTATATATCTCCTTTTGATCCGGCAGCAAATCTTCTCGGTGAATCGGCAACAGAAGAGCAAATAGCTTCTTTCAACAAACTGCACGGACTTGACCAGTCCTACCTTTCACAATTATGGAACGCTATCCTGGGAATAGCGACATTCAATCTAGGATCTTCCTTTACAGGCAATGAAGACGTTGTTGCCACTATTGCCAATAGATTTCCAGTTACATTTAATCTAACGATTTTCGCATTAATGATGGCCATAATTATCGCTATTCCGGTAGGCATCATATCTGCAACCCGGCCAAAATCATTTTTAGATTACTCGCTAATGTTTGTAGCATTAATCGGATTATCCATCCCTAATTTTTGGCAAGGACTCATCTTCATTTTAGGATTTTCTATCAATCTCAAGTGGCTGCCTTCTTCTTACGTTCCATCAAATTGGTTGTCGATGATCATGCCCGTTGTCGTACTTGGTACAGCATTAACAGCCTCGATTGCGCGCATGACTCGTTCTTCAATGCTTGAAGTTGCGAGCGAAGACTATATTATTACCGCAAAAGCAAAGGGCCTTAGTAAGCGTTATATATTATGGAAACATGTTTTTGGCAATGCAATGATTCCAATCATCACAGTCATTGGTTTGCTGTTTGGGGGAATGCTTGGAGGGGCTGCTGTGACGGAGAAAGTATTCAATATCAGCGGAATCGGTAGTTATATCGTTGACAAACAATTTGTTCCTGACATTCCAAGTATTTTAGGCGGTGTAGTTTACATAGCCGTTACGATTTCAATCGTGAATCTCATCATTGATTTGTTGTATGCGTTTATCGATCCGCGCATCCGCTCAAAGATGAAACAATATTAAAGCAGGTGCACTGATGTCCATTATTAAACTAACAGAAAATAAGAAAAGCTCATTTGTACTTAAAAGCTCTTCCGAGTACACACAGGCAAGTTTCACCTTAATTACTTCGCTTGTATTATCACTTATATTGCTTGTAAACAGTTTTGACTTTAAGGATTTCTCAATAAAACCTGCTGTGTTCATCACTTTTATGCTGTATGCCTTGTTTACAGGCATTCAATTTTTCATTTCACTTCGAATTAAACAGGATATTATGGAGCATGGCCAAATAAGGACTTCCACAAGGCGCCTTGGATATGTCCAACTAATAAGCATTTTGACAGCTAATATTTTTATTGTCAGCTTTGCATTCAACCTTATCCAGAAACGAAAAACATCTGAATATACATTTGCCGTTTACATGGTGATGGTTCAATTCTTCATTATTGCAGTATCGGCATTGAATATATTTAAGCCCTACGTTGCTGACTTATTTCCTATTGGAGTGCTCATTTTAATGATTATCGCTATTTTTTATATTGCAGCTTTAGTTATTGTTGCAAAATGTGCAGAAAGCAATACGACTCACCAAGTATTATGGTTTCTAACCATCCCTCTGATACTTACTTCGATAACAGGTAATCTGTTTGCCCTTCTATTAGGTATAAGTTTGATCATCAAACTACGGAATCAAAACCGTCTGGGCATCGGTCAATGGAGTTTAATCTGGGATAAAATCACACGAAATATAACGGCAATGCTTGGCATGTTTTTCATTATTTTTGTCTTCGCTATCTCAATATGCAGCTATTTAACCTTTGATTATGATTTGGCAATAGAAAATAACTATGAAGTTCTGCTTCAATCACCTAGTTTAGTCTATCCATTAGGAACAGATAATTTTGGCCGGGATTTGTTTTCACGCATCGTTTTCGGTGCACGTATTTCGCTTATCGTTGGAATAATATCCACTTTTATACCAGTGGTAATTGGGGGTATTTTAGGAGCTCTTGCAGGATATTACGGCCGTCAAATGGATAATGTGCTTATGCGGCTGCTTGACGTTTTATATGCAATTCCTGGTATTTTGTTAGCTATCGCAATTATTGCGGCATTCGGAGCGAATACGATGAACTTAATTATTGCACTAAGTGTCGGTTCGATACCAACTTATGCTAGGACCATGCGTGCAAATGTATTGATGGTATCCAACCTTGAATACGTAGATTCCGCCAGAGCACTTGGGTCAAGTGATCTGGCCATCATTTTCAAACATATTGTGCCAAATTCACTGGCACCGATGATTGTTAAAGCTACATTGACCATCGGCGGTGCTGTTATAGCAACAAGCAGTTTGAGTTATTTAGGACTTGGGGTAGAACCTCATATTCCTGAATGGGGAAATATCTTAAAAATCGGCAGCACATATCTTGAGTCGCATTCTTATCTGGCTATCTTTCCTGGCCTAGCAATTATTGCACTCGTCCTGTCTTTTAACTTTCTTGGAGATGGACTTCGGGATGCCCTCGATCCAAAGATGGATTGAGTTTATTCATAATAAAAAACACAAATACAGGGGGTTTTAAGATTGAAGAAGAGTTTACTGCCATTGTTACTGATCATGGTATTGGTATTAACAGGCTGCTTGAATACCAAATCTGAAGTAACTGAAAAAGCAAGCACGGCCACTGATGGTGGAAATAACACTGTAAAACCAGAAATTGAAATTTTGAGCATGAGTTCCAATGAAGCCGATGTCAACATCGTCCGTGATCAGCTTGTCAAAAATGGATTTGAGGTTAAATTGAACCTGCAGCCTGACTATGGCAGTTTCACTTCCCAAAAGGATGCAGGCAATTATGATGTTGCCGTATCAAGCTGGACAACTGTTACAGGCAATCCAGATTATGCAGTTCGTTCACTTTTTAAAACAAATGGCGATAACAGCATAATGGCCGACAAAGAAATCGATGAATTGATTGACTTAGCAAGCACTCAATCACCAGAAGATTATACAGGTACATATAAGAAATTAGAAGACCTGCTGGTATTCGAGAGAGCATACATTGCCCCTCTATACAGCTCGTACAAAACTCAGGGAATCAACAAGGATATTTTAGACGAAAAAACTGTAAGACTATCCAAATCTCGTGCTCTTGCTTGGGAAACAATCGACTTTGCAGATAAATCAAAAAGAGAAACAGATCCGCTGATTTTAACACAGGCCATTTCAGCTTTGACTTCACTTGATCCAATCAAAGGAAATGATGGCTCCATCAATCAATTAAACACGAATATGTACGTAAGACTCGTTAATTTGACAGATGATGACATTGTAACAGCCAAAGGTTCATTATCACATAATTTCGCTATTGCTGATGGCAACTCAGACTATTACTTCTTGTTAAGAGATGACATTAACTTTGCAGCAGTTACGGATAAAAAAGCTGTGGATACCGGAGAACGTGTCGGCGCTGATGACGTTATTTTTTCACTGGACCGAGCAAAAAATCCAAAATCTGTCCCTGACCATCGCACATACAGCTTGCATGAACACATTGATAAAGCAGAAGTCGTAACTGATCTTGCTGAACTTGATGTCGCTTTATCTTCTGGTGAAGGTACAGTAAGAGATGCATTAGAAGCTGAGCTGAAAACGGGAATCTCGGAGCTTGTAAAAGAAAAGGACGAAGCAAACAATGCTGAAGGAAAATATCAGGTTGTCAAAATGACAACGACGGAACCATTTCCTCAAGTATTGAACTATTTAGCTCACCAATCCGCAGGAATTGTATCAAAGAAACAAGTAGAAAGCATCAACACATATGATGTTGAAACATTTGATGTGAATAAAGATATCCCGTACGGTGATCAAAACACTGTGACAGAAGGCGACAAATACAATAATACCCTGTATGCGAGCGGACCCTATATCTTGTCACATAAAAATGATTATGAAGCCGTATTTCTAAAAAACCCTGCTTACATGAAGGAAACTGAGCATGAACCTAAAATCTCAAACGTAACAGTTCGATTTATTGCGGATCCTGAAAGCTCACTATCAGCACTTCGCAACAGCGAAATTCATTTATACTACGGTGTCCCTGAAACAAAATATGAGGTTGTGGAAAACGATCCTAAGTTAAGTCTTCAAACGCTTGAAAGCAACGGAGTCAGCTACATGCTTTTTAATACTTCAAAACGTGAAGTTGCAAAAAGCGAAGACTTGCGCAAAGCAGTCCTATATTCGATCAACCAGGATGAATTTATTAATTACTATCAAGGAAATAAAATCAAAGCCGTTTCTACAGTAAGTACACTTGTGGATACCGGGAACGAACTCGTTGCAGATCCTGGCAAAGTAAAAGAGTACTTAAATAACTATCAAAAAGGGAAAAAGTAACATTTCAAAAAACAATCCGGGAGTTTATCTCTGATTGTTTTTTAGTATGCTAAGTTTTACTTGCTAATACAGTTTTGGAGATATTCGCCAAAATCTATTGCTGCACTGCCAAGATATATCTATAAGTTTCCTCATCTCTCCTGCCGGGTCGAGGTGTAGCCGGCTTGCGCTGATTTACGAATCAGATTCAAAAGGGAAAAAACAATAAAAAGCAGCCTTGAATGGCTGCTTACTATGCAATCTATTATTTTTTAACAGTTATCCTCTGATTATTCGCTTTCGATTCGTCCGGTACGGCGGCTTTCCGAAAATAGAACAGGAACCTGCGGCATGTTGACTTATGCCATACAGATCTTAGTTATCAGCTATTTATTGCCGAAGCGACACATACAGAATGACAGAAAAATACTCCTTATTTTCTGATCAGTCTGTAGTGCAGCCGCTAAATTAATAGATAAAATAAGCTTTATTAATTCATAGGTAAACGAAAGAAATCTTCATTTTTCAACTTATATTATTAAACAAACGTTTAATTAAATAGCAGCTTCTTAAAGATAAAACTTCAATAACAGTATATTTTGCCATCCATCAATGAGGGGCATGTTACTTCTATCCTCATTTATTAATGAATTAATGAAGCTCTCAAATTATTAACTTCGTTTTCCAAATATCCCTTTAAGCAAGTTAATGTATATACCCAACCTTCTTTTTGTCCTATCATTTTTGCCACAATCTCTGGGTCTTCTTCTTTTAGTCCTGATTCATTTACTTCTATAATTGTACTTGTATCATCCTCTATTAGAATAATTGAAACCACCGTTTCTTCACCATGTTCTTCTCCCCAAGAGAACACTATTCTCTTATTGTCCTCGATTTCGAGCACATTTATAACCCCTTCTGCATTGTACTCATCATACCTTAATGTAATCCTCTTGCCTTTCTCCCATCTTTCTGAACTTGATGAGAACCAATAGTTTCCGATTTTTGAAGGGGATACGAATGCTTCAAAGACCAAATTGGCAGGTTTGTTAATTTTTATTTTAGTTGTTACTTGTGTATTCATAATTTTTATCATCCTTTTATCAATTAATGTATGTTCAATTGTGCTTTAAAATTTATCATTTTAATTCCGGATCATTGAAGATATGTTGGTTTTGATGTTTCCATAGCAAGTGATATGTGTTGTTACGTCTAATCAGAGTTATCTTTTGTTTCTGCTATGTGCTTAATCCTTTCCAATCGTCTGTCCCAATCTGCTGCTAGATTTGCCATCCACTCTGCTGTTAGGGATAGTTGATGTGGACACACTTTATATCTTACTTCCCGCCCAACACGGATGCTGGATACAAGCCTAGCATCCTTTAGGACAGTTAGGTGTTTGACAACTGCCTGACGAGATACAGATACAGTAGTTGACAAGGTTGTTGCTGTAGCTTGTCCCTTTAAAGCGATGAGGTCAAGCAACTGACGGCGAGTTGGGTCTGCTAATGCAATCAATACATTTTCGAAATTATTCCTGTCTGTGGTCACCAATTCATTGCTCAGCACGCTTCCGCAATACTTCCATTTGTATCCCCCAGCCATTAACATTCTCTTTATAGAATTTACTTCGCTCTATCCCGGATAGAACAAGGTTAGAAAAGCCGCTTTCAACTACACTTAGCAAAGTTCCCCCATCCTTTGCAGTCAATTTAAACTCAACTAGCGTAGAGTTCCCTTCTTGTGGATCCTCTCCGGGAAATGTACTTGCCCACCGGCATGCAAGGTAGTTTGGCGGTTCTGATTGTTCAATCAACACCGGGAATTTGCCGTACTTCGTATCCGCCACCACACGTGATCCATCGACCTGTACATTGTCCGGACCTGGTGCATCACCCACCCACCATGCAGGTTGACTGATTAACTCCCATACCGTTTGGAGAGATGCGTTAATAAAAATATCTCTTTCAATTCGATCATTATCCATTACTGCTCCTCCTCACTTTAATATGTGCAACCAAATGGTAGCACATATTGCTCTAAATGTGCAACCTTAAGATTGCACATTTAGGAGTAAAGTATTAACCCAAAATATTTACTTTCCTTGCTATAAGATTTTGAACACCAACAGATATACATTCTTCGTATAGCAACCATGCGTTCCTAGAGGAACCTTATGTACCGCATCGAATAATTAGTTTTAATTTATTGTGTTGTAATGACAGCTTATTGTTTAATAGGTTGAAAACTTTTTACTTTACTTAGTCTAGAACTTATCAAATATATAACAATGTAAATAGGGAAAGAATAGAAGGGACTCCATTCTAATTCGACGTAAAAGCCTAACCATTTAAAGAATGGTTCTCCAACAAATGAACTAACTCCGGCAAATAATATTCCTTTTAAAATGGGGGACCAATGAGGCTTAAATTGAATTAAAAACATGACAAACACAGGTATAAGCACAAAATCCCAAGGGATGTAAGAAGGTATAGTTGGAATAACTTTTCCGGTATAATACCATTTTCCAAATGCCACCCCTAAAAAATCAAGCATCGAAGAAAGGAAAGTACAGCGCGTCTATTATTTGCTGGGTATGATTGTAAAAAATAGTGATAAAAAAAGTCCCAATGAAAAAGGGTATTTTTTTTTGTTGTAAAATATCCCAATACCCTTCCTCAATTAAGCCATTTACAAGACAAAGCAGTCTGCTTTCGATGCCATTTTCCGCATACAAACCTGTCCTAGTGGCAGCAATCCACCAAAGTTATTGAATGGAATAAGCTCGTTAATATTGTGCAAAATAAAGGAAAATATTAATTAGGGTGAAAAGAATTGAATAACCTGGGTATGCAAAATTCATTTACCATGGAAAACATAACAAACGACTTAAATAAAAATATTTCTCTTATAAAGGAAACAATGAGCAAAACTGATGACTTAATGGTAAAAGACTTGATTTTCAAGGCTCAAAAATGCATTTTAATTTATTTAGATTCAATGATAGAGGAACAAATAATAAACGATATAATCATTGAACCCCTGTTACAACAAAAAATAGAAACATTTGAACAGTTAGCAAAAGGTTCAAAATTTCAATTGTCTACTGATTTAACTGAAATCACCAGCAGTCTAATGCTGGGTTATTGTATTATTTTGGAGGAAAACCAATCATTCGTTTATATGGCTTCTGTTCCAAAATCGCAAGGACGTTCCATAGAGGAACCTATGAATGAAAAAACGACTAAAGGTTCTCATGAGGGATTTGTTGAAAGTTTACATACAAATATTCATCTTATCCGTAAAAGGATTATAAGCCCGCTTTTAAAGGTAAAATATTTCAAGGTCGGGAATATATCAAATACCAAAATTGCAATTATTTACATAGATCAACTTGTGAATCGAACAATCGCTGAGGAGATAGAAAAAAGGATATCAACTATAAAAATAGACCTCCTGGTATCTTCAGGCAGTCTCGAAGAACTTATCGAGGATACATCTTTTTCTCCATTTCCACAAATACTGAATACTGAAAGACCAGATAGGGTTGTTTCTTACTTAAATGAAGGGAAAATAACTGTACTAGTGGATGGTGATCCAAGAGTATTAATCCTTCCTATTACTTTTTTTGCATTTTACCAGTCTTCAGATGACTATACTACCCGTTGGTGGATAGGTTCCACTCTTCGTTTTATAAGATTTTTTAGTTTTATTATCGCAATTAGTTTTCCAGCTATTTATATCGCTATTGTTTCGTTTCATTCTGAAGTACTTCCGATCGGTATTCTGTATACAGTAAGAGTTGGCCTAGAATACGTCCCTTTTCCTCCTTTTCTAGAGGCATTGGTTATGCAAATTATCCTTGAATTACTGAAAGAAGCTTCTATTCGCCTACCCTCTCCAGTTGCTCAAACGATCGGTATAGTTGGCGGATTGGTCATTGGAACAGCAGTAGTAGAATCTAATTTAATTTCTAATACAATGATTGTTGTCATAGGATTTACAGCTATTGCATCGTTTGTTATACCTGTAGAAGAAATGGGTACGAGTGTTAGGTTATTAGGCTTTCCGATGATGGTTGCTGCAGCGTTATTTGGGTTCTTTGGGATTGTAATGATGTTTATGCTATTGTTTATCCATTTAAGCAAGCTAGAATCTTTTGGTTCACCCTATTTTTCTCCATTATCTCCATTAAAGATAAAAGAATTAAAAGATTCATTCATAAGATTTCCGATTTGGATGCTAAACAACCGGCCGACCGATTCAAAGCCAAAGTTTATCCAACAACAATGGTACTCTAGGGTGTGGAAGAAAAAATGAATATGAAGAGCAAAATTACCAAATCCCAGCTTTATTTTGTTATGATCCAAAGTCAAATGGGAATCGGTGTATTATCTTTACCATCCGTTACGCAAAAAACCGCAAAAGGAGATGCTTGGATAACAACCATTATTGCAGGTATATTTATTGAAATTATACTTGTTATTTATTGGTTATTGCTTAAAAGGTTTCCAACTCTTATACTCACTGAATTTACAAAAAAGATCGTAGGTAAAGGTTTAGGCAAAATCCTGAACATATCCATTTATATGTATTTTGTCTTAACTGCATGCTTTGCTGTCATTTTCATTGTAAATTTGATAAATACATGGCTGCTGCCTTTAACCCCGTCATGGACCATCTCCTTGTTAATTATGATTGCAAGTGTTTACTTAGCCATTGATGATATAAAAATAATAGCTAGATTTTTTACCCTTGCTTCTTTTCTCATACTAATAATTATTATTCTTTCCGTTTTAAATTTCACTCATGAACTGGATTTTCAATATGTACGTCCAATCGGTCACTCTGGTATTAAAAACATTGTGCTAGGATCAAGCGATTCTTTAATCTCTATGTTAGGATTTGAAATTTTATTGCTGACCTATCCTTATGTGCAAGATAAGGAAAAAGGATACTTAAAAACGATATCCCTTGGCAATCTTTCCATCACTTTTCTTTATACCTTTTTTGTCTTTACCACTTTAATAAGTTTTAGTCCGGTTATAATTAAACAAATAAAAGAACCTCTCCTCTATATATTCAGAGGATTATCTTATCAGTTAATTGATAGGCTGGATTTAATTTTTATATCCATTTGGATTGTTCCTATGACGACATCAGTCGTTGCTTATCTTTTTATGGCGAGTAAAAGCATCAGTAAACAAAAAAAATCTTACTCTAAATTAGTAGTCGCAAATGGTATATTGATTTTTTGCATTACCCTGATTCCAGTAGACGATTTGCTTCTAAATAAGTTAAGCGAACTGATTAAGTATTTAAGTTACATTTTTGCTTTTGGACTTCCGTTATTTCTTTTATTAGTGTCATATATCTTTAATAAACAAGAAGTGGATGATGTGTAATGCGAAAAGGTGTTTTTTTACTAAAATGTCTTGTTATATGTTTAGTATTAACCGGTTGTTGGGATCAAGAGAGACTAGCAAAAAAAGCACTAGTAAATGGAATAAGTTTTGATAAAGGCGAAAATGGAAAAATATTAGGTACAGTACGTGTATTAAGACTTGTCAATAAAGGTGGAGGGCAGTTTGAAGCAATTGACGAACTTATTCGTTCGGAGGGTTTGTCAGCAAATGAAATTGGTCAAAGCATCAATATGATGACTTCGGGACAATTAGATACCAGCAAAGCAAATATTGTCATAATAGGAGAAGAAATCGCAAAAGAAGGTATTATCCCGCTGCTCGAACCTTTTTATCGGTCAAAAAGGGCCTACTTAAGTTCTAAAGTGATTATAGGGAAAGGGAGTGGAGTCGATATTCTTTCCACTGAAAAAGAAATGAGTCCGATTGCATTTGAAATTCTGCAAATGATTGAAAGTGCTGAATCTTCTAGCGTCATACCGGAGGTTTCTATATTTTCCCTATGGTCAGATATGAATGATCCGGGTAAAGATACAATGGTTCCATTTGTAGAGAAAACTCAAGGAAAAATAAAAATGGCTGGCTTAGCATTTTTCAATGGCGGGAAATACTCTGGGTTATCTATATCTAATAAAGAAGCACCAATATTGATGCTCTTATTAGATAAACTTCATAAAAGGAATAATATAGAATTGCAAATAAAAGATAAAGATGCAAGAATCAATCCATTAACCCTTCGTGTGTCAAAAGTAAAGAGACGAGTTAAGGCGGAAGTTAATGAAATCAGTAAGGAAATTACATATTCAATGAAACTTTCGATTTCAGCAAATATATCAAGTAATCCACATCATTCAAATAAAGCCGTTGACATAAAAAAATTGGATAAACAATTATCATCCCAGTTAACACAACAAGCAGAACTTATTACGAAAACACTCCAAGAATCTAACTCAGATGTATTGAGCATTGGAAGAAATATTGAAAGTAATTATCCGGAACTTTGGAAAAAAGTCGATTGGAAAAAGGAATATAAAAACGTTAAAATCAAGCCTGAAATCAAAGTGAAAATTATTGATACCGGAACTCTTTATTAAAATTAAACTGCCTCTATAAAGAAAGGAATAACTCTGGGCTTCTAGCTTTTTCTTAAGATTTCATCATGTTTTATTTTAATTAGACATCAAAATTATGGCTGCACAGTTGGATGTCCACATGTTTCATGGAGAATCAACCCTCCCATGTCTCACAGAGTCTATGCTCCATAATTCCTTCGTCCAACCTTTCCATGAGGTGGATGTCAGTGATGCTGCCCGATCTCATAGGAACATTAACATTTAGGGAAGCTGAAAATGCCTCCAGGTATTGCTCTCTATTCCAAAGTATGTATAAGTTTGTGTGTATTCTTTCTGCATAAAACCTTCCTATCTAAATTTTTCTTTTAACGGTTAAACCACTACAAAGGGAGCTATCGCATTGGGCTGCAATCGCCCCCGATTGCTTAATAAGCAATGCTTAATCAAATTTTGCAAATGAGACTAGATCACCCTTATCACACGAGGAAAATCCGTGTTTTTCATAAAATGCTCTTACATCTGCTGCATCATTGGTTAATAATACTTTTTGTCTCACGTCATTATAATTTGATAACACTAACTTGAGAAGCTGAGAGCCAATACCTTTTTTATGATATGTCCTTAACACCAATATATCCTGTATATATATAATTGTCCTTCCATCTCCGACCACTCTTACTAATCCTACTAATTTTTCATTATCCCAAGCAGCGATAACCTTCAAAGAGGATTTCATTGCTTCCATCAACCTGGGCATATCACTAGTGTAGGATGTCCATTTTACATCATCATATAATGCTTTGACCTCTTGAACTTCTAGTTGGGTAGTTTCTTCAAATGTGATTGTCATACTAACGCCTCCTTCAATTTCACTACTAGCACAAGCCCCTCCTTATTCCTCCATCTTTGATATTTCCATTATAAGGCATATTCATCTGTTCGTTAGTGCTTGTGAGAAAATTAGGCAATCATTTGATACGAATGAGATAACAGTCTATTTTCCTTTTATTGCATAATAGAAGTACATAAAGATGAAACAACAATTTAATTAAAGTCATCAATACTTAGGAAAGAAAGATTTGCTATAGAACATCTGTAGAAAGTGAGGAATATCAAATGGAATATGTGAAACTTGGAAATACCGGCTTGGATGTTTCCCGGCTTTGCCTTGGCTGTATGGGCTTCGGTGTAGCGGAACGTTGGATTCATCAATGGGTACTTGATGATGAGAAAAGTCGTCCGATTATCAAAAAAGCGCTTGAGCTTGGAATTAATTTTTTTGATACCGCGAATGTGTATTCAATAGGAACAAGCGAGGAAATCCTAGGACGGGCTCTAAAGGATTTTGCCAACCGTGATGAAATTGTACTTGCCACGAAGGTACATGGACAGATGCATGAAGGTCCAAATGGTGCAGGTCTTTCCCGAAAGGCAATTATGAGCGAAATTGATAAGAGCCTGAAGAGGCTGGGAACCGATTATGTAGACCTATACATTATCCACCGCTGGGATTACACTACCCCTATTGAAGAAACGATGGAAGCATTGCATGATGTGGTGAAGGCAGGCAAGGCAAGGTATATTGGTGCTTCTGCTATGTATGCTTGGCAGTTCCAAAAGGCATTGCATGTAGCAGATAAAAACGGTTGGACTAGGTTTGTGTCGATGCAAAATCATTTAAACCTTATATACCGTGAAGAGGAAAGAGAGATGCTGCCACTTTGTAAGGAAGAAAAAATTGCGGTGACTCCCTACAGTCCGCTTGCATCAGGGAGATTGACTCGTGATTGGTCGGAGACAACGCATCGTTCCGAAACCGATCAAGTTCAAAAATCTAAATATGATGCAACTGCGGATGCCGATCGATTGATCGTGGAGAGGGTTGCAGAAATCTCATATAAACGCGGCGTTCCCCGTGTTCATGTTGCACTTGCCTGGCTGCTGCAGAAAGAACCGGTCACAGCACCTATTATCGGTTCTACAAAAATGTCTCATCTAGAGGATGCGGTAGGCGCTCTATCGGTAAAGCTGACACCTGAAGAAATCGCGTTCCTAGAAGAACCATATGTACCCCACCCTATAATTGGTTTTAGTTAAGAATGGTGTGACAACAGCTCATTGTTTAATAACCGAAGAAAAACCGGATTTATCACCTGCAACTAAAAAATTCAAACAATTTGTTTTGGACCATTCCTATGAAGAATAGGAATGGTCGTTCTTTTGCCTAATTTTGAATTTACAATATATAAATCTTGTTTTATGATGACTATCCTCTTATTGAACTAAACTGCCTTGCATTAGCATAAAGAATGCCTTGCCCTTATTAAAGCAAAGCACCCTATAGTTTAAGTACATTTCTTCACAAACTTGCCTTTTTTCAACTTTATTTATTACAGGAATGTTGCCCCTTTAGAACATTAACATAAATAGCGTCAAACCTGCTAGGCTTAACGCTATTACTATTCATTTAGTTCAAATTTTTTAGTAAACCCACTCTTTTCCATGTTTACGAATGAATTTAATTTCTTTTTGATAATGTTCAAGATGTCCTTGGTCCATCATCTTTTGAAAAGCAATGTCACCTTCACTCGCTCTTTTTATCATGTATTTACATAATCCATCTAATCGTAGCAATACCATCTCTAAATAGTCTTCTTCCATTCCCTCGATGCCGTAAGATTCAAAAAACAATTTAACTCTTTGTTTGATACGGTCGGCATCAGTCGATGCATCATAATAAACCGCCTCACCTGTTTCAGAGTGATAAAGCCTACTTAAAGGAACGCAAGTGTAAAGAGTATAGGCTATATCCCAAAGTCTTGGACCAGGAGCAGCAACATCAAAATCAATAATACCTACTGGTTTTTCGTGATTAAAAATGATATTGTATATGGCAAAATCATTGTGACATATAACCTCCATTTTTTCTGGAGTATTATCCATCGGTTTCCATTCATCAGATAACGGAAAATCACTCACAGCATCATGATAGAGACGAAGCATTTTCGCTATTTCTTTTAAAACATCATTAGACCACATATATTTTTTTAAAGGATAATTACCAGCTTCTCCTTCAATAAATGATAATATCTCTCTATTTTTTTCATCAATACCTAAAAACTTCGGTGCATAATCAAAGCCTTTACTTTCCAAATGCTGCAATAATTTATGAATTTTAACACTATCAGGCTTTAATTCTCGTCGAACAGTATCTTCCGAACGATATACGTTTGAGACATTTCCTCCTGTTAGTATTTCTTCGTTTTCGTACTGACTTGTCATTTAAATTCCCCCAAAAATAGGGACGCTATGATTGTGCCAATAGAGATGTATTTTTACCCATAATTAAAAGCAGATATACAAAGGTATCTGCTTGGTAATGGGAATTTAATTGTCCACACCATGAATCCCTTGAATGATTTAAGATAGACAAATAAACGTATCCTTAACAATAGGAATCGCCATCGTCTCTCTATCCAATTAACTAATCATTTCAAAGTAATCCACATGTGTAATATAGATTCCCCTTTCTTTACATCTCTATTTTAGATATTACCAAAGATTGCTAAATAAATAAAGATGATTTTAGCTATTTATTAAAGTATTCTGTCTATTTTCAATACCCCAAAAGAATA
Source organism: Metabacillus dongyingensis (assembly GCF_019933155.2). Lineage (NCBI taxonomy): Bacteria > Bacillati > Bacillota > Bacilli > Caryophanales > Bacillaceae > Metabacillus > Metabacillus dongyingensis. The sequence continues at coordinate 177,454 of NZ_OK052578.1, read as the reverse complement.
CATCATTCCGTTCTTGAACAATTAAAAGTATCATGTTCAACTAACCTGACCCGTTAGTCGAATAAATTCGGGAAAGTAACGATCAAGCCAGTTATGAATTTGTCCCTGAACGATCTGTAAGTCAACATTGAGAAGATCGCGTAATTTTTTCGCCACCCTGAGTTCTGCATAAACACCTTGTGGAATTGTTGGTTCGGCGTATCTTCCGTCTTTGACTAACTGTGCGATGACTTTTGCATCTTTCACGTCATTCTTTGTAGGTGAATTATCATCTAATTCTTTACTTCGTTTAACATGTAGTGGATTTACAGATACGAACTTAATATCATTCTCTTTCAGAAGATGAGCTAGATTTAACCAGTAGTGACCGGTTGGCTCCATGCCAACAATCACTTGGTTTAGCTTACACCCTTTTACTAGTTGGTCAATCCAATCTAGAAACGATTGAAATCCTTCTTTCGTATTTTCAAAGAAACACGTTTTACCTAGTTCCAACCCTCTAAAATCTTGTGCTCTCGCGACATGATTATGCTTGGCGATATCTACCCCGACAATTAAGGTTTCAGAAGTGATTTGAGAGATCTTATGATTTTGGTTATAATTCATTGTGAGGCCTCCAAATAGATGTTTTTGTCCTTTTTAGCTGGCCAGCTCAGGACACATTCATCTTATCAAGAGGTCTTTTTTCGTTCAAATCTCATTTTCAGTTATTACAGGAATGCTGCTTCGTTAGTGCAATAAAAAAAGCCTTACTCCTTATTGAAGTAAAGCACTTCGTTAATTGAAGAACAGGACGGATTTTTTTAAACAGACTTAATCAAAATAGACGGTTTCTTTGGGATTATGCAAATGCTTAAAAGCCATCTCAATTTGTGTTTTTGTATTCCTAGCTATTGATAACGGTGGTAGTTCGTTTTCAGCAAAGAACTCAACTGCACTTGTTTCTATACCTTCCATTGGTTGCCCACCAATAATTTCACATTGGATAAACATTTTGTAAACGTGATAAGGAGAAGGAGGATGTGGGTGGCACTTCTTATCAAGTACAGCCAACAACTTGGTAGCTTTTACGTCAAACCCTGATTCTTCTTTTACTTCTTTAACTGCGACTTCACTTGGAGTTAATCCAATATCACCCCAACCACCAGGTAACGACCAAAAACCATCAGTATTTTCTCTGACCAATAATATTTTATTGTCCTTAAAGACCACAGCCCTAATATCTACTTTAGGTGTTGCATAACCTGTTTCATTTGCAAATAAATCATTAATTACTTTCTTATCCATATCTGTATGTTGTGACAATATTTCAACGCTTATATTTCTTATTAATTCAAATCTCTCTAAGTCGTAAACGTCTTTTGAATAAGTCAATCCTGCCTGTGAAATGGATTGAAGTTGTTTCGCCCATTCAAGCCACTTAGGTTCCATAACATCACCACCAATTTGATAATACCTAATATTACCATATGGAGTATAAAAGTCGATAATTTCTTATTGATCAATCCTGCTTCGTTAGTTTAAGTACATTTCTTCACAAGCTTATCTCACGGTGTTTTTATTATGGCTTTTAAGTCATGAACAATCTATAGGAAAAAGTCAAAAAGCATCGTAGTGATCTAGTTTCACCAAAGCACTTTGAGGTGTCACATTGTGACTTCGTTGACCTGTCTCTTCATATAAACAAACTTGGAAATAGTGACACTCAATTCGTAAAGAACCAGTAAAGGAATAATGACCAGGATATCTGAAATAAAATCAGGAGGAGTAATCAGGATTGACACGATAATGAGGACAAAATAGGAGAGTTTCCTCGCTTTAGCCAACCTTCCTGGATTGAGAATCCCCAGTCTCGTTAAAAACATCACTACCAACGGCATTTCAAATAAAAAGCCGAATGGTAAAGTCAGGTTCATTATGAACCGGAAATATTTATCTGCCGTAAACATCGTTTCAAACTGCCCCGCGGACAAACTCATTAAAAACCCTAACACAATTGGAAACAGTACAAAATACCCGAAACAGATTCCGATAATAAACAAAATAAATAATCCTGGGATAAACCGTAAAGTGACTTTACTCTCGTCTTTTGTCAGCGCCGGAGCTATAAACTTCCATGTCTGATAGGCAGCTGCAGGAATAGTTGCCGCTATAGCAAATACACATGAGATCATCATATACACCCATAAAATATCACTTGGCCCTAGGACGGCCAATTTTTCATCCAGATCTCTAATTAACCAATTATAAATATCCTGGACAAAAATAAACGCACCAACGAAAAAGAGTATGAATGCTAACAAAACTTTGATAATTCGTTGGCGAAGTTCATCCAAATGTTCAATGAGTTGGATATCTTTATTTTTCATGGTGACGCCTCCTGTTATCAAAAAAGAAGTAGACGAGTTTCCCCGCCTACATATTCATTATGAGACTGCTGATTTATCTTCATTTTTTTTAACAGTCTTTAACTCAGGTTTTATCTCTTCCTCTTTATCTTCATCAATTATCTCCCTTGTTGCACTCTTGAACTCAGATAAAGTCCGTCCAAAGGCCCGACCGATTTCAGGTAATTTTTTAGGACCAAAAATTACAAGTGCAATGATAAGAATGATAACTAAGCCTGGAACACCGATATTTTGAAACATAATCATCCACCCCTTTCGTCTAACTTTTTATTTTGATTTTGATTTATTGTTATTTTTATAGGCTACTTCTGCTTCAATCTCAATTAGATAATCGGGAGAAACCAGACTTTCCACACCTACTGTTGAACGTGCTGTTTTCACTGAATTTTCTTTTGTATTAAAGAACTGTGCATAGGCATCAAACCATCCTTGATAATCTGGTATATCTCCTTTGTTTGGATCTGGCGCGACATATACACGCAGATAGATTACATCAGCGAGGGAAAGTCCTTTTGCTTTCAAATCCGCTTTAAATTTCTCTAAGATTCCGATTGCCTGCGTTTCTGTATCGCCATATCTTTCATAAGTAGTTTTTCCATCCTTATTCAAAAGAGGAGGAACTGTTCCACTAAACGATAACCGGTTATAATGTTGAGGTACAGCAACTGAACTGGAAATTGAAGAAGTTGGGGAACCAAAGAACGTTACTTTATCTGATTTCAAATCATCTTTTTCGCTGCCTGCGGAAGCAAAAGAGAATCCTGCGATTAAACTTATACCTAAAACAGCAGTTGCAATGACTGATTTCATAGGTTTTTTCATAAAGTCAGCTCCTTTTATTTATAAATCATCGATTATTAACTACCTTTGGTTTATTTATCCAGCTATAGATGATGCCTTACCTTCTTTTAATACTTCTTCATGAATTCGGCTGACTACAATTCTTGCTGATTCAAAAGCACCTGCCATCCATCCAGTTAAATAACTGAGGTGTTCCCCAGCAAGATGAATTCGACCTTGCGGCTCATTTAATACAGGATAGTAGTTTTCCCGATCCGATGAGGAGTATTCAGCCCATCCGCCTTCATTGTATTTAATTTTATGCCATGCAACAGAAAAGGAATTTTCGATCTCTCTAGCAAACTGAGGATGTATTTTTCCTCCTTGAGATAAAGCACGAGCATGTCTTTGCGAAAGCGACAGATTTCCATAATCTATTGCATTTTGACCAAAATTATAGTAGCCAATTAAGACACCTTTTTGAGTTAAATAGTCATTCGATGGATACCAAATCTGTGAAATATCCATATTTGTTGTTGTAATCCCGCCGAGAATACGGTCATCCTGCTCCCAGAATCTATTTTTAAACTGAAAACCAATTTTTCCAGTCTTTGCATACTCGATATTCCTAATAGCATTTTTCATTGGTGCTGTAAAATCAGCCGGGATATTTTTCAATACAGGGAGTGGAATGGTACAAATACAATAATCCCCTCTTATTTCTTTTGTTTTTCCATTTTCTTTTGTTTTGTAGACAATCCGAACTCCATCAGCTGATTGTCTAATCTCTTGAACTTCAGCTCCAAATGTTATCTGCCCATGCAGCTTTTCTTCAAGAGCTTTTGGAATCTGATCTATCCCTCCGACAGGTTGAAACATCATTGGCTGTTGAGTAAAACTATAATCGCCACTAATGTTATTCATCATCCCTGATTGCAAAAGCTCCTTAAAGGCATATGGGGTATCTTTTGTACCAGGCTGAAGACCTCCGCCAGGTAACTCCTTATATCCCCGGCGACTTGAACCTTTATAAGTATAATCTGCAGATAAATCCCCTTCACTCTTTAAATAAGCTCTTAATCTTTCAATATCATCCTTTGAAAGAGGAGAATCTAACGCTGTTTTATCTGCAACCTTTGCTAACAGCTCTGATATATAGCCTCGGGTATCAGATTTCAAAGTACCCTTTCGAATTTTCTGATTAGACAGAGGCCCAGCATTTTCTTGATAGTAGTATGAGAACTCATTTGAATTTGCGAATACTTCAAGTTCAACACCTAGCTCTCTGCAGTAATCAATTGTTACATGATTCTGTGGAATACGGGCAGGTCCTGCATTCATGTATTGTCCCTTATCAAAATTAGATGTTTGTTTTACACCATTAATTTCTGTTTCTGTAGTCCCCTTTCTTACTGTCCAATTTCGACCGCCTGTACGGTTTCTTGCTTCTAATATTTTACAATCATATCCAGCTTTACCTAATTCATAAGCTGCAGCCATTCCAGCAATTCCTGCTCCTAAAATGATAATTTTTTTACCATTTTTATTTTTTATTGCTAAATCACTTTTTTTAGGAGCAGTGAAATTTTTTGCGCTTACCATTGAGCTCCCTAATAAACCTAAAGATTCCATCGCACCCCAAACTGCAACTGCTCCGCCGACTTTACCAGCATGGTTAAGAAAATCTCTCCTTGTTAAGCTTTTTTCTTTGTTTTTTTCCATAAATTACTCCCCTTTGTTTTAATAGTTTTACCTTATTCAAAAAAGGTATATGTAATAAAATCTCACATACTTTGTTTTGATAGATATAACTTATACCTAAAATTTTAATAAGTGTATATTTTTGTAATAAAACCTTACACGTTATTTTGTTTGCATTCAGAAACTTGGGCAGCCATTTCAAAAATTCGTCATAAAGACCGAGAGTACTATTGACATAAAGTCGGCAAGCTTTTGAAACAATGTTGAAAGATTCCAAATCCCAAAATTGTTCTCATGGGCATTGTATTTTAGCTCTTTTGTACTGCAGTGGCTTTGGCGGAAATATTGCCGCAAAACGAAGATATCGCTTTTGTCCAGCAAAAGAAGAACACAGCTTCAAAGATTGGCGATAATATTGCAAGTAGATCAAAAAACACGAATAGGCAATTGGTCAAAGGATGAGCACTGAAGTTTTTTGCTGCGTGCGCTCTTAAAAAAGTACCACTTGACCGATTGCCTCGCCGTTTTCTTTTCCCTCGGAAAGGTTCAGGTGCCTGCCGGCTGGAAATATAGTCGGCTTGCGCTGTTTTACGATTCGGATTCAAAAGGAAAGGAACAATAAAAAGCAGCCAAGAAATGGCTGCTTCCCTTTTGACCTCTTATTCTTTTTCTTGAAATCATTTAATTTTTTCGATTTCTGGTTCGTCCGGTATGTCCCGTCCGTGCCATATCTTCGTTTTGCTGTTACTTCAACCCTAAAAGATAGATCGCCAAAGCAGGAGAAAAAAACATCCAAGAAAAGGAATAATCCGTAAAGCCAGTACCTAGCACTAAGCTTGTTATAGCCATTCAGTTTGTTTGCTCTGATTTGATTAGGTACATTGGAATATATCACTACTAAATCACCAACATAAATCTAATTAACCCTCTAACTTTTATTTTTTCTTTTTCACTAAATAGCCCATCCAAAAATACATCATGCTAATACATAAAATCATAAATTCAAATGTGCTTCCTATTGCTCCCATAGAAATAAAAAAGGTAACAAGAAGACAAATTCCAAGTACCAAACAGAACCCACAGTAAACGATTCTCCATACATTCCAGTTTAATCCAAAAGAACCTGCTCCGGTTATTACGCCGACAATGAGAAGGCTAATAAGAATCAATAAAGTAAGCTTATTAGTTGCCAATGTATCAATATTGGAATGGAGGGCTTGCCCTAAGGATGTACCCAGTAAAAAAAGAAAGCCATATCCTAACGTAGCAATGATCGTTAATGCCCCTAAGACAATGGCGATTGTTTTTGATAATACATATTTCTCCATTCACTCACCTGCTATAGCGTAAATTTTAATACATAGTAGAACTATTGCGTGCTATATTCATTGTTTTGCGTTGACGGCCACACCGTACGTACGTATCTTGCTAGGATCTCTCCGTCAAAATGCAATTGTCCTGCTAAGGACGAATTAATATTCAATCCCAATGAGCTCTTCACCTATACGCTGATAATCAGATTCTAAATTATATTTGAATTCCATTTTGCGCAGTGCCACATCCAAAGGTTCGGCATCTTCTACGCCCTAGGTGCTCCTCACTAAAGGTTGCTCAGAACGCACTGCATGCCGGAGCACGAGGACGGATGCCTGCCGCGCCAAGTTCTGTGTGTTACACTGCTGAAGAACACCGGGGATGACTTTAGCGTTCCGAAGGACATCGAGTCGATCCATGGTGACCAGAGGCATGTCGATGCGTTCTGGGTCTGGGGTTTACCTTTGCTGGCCATTTGCATGTACGATCAAAACTCATCCTGCGACCGTCGCTTCACATTATTTGGGTACCATAACAATAATACCAAATGAGTACCTATTTTAGATAAAAAAATCTCCTTCTCAAGTTTGTGTTAAGAAGGAGATTTCCGTATTACTTATCACACAGCAGTTTCTTGCTTCATAAAGAGAGATCTTAAATGTCTCTACCTAACATTTTAGGAACCAATGAAACACCGAGTTCTTTTAAAACATAAGTTAAGATAGTTTCGTTTAGCTATTATGGGTATGTTGTTTAATCAGATCAATTGTGTGGAAGAGTAAGCCCTTATCTCCCCAGTTCCCATGTCCAGGTACAACTGTTTCGACATGTGGATATTTTTCGATTACCTTTTTAACGGAGTTATCCCATTGTTCTACATTTGCATCAGAAAGATTTCCAAGATCTTTTGCATCTAATGATTTGATGAGGCATCCACCGAATAATAATTTATATTGGGGAAGCCAAACAGTAATGTTATCTTTCGAATGACCTTCGCCAGGATAAAAAGCTTCAATTACTGTGTCGCTTACTTTCATCACTGGGTTTACATCAAGTGTCGGTTTGGGCGAAGGATAACCATATTCTTTAGCTAGTTTTGCTGTCAAAAGTGTACTACGTACATCAATTCCCTGATTCAGTAACGCCCGAATGCCTGAAATGCTATCATCATGCGCATGAGTAATCAGCGCCAGAACAACTTTTTTCTTCAAATGTTTTTTGATCATCTTTAATAACTCTTCAGTTTTTTGGTCGTTCCCCCATGCTGTATCAATCAGGACTAATCCTTTGGAAGTAGAAACGATTAACCCATTGTGGTCATAGGTTGTGCCATTCCACTCATTATATGATGTATGTGTCCATACTTTGTCATTCAATTTCGTTAATACAATTGTCTTATCTGGATTGGTAATCTGAGTGGGAGATGAATTTTCTGATTGAGCAATCGTTTGATAATTAAACGATGTCATAACAACGGATAATGTTAGTAACAAACTAAACACAACTTTTCCTATCCATCCCTTGCTGATTTTCAAATGAATCTCACCTTTCTAAATTGGATTTCAACAACTCTTTACACACTTACCAATACAAAATATCAAGTATCTGTCGGGTTCTCCTTTATAATTCCAACATTCCTATTCCTCAACAGCTTTAAAAGTAAATATAGAAAACTTATTTCTTTTTTAGGATCCTAAGAGTTTCTAAATTCCTGAATCATGCCTTTCGATTTCTTCCCATAATAGAATTCGTTTGAAGAAAGTAGCTTCATCATTGATTTTCCCCTTAAACTTGAATGATCACCTCCTAGAAGCAACCTGTAACTCTATCAATCCATGAATTTCTACTTCGTATTATTTAAGATTTATCTAACACATTCGTTTCTCCCCTCACATTCCTTGACTTGTTATTCCAAGAAGAACAAGTAAACGAGCCTTCTTTGAACAATAAATCTTACATATGTAATTTTTTAATTATTACACGTGTAAGATTTCAAGTCAATCCTTTTAAACCCACCAAATTATTCACTCATATTTGGAAGTGATAACTATGATAATCCTAATAACTACATTTGTAAGTTTTAGAGGTAAAAAGAGTATAAGGATAGAAACTTTTAAATTATGCCACCGGCTTCCTACAGACACGCGGGTCGCACTTTATATCCTTGTCTTACTCTACAGCTCTACTGTCTTCACATTTCGGGAATTTTATCTTATCATCTGCAACTATCGAGGCACATATTTGGCATTAAATATTACATATGTATTTAATGCCAAATGTTTTTGCTTTATTATTTCAATTCATTGACTTCTTAAAATACGAACAATATACTATAATTATTACAATTGTAAGTTTAGGATGGTTTATATGAAAAAAATACCCCAAATCTCAGAAGCAGAATTAGAAGTTATGAAAATAATCTGGAAACATCCTTCCATCAATACCAATGAGGTTATTGAAAAGTTATCTAAAACAAGTAAATGGAGCCCTAAAACAATTCAGACGATGTTGTTACGGCTAATAAAAAAAGGTGCCCTGAATCATTCTAAGAAAGGCCGTGTTTTTGTTTATACAGCAAATGTAGCTGAAAGTGATTATCTAGAAATTGAGAGCCTTAGTTTTTTAAATCGTTTTTATAATGGTACTCTTAACTCTATGGTATTAAACTTTTTGGAAAATGATAAGTTATCAGATAATGAAATTAACGAGTTGTACCAAATTTTGGAAGAACGAAAGAACCGAAAGTAGGAAATAACATGGGCAGTTCTTTCTTTACTCTCTTTTTTATCAGTAATATCATATTGTCTGTGATTTTTTGCATCATTGTATTCATAAAAAAAATATTAAAGAACCAAATAACTGTAAACACCAATTATCATATCAGTGTGATTTCTCTTTTAACATTGCTTGTTCCTTTTATCCCCTTGCATTTTCTAAACACAAACTCTTTTTTTGACTGGATAATAAACTTAAGAAAAAGTCATTCAAAATTATCTACTATCTATTTTTCAGGTAAAACGAACGAGACTGTTCAAAGTGCAAATTGGCTACAAGATTTTTCGATGTCAGTTGACCATTCATCTTTCAAAATGATGGCTTCTGTCTTTTTCATAGTGTGGATAGCAGGAATGATTGTTATGCTTGCAGCCACTTTATATAGCAATCTGAGAATTAGCAAAATAAAAAAGAACTTACAAGAAGTTGAAAATTTAGAGTTATCAACACTTTTTAATACATGTAAAGAGGAAATACATATCCATAAAAAGATTGTTTTAGGATATTCCTCATTGATAAAATCACCCATTACCTTTGGACTTTTCCAACCATATATTGTCATACCAAAGGATATATCAACACTTTCTACTGACGAGATGAAATGTGTTTTGCTTCATGAGTTGTTCCACTGTAAACGGAGAGATATGCTAGTAAACTATTTCATGTGTCTGTCTAGAACTGTTTATTGGTTTAATCCTCTCCTATGGTATTTCTTAAGAGAAATGAAAACAGAGATGGAGATTTCTTGCGATTATGCAGTTTTAAAAACGCTAGATGAGGAATCACATCTCAAATATGGTGAGGTTATATTAAGATTTGCCTCTCTTTCTCAACGAACATCATCTTTGTTAGCTGCTTCGGAAATCAGCAGCTCATACAAACAAATAAAAAGGCGGATTGTTAAGATCGCAAATTTCCAAGTAGAACCACATCTGCTAAAGATAAAAAGTGCTCTAGTATTCATCATTGTTCTGGCGATTATCTTGATTAGTATCCCGTCTTTATCTGTATTAGCTGGGAACAAAGAAATACATTTTTCTAATACTAATGTAGTGAACAAAGATTACAATAGCATTTTTGGTGAATATTCAGGTAGTTTTGTACTTTATGATACAAAAACAAAAAAACATACTATATATAATAAAGAAGAAAGTACAACAAGATACGCTCCAGCTTCCACATATAAGATATTCAGTGCATTGTTTGCGCTAGAATCTGGGATTATTACAAGCAACAATTCTCAAATGACATGGGATGGAACTCAACAGCCATATGAAGAATGGAATCGAGACCAAGATTTATTCTCTGCTATGGGGAGCTCCGTCACTTGGTATTTTCAAAGTCTTGATCAACAAATGGGGAAAAGGAAACTGCAAAATTACTATGAACAGATAAATTATGGAAATGGTGATTTATCAGGCAATATATCTAATTATTGGATAGATGAATCCTTAAAAATTTCTCCAGTTGAACAGGTCGAAATTTTGAAAAAGTTTTATTATAATGAATTCGCTTTTGTACCAGCTAATATTCAAACTGTGAAAGACTCCTTACTTTTAGAAGAATCAAATGGTAATCTTTTATCTGGAAAAACGGGAACCTTAGATTTAAATGGAGAATTTATCGAAGGTTGGTTTGTGGGCTATGTAGAAACTATAGATAATACTTTTTTCTTTGCCGTTCATATTCAAGGTGAAAAGCAGGCAGGCGGAAGCTCTGCTGCAAAGATAGCACTTTCCTTATTGGAGAAGGAAGGTATTTATCGATCGGATTCTTGAAGATAGAAATGATTTTACATCTAGTTTTTCCTATTACGCTTCACTTATCCTCACCCTTATAAGTTAAACAGTTAAACCGCAGATTAAATCTGCGGTTTTTTTTTCAAAAAAAGGAGTGATTCCATTCCCTCATTTTTAGGAATATCGTGTTCCTTAGAAAGAAATCTTGCCTCTTGTTGAAAATACTTTAATAATACTGTAAATCCTAAACTTCTTGCCCCTGTTTATTACCAATCACTTATCTTTCACTTAGGATTTCAGATTGAATTATTTGTGATTAACGTTTGTTAGAATTAGTTAGATGGTTCTTTTAAATTTCCTCCGTTCTGAATATCTACATGAACTTTGAAGTCTACTGATAATTTACGATAATATTCTGAACGCCAATTCTTCAGCTCCTCCCTCGGTATCTTATTTCTGAAGAGCTGACCAAGTCCTAAAATATCAGCTTCACTTGCCTGCAGTTTATTGAACATTTTATTGAAACGCGTTGTCAGGAGAGCTTCTACTTCTTTTTTTATCCGTTTCAGTGAAGGATTCCCCTTTGTTTCTAAGATCATTACCTTCAGTCTGAGTTTTGACTGTAAGGAAGGCTTTTGATCAATGAACTCACTTTCATATTTCATTGTATTACCGAGAATTAGAACACTTGCATCATCTAAGACTTCTATTTCCCCCTGTGTACTTTCTCCTTTAAATGCATTGTATAGAAGAGTTTCATCAGTGCCGATTACCTCAACCAACCGTCCATTTTTTATCACAGCCGATCCGACTTGCTTTACTAAAGTAGTTTCCCCTAGACTTAGCATGGGGATGGCAACATCTCGAGTGTAAGAGTGAATACTCCTGTAAACATGCCAAACTCTTGTCAAAGCGATCTGTGGATCCCATCCTGCATTTTTTTCATAGAAGTCCAAAAGTGTGGTTCCTTCTGGTTCAACCTGCTTCATACTAGAAAAAAATTGGTCAATGTCATCATCACATATGGAGACTAAGGCCTTTGCAGGAATTTCTCTGGACCTCATGAACCCTCCTATAAGATCTTTCATTCCCTCTTCGGCAAATCTTTTTTCGATTACAATTACCTTTACATGAAGCAAGTCTACGCTGCTCTCCATATTCACACTAATATTATTGACTGCTTCGTTGACCGTCTTTCCAATACCAGTAACAACTCTGATCTGAATAGAATCCTGCAGAGGCTGGGGAATCTGGAGAAAAACTTTATAGTCTTCCCCCTTCTTAGAAATGCCTAAAACCACAGGCATGACACGATGGTTGATATCCTTGTTATCCCAACAGCCGCTCAAGGTGGTAGTCAAAAGTAAAATCATGATCATAAAGAAAATTCGTCTAAACAGTCCCATTCTGCCTCTCCTTTCTTGACCTGATTCCAAGGTATAAGATTGAAATTGGCACTGCACTCATGACATAGAATCTCAAAAATGTATTCCATATAAATAGGCGTTCAATATCATTCCAATTGGGAATGGATAAACAAATGATATAAATAAGTCCAGAGAGTGCGATTACAAGATAATGGGGTTTAATGGAAGGGATGCATGTGTGAACAATCCTAACCATCTTCCATAGGACTAATGAAATGAAAAGCATGATAAAAGTGATCAGACTCATCAAAAAAAACATGGTTACTCTGTCGAACATCAGCCAATTTAAATTGATTCCATCAATTGCCATGACAAAAGGAAGCAAAAACTTGGAAGCTGTAGCTTGTCCAAATGTAAGAATGGGAATATAGACAGAAATGAAAAAACAGGGAATGATGACGATTGCAGCTAAAAGAATTTTTTTCCTTTGGTAAGAGAAAAATGGCTGCACAAAGCCGAGGAACAAAAAACCTCCACCAACAGCAAAAAAACTATTTAAGTATGAGGGTTTTGTGATAAAAGAAAATTGTTTATTCCATATTGGGTAAACATAATACCAATCAACGTTCTGAAATGAGACAACTAAAATAAAGAAGATTAAAGGCAAAAAGAGGAGGGCTAGCAGTACGCCCGTTCGAAAAATGGCTTCTACCCCTTTAATAGTTAAGTAGCTTGAAATTGAAAGTAACAATGCCATGACTGCCCATAGCGGAGTCTTAGATAAAAAGACGATGGTAACAACTTCTGAATACGCACGTATCGTTATAATGTTGATTACAAGGAAATATAAAGCGACAGGTACTAAAAAAACAATAGCAATGCCCTTTCCTGCGCGTAAAAAGATGGTGATAATGTCTTCATTAGGAAAATAACTAAGCCCTTTCATGTAAAGAAAAATGACAATAAAATGAATACTCACCCCAATGCTAATCGGAATCCAGTGCCCAGCATCGGTACTTTCAATAATGTTTCCAGGGTACAAAAAGAAGATAAGTCCTAAATGAATTAAGATGTACATAAGTACGACGCAGAGACTTTTATCCACTTTTAATCTCATCCTTTGAATAATATATATTTAGGAATGGTACTCCTAATGTATTGATGCTTGCCCAATATGTACAAATCAAAAAAACACCTGCCAATATGCCCAATACACCATAAATAGAAGCAAGAATCAGGATAATATATTTAAAAATCCGGATAGAAATTGAATTCTGAAACCCGACTATTGTTGAGTTTGCAATTGTAGTAGCAGCCAGGATAATGATCAGCAGGTTGCTAACTAACTTGGCATCGACGGCAGCTTGCCCAAGGATAATACCACCGACCATTGTAATAGTCGGCCCGATGCTTTTCGGGAGTCTCACACTAGCTTCCATGATTAATTCCAATACTATAAGCATGATGATCATTTCCACAAATGCAGGATAAGGCACTCCTTCCCGGCTTTGTGCAATAGATAACGCTAATTCTATACGTAAAACCTCGGGATTAACGGATACCAGTGCAACATATAAACCGGGCACAATCAATGTTATTAAAACGCCGATAATCCGCAGCGACCGAATAGACACCATGAGAGGGAAAGGAAAATTCCGATCATTTTCCATTGCAAACATATCCCATAATAAGCTTGGAAGAATGAAAGCAAGGGGCATTCTGTCTACAAACAAAACCATTCTCCCCTTAAATAGTGACATGCTTGCTTCCTGTGGACTCTCTGTAGTGTTGAAGTGAGAAACCACACTCCAGAAAGAAATGCCCATAAGCTTAGATAAATCCTGTGCATTGTTCAGTTCCTTGTTCAGATTCTTTTCAATTTGATTCAGGATTTTATGCAAAAGGTTACTATTCACACGATCATCGTAATAGACAAGAGATAAGCTTCTTTTTTGATCAGTGCCTATTGAATAAGATCTAACTTGCAGCTTTTCTGAAACAATTTGTTTTCGAAGAATGCCTATGTTTGTATTAATGTCTTCATTAAAAGAACTTAAGGGTCCTTGCAGTATATTTTCATTCGCAGGCGACTCAATCGAACGATTGAGTGTCTGTGAAAATGGATCAACAGTCAGTACGAAATCTTGTTCATTCTTGAAAAATAGGATTATTTTCCCTTCTAAGATTAATGAAGTAATTTCATTCTTATCTTTATTCTTCACCTCTCCGATTCCATACAATCGCTGATCTGTTGTTTCAGTATTCAAAACCCGGGATTCAAATTGCTTTTGAATAGCCAGTAATGTCTTTGGGAAATCTACCAGGCTCTTTAGCCCTAAGATTACGGCTGAATTGTCTCCGAGCTCCTGTTCTATCTGAAAGAAATCATCATTTTTTCCTAATGAATCCTTGATTTCCTGTAATACAGATTCCATATACTATTATCCCTTCGTTAATGCATTCAATGTTAAAATGTTTCCCTTTTATTATTAAAATATGCATACATAGATAGTGTTCGATAAATAACATAGACTCTGTAATAGAGCTGAAATTTTTTCGTTTTACTATGGCGCATAACATGGCCGCACCCGCACCCATTCAGCCACTTTAAAGGCGGATTTTTTTAAAAGAGGATGAAAAAAAAGAGAAAGACAAATGGATATATCAGATATAAATGCAAGAAAAAATGACAACAAAACCCGCTGCAACTTCAATCAGTGGTTTGTTGTCACCATTAGCTTCCTTACCTTAATTCGTCATCAAAGAGTATTCCTTGCTTTCAACTATTGATATTTTTATAGTTCAGATGATAATTCCAACCCCATTTCATGTATCGAAAAGACAATTCCCTCCATCACTGCTCTGATAAAATCCTGCTTACGATGCGTGCCGTCAATGCCGGTAAATGTTTCTCTTATTTTCGAATCAGCATGCTTCCTGAAGCCTAAGAATTGGATACCAAAGCTCTAAATCTTCAAATTCACCATGCACCAGACTGACAATTTTCTTTCCTTGTAATCGCATGTATGAAATGTGTTAAATGGTTAGCACATCCCTAGGGGTCCTGCCAACGAAAGACATAATTATACGCTAGATGCCGGTTAATTTTCATCCTATACTTCGACATCCTCAAAGTGATTCTTTTTATTTTTATATCCGGCAAAAGTGCTAAGAGCTATTGCTAAAAGAGAAAGTACCATTAGCGTTCCTGATATAGGACGTGAGAAAATTTCTAAGAAATTGCCTTTATATAATCCTAATGTCTGAAGCAGTGATTCTTCCATCATTTTTCCTAATATAAATACTAATGCAATAGGGGCAACTGGAATTTCGGCCTTTTTTAAAAAATAGCCTAATAAACCAAAAACCAGTAACCCGCCAACATCCCAAAGACTATTGCTGATAGAGTATGTACCAACTATAGAAACAGCGATGATAATAGGGAAAAGCATTTTGAATGGAACACTTGCTATTTTCGCCCAGAATTTGGCCAGAGGCAAATTCATGAACAATAAAAGCAGATTGCCAATAAACATACTTGCTATAACTGCCCATACAAAGTCAGCATGACGAACAAACAATGTTGGACCTGGCTGTAAACCATGTAAAACAAATGCTCCCAGTAATACGGCCATTGTTGCTGAACTTGGAATTCCTAATAAAAATAACGGGATTAGCGCACCAGCTGTAAAAGCGTTATTTGCTGTTTCCGGTCCTGCAACACCCTCTATAGCTCCCTTACCGAAACGTGATTGATCTTTCGCTAATCTTTTCTCCATTGAATAGGATAACAAAGACGGAACAACAGAACTTATTCCAGGAATTAGACCCAAGAAAAACCCTAAAACTGTTCCTCTCCCTATGGACATAACAGAGGGACGGATTTCTTCCCGATTTGGAAGTAAACCTTTCACCATAGGTGGCTTTTCAGGCTTTTTCATCTGCTGTTCAAGACCTAATAAGATTTCAGATAGACCAAAAAGCCCCATCGCGATTGTTACAAAGTCAAATCCGTCTATCAGAAAAGGTGTTCCAAATGTAAATCTCATATCGCCAGAGCTTGGGGCAATTCCAAACATGGCTAGGACTAATCCGATTAAAACTGCTATGATGCCACGAATAATAGATTTCCCTGCAAGCCCTACTACCATGGTCATACCGAATAAAATTAAAGCAAAATATTCTGGAGGTCCAAAAGAGAGTGCAAATTTAACGAGATGAGGTGCTATAAATGCCACCCCAATTATAGCAACAACTCCACCAACGAATGAGCCAATTGCTGAAATCCCAAGCGCCACACCAGCACGACCCCTTTTGGCCATTGGATAACCGTCAAGACTTGTAATAACGGAGGCTGCTTCCCCTGGTACGTTCACAAGAACAGTTGTAATCGTTCCTCCATACATTGAACCATAAAATATTCCTGACAGCATGATAATGGCTGAAATGGGATCCATTGCAAATGTCATTGGAATTAGAATCGCAGTTCCTGCACTTGGTCCCAACCCAGGCAATATACCTACAAGCATCCCAACTGAAACACCTATTAAACAAAACACTATATTTTGCCAAGATAAAGCTGTTTCAAATCCTGACATCAATAACTGAAATGTATCCACCCTTTGCCCCCCTTACCATCCCCAAATGTTAGTTGGTAATGGAATATCCAAAATGGTCTTGAAAACTACAAATAATATTAGTGTTACTGAAGTTGCAGTACTAAGCGAGGTAGTCCACTTAAAATCAGGTATAAGAAGAATGAGCATAATAAGAATACTGGAAACGATAAATCCCAAATGAGGAGAAATAAGAATAAATAATAAAATGGAAAGGACAACTTTTAATACACTGATTAAAATTTTTCCTTTTGGAAGAACATCTGAAAAGGTAATTCTATTATTTTTCCTTAAGGAGTCAAGGATAAACAATATAGAAAAAACTCCAAGTAAGCCGCTTAACCACAATGGAAAAAATCCTGGACCTGGCCCGTACTGACCATAATATTCATACTTAAGTGAGGAATTAAACATAAAGATCGAAAATAATAATATAAAAACCCCAACCCATACACCATAATTTTTCATTAGAACAACTCCTTTCTTGGAGATAACTAATTTATGCAATAAACTCTTTTAAAAATACCCGGTTCAGAAGAAGAACCGGGTATTCATTTTATTACCAGCCGATTAAATCTTTTATATCTTCAATATCTTTTTTATCTTTTTCTAATAATTTCATATAATCATCTCCATTGACATAATGAGTCTGAGTTCCTAATTCTTTCATCTTTTCTTCGTGCTCGGCATTCTTTGCAGCATTCGCAAACGCTTTTTGGAGTACTTTAATTCTTTCCAGATCTACTCCAACTGGTGCTGCTAACCCTCTAGTTGATTGAGAGATAACGGGTTCAAAACCAGCTTCGGCAACTGTAGGAACATCTGGCAGGAAAGGTGATTTTTCCTCAGCCGTCACCGCTGTTACTTTTAATTGCTTTTCTTGATGCATTGGGTAAGCTTCGCCAACACTGGTAATTAATACATCAACGTGTGCACCTAAGAAAGCAGCTCTAGACTTAGCAGTACCCTCAAATTGTATTGCTCTAAATTTTGTACCGAGTTTTTCGTTTAATTTTAATGTAACTAAATGATCATCCCCAGCCACTCCAGTTGCTGTTGTGGTTACTTCATTTTTTTTTGCATACTCAACTAATTCTTCAAAGTTTGAAAATCGGTTGTCATCCACTCGAATTGCTACAGCACCAGGATCAGCAACGTGATTTCCTATTGTTTGAAATTTATCTAGATCAATTTGCTTCTCCATTGTTGGATTGACTAATCCGCTTGCAAGATTAGGGGAGTTAAGAAATCCTATTGTGTATCCATCAGGTTTGGCATTGGCAATTCCATTCCATCCAACCCAGCCGCTGCCACCTGGTTTATTAATGATATTTACAGTAACACCTAACTCATCCTCCAAGTATGGCTGAAGTGTTCTAGCTGTAGTGTCTGTTCCTCCACCTGCATCAAAAGCTACAATTATGTTTAACGGCTTATTAGGAAAATTATCCTTATTACTTGATGAAGTATTCGAACTAGCTTCCTGAGTACTTGAACATCCGGCCAGAATACTGAAAATTATAACTGCCATGAAAACGAGCGAAAGAACTTTTTTCATTTAGAATCCCCCCTAAATTAAATTGTTTTCTTAACTAGATAACTCTTTAACTAGTAAATTAGTTAAAAGGATTTATTCACCCTGAAAATTCGTTTAGGGCTGTAAGCAAAGCCTTTATATATCCCACTGAATAAGCAAACCCTATACTAGACGAACTCCATCCAATATTTGAATTAGACCATTTTATATCTGTATCAGGTAAATCTCCTTCCATAATAGGAACATGATCAGGATTAATACAGCCTTCATATCCAACCTTCTTGAGCTCTAAAAGAATCTTAAACATATTCAAGTCACCGTCATCTAATAAAGCTTCTTCAAATGCTTTTGCTGTAGCAAGACTTCCTCTAACATTTCTAAAGTGGATAAGAAATAATCTGCCTTTACGTCCGTAATGATTAATCTCATCTAAAACTAGTGAACTTCCGCCTTCTTCAGCTCTTGTTCCGACACAATAAATATAACCTACATTTTTGTTAGGAAATTCATCAATTATCCGATGATAACCAAGCCCGCCAAATGGACTGTCCGGATGCGGTGTATCGGATGGATGCATACCTATTTTGACATCGTAATCTTGTGCTATCGGAACGATTTGACTATATACTTCATTAAATCTCTCTCTCCACTTGATGTTTTCCTCCAGAGTAGGAGTAATCGCTTTTTCTTTTGTAAATCCTAAACTTTCTCCTCTAGAAATTGCACCTCCCCGTTGATAGGCTGTATATGGAGTTGATAATCCCTGGTATACGTCTCCCGCAAATCTTTGTCTAACAACTTTAATCCCTGCTTCGCCGAAGACCTTCACTGAATTGATAGCGCTCTCAATTACGTGCTCACTGCCTTCGCCGTCATTCATAAAGTTTTCTGTAATATTGGGTAGCGTTACACGATTAATATCAAGACCCCATGATCGAATCCTTCTCTTTTGTTTTAGCAAAGCGTCAAGGTCTGGATAGCCCTGTTCCTTAACACCGGGAAAGGATGATCCATTACCAAAGTCAACACAATCAACACCTAATTGACTCATCTGTTTTAAATCTTTATCTGATAAATCGAAGTAATTTGCAGTCACTGAAACCTTCATCAAATCGAATCACCTTCAATTCTATTATTTTTATGTAAAAGTGCTATTTTATGAAAACAGTTTTTATCGCAGTGAAAAATTCTTTTGCTGCCTCACCTTGCTCACGCGAATGGGAACTTGATTGTTTCATTCCCCCAAATGGTGCTTGAAGCTCAACTCCTGCACTTTCTGCATTAATTCGAACAAGCCCAGCCTCCATTTCTTCAACAAACGAAAGCATACTTTGAATGTTGCTTGTATAAATAGAAGCACTTAAACCAAACTTCACGTCATTAGCAACCTCTATAGCGTCTAAAAGAGTATCTACTTGAATAAGCGCAATGACTGGTCCAAATATTTCCTCTTGAGCAATAGTCATTTCAGAAGTAACATTTTCAAAGATAGTTGGTTCTACAAAAAATCCTTTTTCATAAGCATCACCGGTCAACTGTTTGCCGCCGATTAGTAGAGTTGCCCCTTCTTGTTTCCCTTTTTCGATGTATGCCAGTACTGTTTTAAATTGACTTTCATTGGCACATGGTCCCATCCAAATACCTTCTTTTAAGCCATCACCAACTGTAATTTCCTTGACTTTAGCTACCAGCTTTTCTTTAAATGTTTCATAAACTTTGCTTTCTACTATCACACGGCTTGTCGCTGTACATTTTTGTCCTGTGGATTTAAATGCTCCACTAATTGTTCCTTCTACTGCAAGTTCTAAATCCGCATCTGCAGCAACAATAACTGGGTTTTTCCCGCCCATTTCAAGTTGATACTTTGCACCACGGGCTAAAGCTCCCTGACCAATTCTTTTCCCTACTTCATTTGATCCTGTAAATGTAATCGCGTTTACATCTGGATTATCAGTAAGTGCTTGACCGATAACTGAACCTGAACCAGTAACTAGATTTAGTACACCGGCAGGGATTCCTGCTTCTTCAAAACATTCGATAACTTTTGCACATGTAATTGCCGTTTCTTGGGCAGGTTTAATTACAACACTATTTCCATAGATAAGGGCCGGTGCTATTTTCCATATCGGAATAGCTACAGGAAAATTCCAAGGTGTAATAACGCCTACCACTCCCAAAGGCACACGACTTGTAAACATTAATGCTTTACTATCAGTTGATGGAATGACATCACCTACTTTACGCATTCCTTCTCCAGCATAATATCGAAGAATTGCGACTCCTCTTGCTGTTTCACCTTTTGCTTCAGGTAAAGTTTTACCCATTTCACGAGTCATACATTCAGCAATTTCATCTGCTTTACGTTCTAAAACATTCGCTGCTTTATGCAAATAATTTCCTCGTTCATTACCTGATAATTTTCTCCATGCTATTTGTGCATTTTTGGCAGCTGAAACAGCTTGATCTAACTCTTCCTTTGTAGACATTTGAACATAGCCTACAACATCACTATTTGCGGGGTTCAAACTTGCTTGTACTTCCCCGCTAGAAGATGCTGCCCATTGACCATTCAAAAAGTTTAAGTATGTTTTTGTCTTTGTTTCTATAGTCATTGTTATCCTCCATTCAAATATAAACTCATTGCTAGATTACTTTCCCATGCAATTCAAGTAAACGCTTACAAACATTGACTAACAACTGATTTCTTTATTGTCTGAAGGATATTTTTCCAATGCATATTTAATAATTGTTTCTAGTTGCTGATAGTGTTCCTTCTCTACAGGTATCACCGGCGGACGAACTGTATTCACTACTGGTAATCCGATAACTTCCATACCTGCTTTAATCAATGATACTGCATAGCCTTTTCTGGCCTTGCGAATTCGGTTAATTGGCAAAAGAACATCCACATATATACCTCGTACAAGGCGATCATTACCTTCCAACAACGCTTTGTAAAATTGTTTTGAAATATGCGGAAGATAATTGGACATTGCTGAAGAATACGAATTATATCCTATTGGCGCATACGCCGGCATTGTAATTTCAGCAAACGGCATCCCATTTAGCCATTCAATTCGGTCACCAATTGTTTGCGTTAGTTCAAGGTTCAACTCCATATTACCGTGCCCATCTTTAAGCCCGACAATTTGTTGATACTCTAATAATCTTTGTAGAGTATCTAATTGTAAAATTGCATTATCACGTTGATAAACAATTGCATTTAAGTCACTATTCTCGACAATTGTTTTATAATAGTTGAACAAACCATCTTGCTCACCTTCAATTAAATATGGGGGTAGAATTAAATAGCCATCAGCACCTAAATCTTCAGATAGTGTCACTACCTCAACAGCATGTGAAATATTTCCTCCTACTCCTGTATACACAGGAACCTTTCCTTTAGCCACAGACATAGCTACTTCCACCATAGATTGGTATTCCGCTTTGTTTATTGCATGAAATTCGCCTGAACCACAAGCAATAAAGATGGAAGAGAGTCCCTCTTTCACTAAGAATTCAATATTTGCTGCTAAAGCTTTTTCATCTATTTTCCCAGCCTCATTATAAGGAGCAGTTGGAAAACCCAGGATACCCGTTGGTACTGCTTTTCTTTCGATTGCCATCATTGTGACCCGCCCTCCCAAATTAACTATTTTTATTTAGATAATACTTACACTAGGAAACTAGCTATCAGGTTTTAAACTTTTAATTGCTTTCTGTCTAACATAATTTAGATGGTGATACATACTGGCATATGCTGCTATTGGGTCACGCTTTTCAAGTGCATTATATATTTCAATATGCTGTCGCATTGTCTCTTTTAAATCCCTTTCTTCCAAAGGGATTTTTTCTAATATTTTGTGATGAAACTGCTGCAAGGGATTTATGACGCCTTCAAACAAAGCATTTTTGGCACTCTGTGCAATAATCATATGAAATTCTTTATCTTCTTCCGAAGAATCTTCTGTTGTTAAAACTTTCATTCTATCAATCGTTCCTTTTAATTTAGCGAGATCTTCATCTGTTATTTTTTCAGCCGCTAACGTTACTAGACCCAGCTCTAATGCGACTCTGATTTCACAAATTGAAAGCAAATCACCAGCTGAAAGTGCTAACATCATTGAGAAAGGTCCGCTCCCTACTTTTTTTGAAAAGAATGTTCCATTTCGCGTTTTACGGTTAACAATCCCCATAACTTCTAAAGAAGTTAAGGCCTCCCGTATAACTGGCCTGCTCACATTACAGATTTCCATCAGTTCAAACTCTGAAGGTAATCGTTCCCCAGGTTTTAGTTGACCAGTCATAAGTAAATCGATTATTTCATCGATTACTTGTTTTGACAGTGATTTTCGATTGACTGATTTTATATTACCTTCAAATTCTTTTTTTTCTCCCAAAACACTTCCTCCTTTTTGGGTGAGAACTTTTATTTGTTTAATTGTCTTTTTGTTTATTTGTAAGACAAATTAATTCCTAATTAAAATTGTAAGACAAATAAAATTAACTGTCAATTCTAAAAAATAAAAATATTCAAATTTTAATTACAACGGTCAAAAGGCTACCCAGTAATCATGTAGAGGGATATCTGAATAGACATTCATAACTTACACCTCGTCAATATAGAGCGTACGTTTGTATAATGAGTAAATTGAAAGGTGGCGATGATCCAATGCTTAGGGACCGTGGTAAAATGAGGTGGCAAGGTTTCTTTATGATGGAACATGTAAATATGCTCTGGGAAATGGAAGAAGAATATCTTAGAACAGCTAGACCACTGTTAGATGAAGGACAACTTTTTGAAATTTTAGAGTCAAAGTATAATGACATTATGAAACAAGTTGAATGAAGATAAAAAAGTAAAACAAAAATACTTACTCTTTTATGAAAAACTGGATAGCTATGTTGGCCTATCCGAGTACCGCTATATAATTTTTATTAAACATGCCAGTTCATACTTAAACATCAACAATAACAACATAAATAATATATATGTTGTTATATACTATAAAACTGAAAATAACAACATTGTCAGCAAAAATAAAATCAAGCTATGGCCATATTTCATTCTTAGAGAATGACAGTTAAAGAGATTCAGGAAGCCACAGGGATTTCGACTGCAACATTATATCGATCTAAAAAAAGAGCAAACCCCACAATAAAGGGTTTGCTCTTGGCTGTAATATGAAAATTCAATTCTCAATCTTATTTTTATTTTTCTCCAAATTGATGTTATTGATAAGAATTAATCGTTTACTGTTTTATTAAAAAACCCTATTTACTCCATTCAAAAACAAGATTTTCCGTTAGCCTTGAAAAAAAGCTCAGATTTTTTTACTGAGCTTTTTTATTGATATTTACTTATCCCATAATATACTTGTGATTGTCTTTTTGTTTAACTAACCTGCCCCCGTTTGGTTTGAGCTGATTGTTTGTAAGAATTGAACAACCTTTTTTGAGTATTAGTCGGTTAAATTATCTAAAAACAGGTTGTTTTTCCTCAGATAATGCTAATAGATGCTCTTTGATTTCTTCTACATTGACATTTTTTTGCGAAACACCGGTTTCCATTGCTGCGGTAGCAACAGCCGATGCTACATGAGCCGCTACTCTTCGGTCAAATGGGTCTGGAATCACATAATCCGCGTGAAGGTCTTCTGTTGAAATTAATCCTGCAATTGCATAAACTGCAGCAAGTTTCATTTCTTCATTAATTTCTTTTGCTTGAACGGTTAAAGCACCGCGGAAAATACCAGGGAATGCGAGCACATTATTGACCTGATTTGGGAAATCAGAGCGTCCAGTCCCTACTACGAGTGCTCCTGCTTCTTTTGCCACTTCCGGCATGATCTCTGGTACCGGATTAGCCATGGCAAAGATAATCGGATGTTGATTCATAGAACGAACCATTTCTTTCGTAACAGCACCTGCAGCTGATACCCCTACAAACACATCAGCTCCAACAAGAGCATCTGCTAATGTCCCTTGCTTTTGTTCCTTATTTGTCATGCGGGCCATTTCTTCTTTGAATTTATTCATCCCTACCGGACGATCTTTATAAATGATTCCTTTTGTATCACATAAAATGACATCTTTTACACCCATATGAAGTAATAGCTTGATAATTGCCACGCCTGCAGCACCTGCACCATTTGCCACCACACGAATATCTTCTATTTTTTTGTTCGCCAGTTTAAGAGCGTTGATTAACCCGGCAGCGGTCACAATGGCCGTCCCGTGTTGGTCATCATGGAAAACAGGGATATCACAAACTTTTCGTAAACGATCTTCTATTTCAAAGCATTGAGGTGCTGCGATATCTTCTAAGTTTATCCCACCAAAAGTAGGCTCTAATAATTTGACGACCTCCACAATTTTATCCGGGTCTGTTGTATTTAAGCAGATAGGAAATGCATCCACATCAGCAAAGGATTTGAATAACAATGCCTTTCCTTCCATAACAGGCATGGCAGCTTTCGGACCAATATTTCCAAGACCAAGTACAGCTGTTCCGTCTGAAACAACGGCAACTAGATTTCCCTTCATTGTGTAGTCATATACTTTGCTTTCATCCTCGTGAATGTCCAGGCAAGGCTCTGCTACACCTGGAGAATAAGCAAGACTTAGGTCTTTCGCATCTCGTACTGGAACTTTAGAATAGACACCTAGTTTTCCTTGGTTTTCCTTATGCATCTTTAATGCTTCATCACGTAAAGTTGACATATTTCGTATCTCTCCATTTGTTGAATTTTTCTGTTCTAGTTGAAAGTAGAAAACTTAGGACTGAGTAGTAGTTTCGCTGCTCTTTTCCCTTTAGTGTTCTCCCTATAATGTTTAAAGCATTTACCTTACACATGTCGTCTGTTTACACTAGTTTAACTAGTTTTTAACTTAATAATTTCATTAACAGCGTTGCTAATATAACAGTTGACGCACCGCCGAGTCTTGTTGCAACTTGTGCAAACGGCATTAATGACATACGGTTGGAAGCTGATAAAATGGCTACATCACCTGTTCCGCCTAGACCGCTGTGACAGCCTGTTACAATCGCTGAATCAACAGGATACATATTCATCACTTTCCCAACAATATACCCGGTTCCTACCATCGCAATAACAACAACAGAACAAACGACAACATAACCCGGAGTTACAATTTTCACCACATCTTCTAATGGGATATAGAGGATACCTAAACCAACCATAAGAGGCCATGTTAAGCTTGTTGAAACAAATTTATATAAATGATAGGCTCCTTGTTCCATTTTTGCAGGCATCACTTGCAAACATTTGACTAGTGTGGCAGCCACAATCATGAGTACAGGACCAGGAATACCAAGGAATTTATGCGCGAGACTGCCAAAGATGAAGAAACTGCAGGCAATCAATAATCCGGCACCCATTAGCGAAAAATCGACAGGTTTATTAATATTCGTTTCCTTTGAAATCCCATCGCCGCCTTTTGCTTTTACAAGTACACCATTTCCAGTTAGTTCAGGTCTTTTCTCCCCTAAACGTTTCATTAAACCTGCACAAATAATCGCAGCAATATTTCCAATGACAGCAGCCGGAATCATTTGGGATACAAAGCCTTCAGCAGATGTACCTAAAATTTGCGAGTATGCTAGAGAAAGCGGTAAGATTCCCTCTCCTATACCACCACCAATAATTGGTACGACAATATAGAAAAATGTATGTTTCATGTCATATCCAAACAATGATCCAACTAAAACTCCTGCTACTACTGCAGCAAGCGTTCCTAATACGAGTGGAACAAACATACGTGTAAACCCTTGGACTAAGACTTTTCGGTTCATCCCAAGTATGCTTCCTGCAACTAAACAAGAGATATATAGATAAAGAAAATTAGATGTTTTCATCAAGGTTGTGACCGCTTCCATTGCAGCCGGATTAATCAAATTATAAAATACCAAAATAGACGGAATTAAGAGTGCTAGTATCGCTGGGCCTCCAATATCCTTCAATATAGGAACTTTTAATCCTATTTCCCCAAGTAAAATTCCCATAACCATGATAACGGCAAAACCGCCAATCATATCAGGCGGGAGCTGATTGTATACAGATGCTCCATAAATAATAAGTGCTAATGCTACATAAAGTGGTAAGGGAATAACTCCTATCTTCAATTCATTAAGTTTAGATAAAAAGCTTTGTTTTTCAACTTTCTTATCTATATAATGAAGCGTTTGCATTTTTTTTGCTGGATCCATGTATTGCTCCTCATTTTCTTGACGTTGAAGATTTATCGCTTGTTCTTTCAGGTTTTTTGCAGACATATTTTATCGACCTCCTTAAAGTAACCGCTCTCATTTTGTTGTAATTATCTTACTCTAGTAGGAGATTAATATATATCTTTTGTAATTATAGACATCTTTTTGTAATTAAAAAAAGCAACCTAGGCTGCTTTTTAGTTATTCATATTTATCAAGTGCAGATCGGTTCGACTCATTATACATATAAGAATAAAGAGGTCTACCTATTCCATATGTTAATGTCTTATCAATTACATAAATATCATTTAAGAATTTTAAATACTTCCTAATTGAAACTCTCGATATATCTGTTACTTCTGCAATTTCATCTGTAGAAAATGGAGTATTCCCTTGCCTTTTAACAGCATCAAAAACTGTATTTAAAGTCTTTCTTGATAATCCTTTTGGCAGAGGCTTTAATGGTTCAGCTACAGCGTATTCATTTTGTTTGGCTAGTAAGAGTTCGTCTAAATCCTTCTGTTTCATTTTACTTTGTTGATTTAGATATAGGTGTTTATTTTGGTAAGATGTAAGTGCCTGTTGAAATCTCTCAAATTCAAATGGTTTAATTAAATAATCCACTGCTCCATATCTTAGTGCTGTCAAAATTTTATCTACGTCAGAGGCCGCTGTAATTAGAATGACGTCTAATTCTCTTTTTTCTTCTCTAATTTTACTTAATAGAGTTAACCCATTTTCTCCTGGCATGTAAACGTCTAAAAGCATTAGATCTACCTTTTTGCTATTGATGATTTTTGTCGCTTCATTAACAGAATGTGCTACACCCACTAAAAAGAAACCATCTATTTCCTTCAGATATCGTTTATTAAACTCTGCAACCATCGGGTCATCCTCTACAATTAGAACGTTTATCATTCGTTTTCCTCCTCTACCTCGTAAGGAACTTGAATAATAAATTCTGTCCCGTTTTCAACGCTTAAGTTTAGTTGAATTGTTCCTCCTAAACTTTCTATACTTTTACTCACTAAATATAGTCCGTAACCACGATTTGATTCTTTTGTTGAGTACCCTTTTTTAAATATATGAGGAAACTGCTCATTTTTAAGACCTGGACCTGAGTCACGGACTTTAATTTGAAGTTGATGTTTATAATAGTTTAATTTTAACTGTAGTTTCTTTTCCTTCATACCATCCATAGCTTCTATCGCATTATCTATTAAATTTCCAACAATTGTAATTAATTCATGGGTAACATTAGTCCCTTTAGGTGCTGGAATGACTGTCTCATTATCTATAATCATCTTCACCTGATTTTCTCTAGCAAAGCTAAGCTTCCCCATAATAAATCCTGCAAGAGCAGGATCTTTAATATTCTTCGTAACATAACCAACTTCATTTACGCGATGATTAACAACTTCATTTATAAAATTTGTTAACTCATCATAAAATCCCATTTTAACCATTCCAAGAATAACATGAAGCCGATTCATAAACTCATGTGACTGGGCACGCAAAGCTTCAGCATATATCCGAACACCTGTTAATTGTTCTGCTAATTGATGAACCTCAGTTTTTTCCCTAAATGTTGAGATTGCTCCGACTATTTCTTGGTTTACGATCAGAGGAACACTATTAACTAAAATTGATACACCATTAAAAGTTAACTCTTCATCCTGTTCGGGCTTACCTGTTTTTAACGCCCGATCTAATTTTGAATATGGCATATACTCTGTTAATTTCATACCAATAGGATTGTCTGGCAAGCCAGAATTCATAAAGATTCGTAAAGCTGACTTATTTACAAGTGTTATCGTTGAGTCTTTATCAACTGCAATAATCCCTTCGTGTACAGATTGTAGCATTGTATCTCTTTCTTCATGAATTTTGGCAATCTCAAATGGCTCTAATCCAAATAATATCTTTTTTATGTACCTTGCTATAATAACCGCTCCTAATACACCAACTAAAATACCTATGATTGAACCAAAGATAATATTATGATGCCCCTTTTCTAGAGCTTGTTCAACATTATTAAGAGATATCCCTACTGCGACGGCTCCAATCTGTTCATTATCAGCGCCGTAGATAGGAGTGAATGCACGTAATGATTGTCCCAGTGTCCCTTTAGATAACGAGATATGTTCTTCCCCCTTTAATACGGCCTTTTCATCTCCACCAACAAAGCTTTTTCCTATCATTTCTGGATTAGGATGAGATTTTCTAATTCCGTTCATATCCATAACCACGATAAAAAGAACATCAGTAGCTTGTTGAATATCGACCGTATATTGTTGGAACGCTCCTGCATTCTGTTCTCCATTCTCTAATCCATTTTTAACGATATCAGATTGGGCAACTGTTCTTGATACAATCTTTGCTTTTTCTTCTTGGTTGTTACGAATCGTATCACTTACTGTTTGACTAATTAATAAATCAGTAAACAGCAATGATAGAAGAACAACTATGCATACAAAGATAATGATGATGGTACTTAGCTTATATTTTTGTTTTGACAAGTGATCACTCCTATGAATCATGAATAGGTTGCACGCTTTATTTTAAATGACATATCTTTTTAATACATCGATGTTTAGTTGTAAATAAAAAGCCTTTCCTAAAAAGGTTATTAGGAAGGGCTAAAAAAGTAAATATTATTCTTAGTTAATTTATAAAAATACTAGTCTATAGCTAACATAACCACATACAAAAAAAATTATTTAAGGGGTAGCGTAACCCATTAAGCTAACAACCTAAATTACTAGATACGTAATGATCCTTGTTTTAAAATTAGCGAGCGATGGAAAAGTAGGCATGCCAAAGAAGCCTATTAAAACGCGATTTTTTTGCTAGGCAGCGTGTCTATGCTTCACCTTCGTTTCATACACACCCCCTAGAATATCAAAGACGGTCATTTTCTTGTACCGATGACATTTACGACCGTTCTTTTTGAGTAGCTGATAAAGGCGATGCAGAATTTTTAAAAGTTCTTCTGTGCCAACTGCTATCGCTTGAAACAGTAACGGAAAGTAATCTTTAATCATATAAATCGGTTTGTGTTCACTCAACTCCTGCTTTTTCTTTTCTAGTAGAAGCTGTCGCATTTGAAACATCGTAGAAGAACAGAGGAGAATGCCAAGGAGTTATCCATATAAATGGCACTCTAGGCGTTCTCTTTTAATATTCTTACATTCATCAATTTCAAAGAATGACTCCCACGTTTTAAATAAAATCTCAATCTGCCAACGAAGTGAATACAATGAATGCACATAATTCGTCGGTACTTCTTCTAGCGACGTGTTTGTGATATATACATTCATGCCCATTAAATGTTTACTTTTATTCTTCATGACAATACCTTTCTTCTTTTCACGTATCGCTTGGTTTTTCAGCCGTGTTTGCGTTTGATCACCGATAGGCTCAATGTGAAAAAAACAGACAGGTTTATAAAAAAAGCGTTTTATGCATCCCTAACAGGGGTAACTGAATAAGGGTGTTTTTGCACAACGCCTTGAAAAGGTATAATAAGCTGTATCCCTTGAGCCGCTTGAGTTCAAGGAAAGACTTTCAAAAGTACAGTATTTAAACGTGTCTTTTAGCCGACACAAGTAAATATTCCTAATGCTGAAAGCGCTTCATCAGTTGAAGCTTTTTGACGTGAACATCTAGTAAAGAAGACGGCTGTGATTAGAGACAGGTCAATATTATAAGAAACGTTTTCTTATATCCTCTTACCATAGGGATGAACTCCAAAAATTCAGTCTAAATAACGGTTATCAAGCAAAAGAAATTCAAAACGTCAACTTCTTGCTGCAGAATTGCGCACGATTGTGGAACAAGAAAACATATTTCTTTCTGCCAATTTAATTTAATCTTCGATTTCGGAAGAAAGGATCAATGGATTTGAGCATACTTTGTTAATGTAGTCTAAGGCTGAATCAGCAACCTGTTCAGGAGTATTCACTGTGCTATCTAACAAAAAATGATTAGGTTGTATTTTTACAAACCTCTCCAGACATATAGCCCAGTTTATGTTGTCTTCTATTTGTTTTATGTCCCAGTTTCGCTCCTGAAGTCTTTCCTTCACAAGTGCATCACTCGCTTTAATAAATCCAAAGTGAATGTTCAGAGACTCTTCATATTCTGGACACTCCAACACTTCAGGTGGCACAGATCCACCACATAAAATGGTGTGATATCCTTTGCTGTTACTTTCTTTTAAGGTTTTTAACCAGTTCCTCGTAGCTTTTTTTCTCCATGTCACATCTGCTCCATCTGGAACACCACAGTCGTCAAAATCATATACGATGAAATTGTTCAGCTGTCTCTTTTTTAACTCTTGAACGAGTGTCGTTTTCCCTGCTCCGCATGTACCTGTAATTAAGAAATTTATCTTGATCATGTTACGATTCACATAAGTTCCTCTTTTCTTAAATAGCTTCCTTTTTAACATTCATTATTGAGGAGTAGATTCCTTTTTTAACATTGTAAATCGTATAATCGTAATTTTAAGAAGTACGGAAAAAACCAACCTTTGCTCATATCTCGGTGTAGACGGGGTATTTGGTTCTAACACAGAAAAAGCAGTTCGTTCTTTCCAAAAATCCAAAAACCTGTCTGTAGATGGTATCGTTGTTCCTGCTACGAAAAAAAGCACTTGGAATATAATTTTAAAAAACCTAGGCAGATGTCGAAATCACCTAGGTTTCTTTTAATTTTTCATCCCTGTATAAATGTGAATCGCACTTCTTAAAAATTCTCGATTGTTGGAGATCGTCCTGGAACATAACGTTCACTCTGCATGGATATTTCAGGAAATCCCCTGATTGTGAGTAATGGAAAAACAGAAACTCTATAATTACACTACCCGCATTTCAGAAACGCCAAAAAGATTTGCTCTGTACTATTTAGTTGTTCTAATGACGTTAATCTCTCTACCTTCATTTCATAAGAAGAACAACCTTCCTAGGGGTTACAACCATTTGAATCTTCTCCGAACCAAAGCTATACAAACCAGCAGCAACGGCAACAATATACCATACGTAAAATCAAAGAACGGCCAAATGGCATTCAGATTGCTAATAGAAACAATATTCGGTGAAATAATGAGTGACAAGACAATCATAATCATCCCTAGTGGGTAAACTAGCTGACTGTATTCTTTAAGATTCAATGTTTGTGCTAAACCAAAACATGTAATATAAAAAGAAATAGTGAGTCTAAAGAAAATGGTAATAAACCATATTATTGCAAGTATTGCCTCTACCCTTGTAAAGAAATTAGCTATATTGATTTTCCTAGCCAATTTGTAGCTCGGATACTGTTGATTTGCGGTTTGATCTGCACCAAGAACAAGAATAGATAAAGTTGTAACTATAATCAAAACGAGTCCCCCTAAAAATGCTCCGGCAAAAAGACTTTTTTTTATTCTTTTTTTTTCATTGACATAAGGGAAAAACATCAGAAATAAAACGAGTTCTACAAAAGGATATGTAATAAATGTTAGAGAAGCACGGGCAATCGGTTTAAAACCCCCTTCCATAATCGGTTGGACGTTTTCGAACTTCATTTGTGGAATTAGTGAAATGACAAGAATTAACAATAACAGAAAAACACAAGGGAACATAATTTCTGCACTACGTGCTATGGTTTCTAGTCCAAGGCGGGTAGCCATAAAAACGATTATCGCAAAAAGGATAAGAATGGACTGGATAGGGGTATCCGGCATAATTTGAGTGGTCATGAAATCCCCGATTTCCCTTAAGGCCACTGCTGAATATAAAAAGGTGTAGGATAAAAACAAGAGGGAAACGAACATTCCCGGCCATTTACCAAGAATTTTTTTGCTGTATTCAACCAGCGTTAAATCAGGATAAAGCCTGCTGACAGCATAATAGAATAAAACGATAATCATCCCGATAGTCACGCTGAAAATGGCTGCAATCCAGGCGTCCTGTTTAGCTTCACTAGCGGTAATCGACGGCAATACTAAGATGGCATCCCCAATGATGTATACAATGATTAGTAAAGTGAGTTGGTGGCTACTGATTTTATTATTTCTAAAATTCATCGTCTTCTCCGGAACTTTGTTTTGAAAGAAGGTATCTTCATTTTCATATTCTTTTAATCGACTCCTGTAAGTAACTTTCTGTAGACATCTTTGCCCTGGGAAAAGTTTTTCAAACCATATTGCCCATTCACTTGGAGATTCGTGGGGTTACAAATATGGAGGAACTTTCATGCACCTACGTATTTCTGATAATGCTTTTAAATTTGTTTCAAACGTAACCCATTCTGAATAGTATTTGACCACTGTAAATTTAATTTTTATGAGGTAAAAACCCATCGTGCTGTGTATACTCTCTACTTGTATAAAACACAATCATCATGATTATAAATAAATCGATCCCAGATAAAATGGGTAAGGTGAATTTTACATTCATAATCTGTTTCAGCATCTTCATTGCAACAACGCTGTGCAGAATCCCTACAATAAAAGGAAGAAGTAAAAGGATCCATACTTGTAAGGAACCGATTTTTAACTTTTTTTATACTCATTCCTACCTGCAGAGTAAAAATGGAGATGAAAGAATGAATGCAGGAAGCAAAATGCCGCCTGCATGTTATAAAATACTATTACCTTTTAGTGATCCACTGACTAAATCCTGTAAATGAACATGTGTCACATTGGAAGGAAAATGATTATTTTGAGTACAAATTGCTAACTTATAGTGTGAATCAAGTGCCATTTGTTTAAAATAAAAAGAATGATCACCTAAATTCCCTGATTCCAACTCAAGTTGATAACTTGAATTCGTGTGAACGATTGAAAATGAATTCAGGGGAATTGTAAGGCCCTGCCCGACTGCTTTTATATAGCTTTCTTTAAGTGTCCATACTTCATAAAATCTAGATTCCTGTAAGTTAGGAGTTGAAAAGATATAATGGCATTCTTTTTCTGTAAAAAAGTGATTTGCAACTTCCAGATTAATTGGTTTAATTGCTTCCACATCAATCCCAACTGGAGTTGTATCTATTGCACACACGACCCAATCTTCAGAGTGACTTAAGTTAAATTCGAAATTTGGAAAATTCATTAAAAATGGTTTTCCGAAATCATTCATATTGAATTGACATTCACCATTTCTCATTCCTTTTTTGGCTATTATATATCGAATCAACAAATCTGCAACAAGTCCCCTTTGAGCATCCTCAAAATGAAGGAACTTGTTTATTTTTTTCTGTTTTTCTAAGGGTAATAGCTGTAATAATAGTTGAAATGTTGAAGTGTCTATACTTTTGTAAAGATTTACACCATAAATTTCACACATACTAACCACACCTTATCTCCCCCATTATTAATAGCCAATAATATATCCATATTGCTGCTTCTCGGAAAGCAAAAATAGTGTTTTAGTAAAAAATGGTATATCTTCAACAAAAAAACTGATAATAATACAAAACTCGTCTATTAACTTAAATTAAATACCCGATTATTATTTTAATTTCTTAATGAAATTTAAAACAATCCAACATTCCATTTAGGTGATGTTTTAACGTTTTAATAAGCGAGGTGTGTGGCTTATAGAAACAGTCCAACTTATACACTAATCGGACTGTTTCTTTGGTTTAGCTATTTTTTTCGGTTTTTCTAAGTCCTTACAGATCCACGTCCATTTCTTTTCTTTATTTAGTCTTTTTTACTTGTTGTACAGCTGCTTTTGAAACATAAAAATTCCCATTTGTTTGGACGGTCACACTATCAAGCTCTATTTCTTTGCCATTAATAATTACAATGTTTTTATTAACAGGGAATTCAGCTGTTGTTTTCCCTTTTTTAACTAAAAGCACCGGATTTTCTGAATTTGACACATCAACTTTCACATTTGCTCCAATTGCTTTAAATGCTGTCTCAGCATCAATAAATAATTGCTTGTCCAGTTTCTCCAAATCAAAGCCAAGCGCAGAAGCGACAGCGTGTGCAAGATCTGTGTTTTCTACAAGGCCTTCAGGTTTTCCGGGACCGTATGAGTATAAAAATAAATCCTCACCTGTATGACCTCCCGTCGTAAACCCGATATTGGCACGTGCAGCTAAAAGTTCTACAAACGTTTTTTGCAAGTTTGCTGATCCGTTTAGTAGCATTGATTCTTCTGCTGATAAATTATCTAATCCATAGAGTGCAGCTGCTTCTGCTAAGTTTGACCGGTCCGGTTTTAATTGCTTCATTGCTCCTTCAAGTGTCATGACAGCTTTTTTAAGTGGGTCTACATATGCTGAAACCGGTGTATTTGGATAGGTTTTGGTTGTTTTCTGGCTTCCAATTGAAAGTCCGCTGTTTCCGTGATCTGATACGGCAATTACCATAGTATTTTTATCTTTTTTTGCAAACTCCAATGCTTCTTTAACTGCAGCATCAAACGAAAGTATATCACTGATCATTCCAATTGAGTCATTAGCATGAGCTGCCCAGTCAGGCTTGCTGCCTTCAACAAACAGGAAGAATCCATCTTTGTCTTTTGAAAGCGCTGATATAGCCTTGCCTGTCATTTCAGCTAGAGCTGGCTGTGTTGGCTGAGTTTTTTTCCTGTCCAAATCATAAGCCAATTCAGCTGGTGCGAACGCACCCCACAGTTTGCTGGATTTAGAGGAAAGTAATTCTTCGCGTGTCTCGACAAAGTCATATCCCCTGTTTTCAATGACCTCTAATAAATTTTCTCCATCTTTTCGATTCTTTTCACCTTCACCTAAGGTAATAGAATTTTTCCCGCCCCCAAGAACGACATTCATATTCTGATAAACTTGCTGTTCTGCAATGTGATCATATTCACTTCGATGAGCTGCATGGGATGAAAATCCTGCAGGAGTAGCATGCTGAATTTCGGAAGTTGAAACAATCCCTGTTGCTTTACCGCTTATTTTCGCCCCCTCTAAAACATTGGCAACAGGCTTATAAGCTTTGTCTGCAAGTCTCGGATTCACACCAGGAGAAGTCACTTCTTCTGGAAGTACTCCTACAAATTTATCATTTGATTTGTTCCCAGTTGCCATAGCCGTTCCAGCTGGTGCTGAATCAGTGATAGCCGATTCAGCCGAATAGGTTCGAACTCCTCCTGTTAAAATCTCATCCATGACAAGAGGTTCTCCTTTGTACCACCTTGCTAAAGTGGTGGCACTTGAACTGACACCATCCATCACAAGCACGATCACATTTTTTGCTTTTTCAGGATCTTTTTTCGCTTCTGCTAAATCCGTTATATTAATGACAGATAAAGATCCAATTGCAATGCTTCCGGCCAGTGTCATGCTTAGTATTTTATTCTTCAACCTCCCCATCCCCTTTAACTTATATTTTTCTTAAACAAATCGATTATATACTGCTGTTTTTACCATACCGAACCTTCAAATAAATGGATAGATTATATCATCATGGTAAATATGTCATATTTTGAGAGTTAAGGGAATTGCGCTGAAGGAATAATAATTAATTAATATATATGTTTTAATTATCATATGTTTTAATATATACATCGTCATATATGAATAAATATATTTATAAGAATACAATGATTATAAAATCAATAATAACATTATCTTATATATAAATTTGTTATTAATAATATTGTTGAATTATATATTCAATTGAATGTTAATTATAATTCTATTTTATATATTATATTTAATGTTATTTATGATGGTAAATTATTTATTAAAAATAATTATTGATATATATATAAGTTATTTATTAACTATAAATATAACAATATTGATTTAGATACCAACATCAATAATTTCTTAATTAATGTTAGTGATAAGTTATTCTTTAATATCACTATTGCTAATGTGTTTATTATATACATCAACATATATGTTAATAATATAAATGAAATATATTATATTATTAATTTTGTATTTAATAATAATTTAAATAATATTAATTTCTTATAAGGCGACCTATATGATGACAAAACCTCTTAATAATATATGCATTCCCGAAGTTGATAATAAATCTAGAAAGTATTGAATTAAGCAAAAAAATATGTGATAATTTATAAAATAACATATACAACAACATATGTTTTAATATGCATTAACTATTGGATTTATTGATTGAAAAACGAGAAAAAGAGGTGTTCATTTTGGCAGCAAAAATAGTAACATTCGGGATTAGTAAGGGCGGCTGTTCAAAGTCAACCAGCAGTGGAATTACATCTTATCTTTTAAGTAAGGAAGAAAAGGTTTTAGCAATTGATATGGATGGACAAGGGAATTTGACCAGCTTCTTAACCGGGGAGTACGATATATGCAATGTGTTCGAGGAGAAAACAATTCTTGAAGCTATTTTAGAAGAGGACGCACGTTCATATATCATAAAGATCCAGGAGAATTTAGATTTAATTCCGTCTAACGATTTTTTGGCTACCTTACCGAGAAGGATGTATGAAAAAGGATTAAAATTGGATGCATTACAAAAAGCTCTACAGCCTGTTATGGAGGATTATGATTGGATTATTATCGATACGCCTCCAGCATTATCTGAACAGACAGTCATGCCATTAAGTACATATTCAGAAGCTGGAAGTTATGCTGTAGTTATGTTTGATGGATCAATGTTTGCATATTATGCCATTCCTAAATTCTTAGAGATTATTGAAGGAGCAAAAGAGCGATATAATCCTGCATTAAAAACTGCCGGCGTTCTATTCTCTTTAATTGATGCTAGAGCTAAAGAAAATGAAGTAATGGAAGAAGCCATTCAAGAGGATTATCCTGGATTAATGTTTAATTCAATTATTAGGAGAAAAGCTTCTACGAGACGATTAGCGATTTCAGGTTTTGATGGTAATGCCGAATTAAAAAATGCATTAGAATACTACATACCATTTGTGAAGGAGCTGAAAGATCGTGTCAACCAAAAACAGCCTCAAAGATAAAATAAAAAAACCAAATGCTACACAGGCGTTTTTTAACTCATATGATACAGAAAAAACAGATGAAAAATTAGACAACAATGTTAATGCTAATTTCAATAATGAAAATATAAACAATAATAAAGAGAATGATAATAACACAGATAAAATTAACAACAACACATATGTCAAAAACAACAGCGTTAATGTTGTTAATAATGATGTTACTGATAACATTGACAATAACAACGATGATGATTATCTTCGTGATTTAGTTGCTGGTAAAAAAACAACAAAGAAAAAAGCGAAGAAGGTATTCACTTCTTTTTATATGGATCCTGACTTAGCTGCAGAAGTAGACAAAATCGCAGCAAGAGGGGAAAAAGGTGATAAATCCAAGCTAATCAATGCGGCCATTAGAAAGTTATTGGAAGAGTACGGGGTTCTCGAAGGTAAATTTACAAGATAGAGCGATTGAATTGATTTCTCAAAACCGTCATTTAAACTAAAATAGAATTTACTTTAAATCACATAAAAGGTAAAAGATCAATCAGGTTATTTCTGATTGATCTTTTTAATATAACGATCTGTTAAATATAATGTTGATTTATTATTTCTCCTCAAACAAACGGTTCAGGGTAGTTGAATTACTTTAATACACACGTCAAAAAACACAAGCAGCTAACACTTAATTGAGCTTAAATAGTCAATTTGTTACAATAATCTAAAGTGAAATGTCGTTAAGTCATTGGAAATATTGCTTTGTGGAGGTGAGAACTATCGCAACACTTCATTTAATGGTTGGTCTCCCGTGCAGTGGGAAAACCACCCTCGCACAGAAACTCGAAAAGAAATATTCTGCACTTCGTCTAACTCCTGATGAATGGCATATCCGCTTGTTTGGACATGATATGAATGACAAGGACCATGATGCTAGACACGACTTAGTTGAAAGTCTGCTATGGGATGTTGCTGCCAGAGTTTTAATTCTTGGCTTAGATGTTATTTTAGACTTTGGATTTTGGGGACGCAGCGAGCGAGATGATTTTCGCTCAAGAGCATCAGAATTAGGAGCTGACTTTAAGATTCATTTTTTAGATGCAAACGAAAAGTTACTATTAGAGCGTCTTGCAGCAAGAAATGCTCATCTGCCTCAAGGTACGTTTCGGTTATCTGAGATTAACCTTAAAGAGTACATGCTGCTATTTGAGCCTCCTTCTCAAGAAGAGCTTGAATAATCTCATATTACAACAAACGGGTGTAAAAAATAATCACCTATTTTTTGTTTTAAAGATCAACAATTAGCGTTTTGACCAACCTAATAATAACTATTGCACCTATAAAAGTTTTACTTGTTCAGTATCATTAGTTAATTTGATTTCATACCTCCATCTTTATTAATACTCGTCTTCTTAATCAATCATGAAAATCACACTTATTAGTGCATTGACTTTAAATACCTTAGTAATTCTTCGCAAATAATGTTCTTAACCTTTTAATATAATGCATCCAAATAATGTTCCAAAGATGTGACAAATAAAAACGAGTAGCTTCATTGATAATATATAGAATGATAATAAACTATATGTTAACAATAACAATGTTGTTATTGTTAATCATGTTTTTATTATTAAACATATTAATAATAATAATCACTTAGTTATTGTTATTATTATCATTAATATATATTAATATATTAATGATAATAGTGTTGCTGTTGTTGATGATGTAATCATTATTAAACACATAATTATATATTAACAATAAATAATGTTGTTGTTGTTGTTGTTGTTAATGAAGTAATTATTATTAATAATAATGTTGTCTTTGTTAATGATGAAATTATAATAAAATATACTAAATATATTAACGATAAAAATGTTATTAATGATAATCTTATTATTAAAATTATAAATATATATAAATGATAATAACGTTATCGTTATTTTATTAATGAGATTATTATTGAATATACATATGTCATTAATGACAATGTTGACGTTGTTGATAATGAAATTGTTATTAAATATAAGTTAAGATCTAATTTTTGGAATTCAGAAACACCAAGAAGAATAAAATATAAAAGCCCCAGAGAATATGGTCTCTGGGGCCTCTTTTTAGATAGCCATTTTTTCGTGTACTTCAATCCAGCCTACTTGCTCAGATACTAACTCTTTAACAGCAGCATGGATGATCAGATCTTTTTCTCTTTCTGATAATCCCACAAATTCCTCTTCATCAAAAGTAATAACAAAATCACTTGGCACCTTAGCAATTACTCTCATAGGATCCCCTCATTTCGGACGTGTTATTATAGGATATTCAAAACCATATAAGCATATGACTGAATAATTACCATCCTCACATTTTTAGATGTCGAGAATGTTCGATTTTTTCTATGAATCTTTTTTACAAGGAGCTAGCTTGTAAGATAGTGTATTTGCTAGCTCCTCACTATCATATGAAACGAACAATGAAATCAATCTCCTCCCTCTCTTTGGTGATGCAGCAGCTGCATTGATGCACTGAACCACTTTTCCGATACAAAAAACCTAAGAAAAATCAAACTTTTCCGTTATGGAGAAGAGGTGAGGGGGGGCAACTAAAAGGGTTTTTATGATTGTAAGATTCATTGATTTATAGAAAAAAAGATTTAAAAAACTTGTCTATACTCCATTTCTTATAAACCAAACAAACCAAAAACCCGAACAATCACCTTGTTCGTGGTAGGGCTCTACTGTATATAGGCGATCTAAAATGATTTATTTCTCCGTTAAAACATCTTCATATATTCGACATCAGGCTAGATTTTTAGCTTCTTCACTATATAAACTTTAACTCCCTCTACTACCTCATTCTTTCTTGTCAAAAGGGGACAGCCTGTCCATCATATAAAGGCATTCATCATTTAGGAAAGAGACCCTTGTTAAATGATACGGTACTGTTCTTTTCCAGGAAAGTACAGCATATCTTATAACATCACTGCACCACTCATTCACTTTTGGAGGTTGATACACAATGGCGAAAGTTAAAGTTCCCAATAAATCGAAAAGCGCGAAAACAAAGGGATTAGGCGGAAAACGATGCTGCAGGTTCTCAATATCCGTCAGCAATGATACGGAAAAGAAATTAGATGCTCTTGCCGTCAGTACAGGTTTTTCTCGCTCAGAGCTCGCAGATTACCTTCTGCAGGCATGTGTCAACTCACCTGACTTTGTTTATGCCCTGCAGGAAAAACACAACGTGAATGAAAAATACAAAGTCTATCCTACGATCATCAATATAGGAGGGAGGCAGCAAGTCG
This sequence comes from Metabacillus dongyingensis, assembly GCF_019933155.2. Lineage (NCBI taxonomy): Bacteria > Bacillati > Bacillota > Bacilli > Caryophanales > Bacillaceae > Metabacillus > Metabacillus dongyingensis. The sequence continues at coordinate 136,773 of NZ_OK052578.1, read as the reverse complement.
TTTACTAAGCCATCACCCCAGGTGGCTTTTTTATTTTGCTTTTCTCTTTGGAGGGGTGGCAAACTTGAGTCCTTGCTGGATCCATTTCATTTCGCTTTCATGGCATTTCTTGCATAGGCCGTTGCGTTTATTGTGTAACCCTTTATCTCTGACTCGAATATGCTTCTCACATTTTCTGCATTCCATAGATATCAATCTCCTTGATTCAATGTGTGTTGCTATCACTATTGACCAAATGAGATTAGTTTATACATAGAAAATGTTTTTAAGTGGCTAGAAGGATCTGTACATTAAAAGAATTTGTGAACAAAAAAAGTCCTTCTGAAGAAGGACTTTGACTTGCAACTTATTTATCAACTAAAGGGGGTATTAGCATTATACCCATTTTATAATTTTTATATACATATAGTTATATACATTATTAAATTAATTGTATTTCTTTTGGGTTAAGCAAGAGATCATCAGCTATTTGACCAACAGGTGCCTTATCTGTAATTCTATAAAGTGGCTTAGAAATAAAAATCCGGTAGAAATAGTATTTACTTATTATTACTCAAAAAATTGTAATGCAGGGGAGAATATGTCTTGAAGTAACAAAAAATATAAAAAACCTTGATATTGGACAATCCAGAAAACAAATAGCTTCAACTGAAAATATTCTAAGAAATATAATGTTTTATTATACGTTTTAACATATATGATAAAACATATGTAAACACATATGTTAATGTTAATAATGATATGTATAGTTATTTTATTTTATCGACATTTACTTCAATTTTTTACTCATGTTGTACCAAATTGCTCCACCATGCTCAGAACTTGAAACACCGACGTTGAGGTATCCATGACTTTCATAGAAGCGAATTAAGTTCTCTTTACATGTAAGTGTAATCGTTTCACGTTTCTTCACTCTTGCTTCCTTTTCAAGGTGTGTAAGTAACTTTGATGCAACGCCTCGTTTTTGAAAATGCGGCGCCACAGCTACTCCTAAAATGCTTTGATGACCGCCAGACGCTGGATTTTGCTTTACATCACTAAACAAGTCATCTGTAATGAATGCTGTTTCGATGACTGGACCATTCACTAAACCTACGATTACGCCATCCTCTTCAGCTACTAAAAAACTATCCGGAATGAACTGAATGCGCTTTTCAGTTGCTTCACTTGTTGCAGCCTCTTCTTTTGAAAAACAAAGATTTTCAATGGCTACAAGTTCAGGTAAATCTTCTATTTTTACGTTTCGTATTTTTAACATATCCCTTACTCCTCCAAGTTAGATTATTTTCTTAATTTATATTATATAGTGAAGTGTCTTATTAAACTTTAAGAAAAATCAATAAAAATGGATCTTTATTGATGATATTCATCAGTTTACGACTCATACATTGATCTATATCATTTCCAGCTTAACAGCCTACTTAAAATGGTCTAGTATAAATAGAAAATCCACTGATTAAGAAAAATTCAGTGGATTTAGTCATGTTAGAGGGCTTTAGAAAGTAAAGAAATTAATTATATTCAAAGTCATTCAATCGTTGTCTAATTTTATTATTCACATCTAATTAAACACCAAACAAAAAAAGCGCCTAGTAGAGGCACTCAATAAATTACCGGACTTCTTGTTCAATTTCCCTTACTTTCTGCACGGATAATCCTGTATGGTTTGCAACATCTTGAACGGACATACTCGGTATTTTGAGTAAGCTTTTTGCAATTTCAATTGCTTTTTCGTTCTTTGCTCCATCAATTTGAGTTTTTTGATCTGCAATAAATTTTTCTCGGAGCTGATACATTCGAATGGTTTCCTCGTCAGCGCTTAAACGGCGTAGTTTATCTTCTGCTTTTGCTACTAACTGATCCAAGATAAACACCTCCTCTAAATTTGGCTGCTTAACCGAATCTCCTCTTAGAAATAATAACCATCTATGCAGAGGATTATGCAAATCAACATCCATTTCATTGAATTTTGGCATTTCAATAAAGTGAATTTCAAGCAAATCAGTAAGAAGTTGTTTGGATTTGTCTTCATAAATCTTATAGCTTGAGTGATAAGAATCAATGTCAGTCAGGTAATTAAATCCAAGTATATTAATTGTAATGGTTTTATTTAAATCCGAATATTTTTCAGCTGCTTTAAAATTTTCAGTATATAACTTAGACCAATAAAATAGAGTTCGTTCTTTCATATTGTATTCATTTGCTAGTTGAACCTCTATGTTGATTTTTTCACCCGTATGGCAAACAGCCTTAATATCAAGGATACCCTGTTTATCATCAATTTTTTCTTTACTTAGCTTTTCCTCAACTATATATAAATCTTCAACATCGTTTTCCAAAACGGCATTCAGGAAACCGATTAGTAAATCCTTATCTTGATTTTCACCAAATAACTTCTTAAAAATAATATCATTTAAGGGTTTCAGTCGTTTCATAATCAAACTCCTTCTACTCATATTATACAATGAAAACAGATCTATTCAAAGTAAATGCTTTAGATGTTAGACACCTTTTGAACATAAAGGCCCTTCAAAAGAAGGCTTAATAAATACATTAAAACATATGTTAATATATATGTTAGTGATAATGTTGTTTTGAATTTTAATACTATTATCAATATATATTAATATCAAAATGCATGTTTATAATGTATTTAAGTCACTATTTATTTTATCTTTAAATGATTTAAGTGAAAATTTAAAAAGTAACCCTTGTGAAAATAAAATGAAAGCGCTACAATGATTTTAGTTTAACGTTGTACTAAAACGTTATACTTGAATTTAGTCACAATGGAGATGATAATCTGGTTACAATCAAAGACATTGCAAAAGAGGCTGCTGTATCTCTTACTACAGCTTCACTTATCTTAAATAATAAACCAGGTGCAATTAGAATTTCAGAAGCAACTAAGAAGCGTGTAATTGAAGCATCAAAAAAATTAGGATATGTTCCTAATATGTCTGCACGCAATTTACGGGGACGTGATAACAAAACCCAATTAACAATCGCATTAATTTGGCCAATTGATACTCGTGTTTCTTTAGTGGGGCGTATCTTAACTGGTATTCAAAAATATATTGCTTCAGAAAATGAGCACGAAATTAAATTACTGGTGGAGACATTCAGTAATGAGGATGGGATTAATGCAGTAAAAGGTTTAAGGACATCAAACCTCTTTAATGGAGCAATTATAGCCAATACAACGGAAAAAGATGAGGAATTGATTCATAGCTTCGTACCTGATGTTCCCATCGTTTTATTCAATCGATTCTCCTCTTTATATTCCGTTATCCATTCAAATAATTATGAGGCAGGTAAAGCCGTAGCAGAACATTTTATAAAAAATGAACATCAAAAAGCTGTTATCCTGGTTCCGGATGTATCATCACAAGCTTTTGAATCGGGCTTGGCAGGAATCACAGAACGCTTTGATAAAGAACAGGCTGCACCAATTAAGTACATAAAGAGATACTGTCCCTATACTGAGCAAGGCGGTTATGATAGTATTCAGGCTTTAGTTCGTGAAAAATATATTCCAACAGCAATCATTTGTTTAAGTGATCATGTCGCTTTAGGAGCACTTTCTGCGTTAAACGATGAAGGGATATCCGTACCAAATGAGTGTGAAATTATAGGGTTTGACAATCAAGAGTTTTCTGAATTTACAAACCCTAAGCTATCTACCGTTAATTTACCTGTTGAGGATATGGCTTACAGTGCTGGAAAAATGCTTGTAAATAAAATTTTTGACCCATACAGTCCCATTGAAAGCGATATGTTTAACCTGAGAATTATTCATAGAGAAACAACTAAAAAGTAGAAACATAACGTAAATTCGAAAAAATAAAAGGGATTTTAAGAGTTAAAAATGAACATCCTTCCGTAAATATTTAAAGTGTGATTTTTACGAAAGGAACTTATCTTATATGTAATTAAAATGAAATCTTTAATTTTGATTAAAGATTTCAAAAAAAATTCCCAGTACAACGTTGTACTAAAACGTTGTACTGGAAAATATCATTCAAATTTCAAATGATTAATGAGAAAAAGGAGGGAAATATCTTGAAACCAAATATTGCAGTAGTTGGAAGTCTAAATATGGATATTGTTGTACATTTAGAACAATTACCTAAAGAAGGTCAAACTCTTCTAGGAGAAAAAATGCTGGAAGTAGCAGGTGGAAAGGGAGCAAATCAAGCAGTGGCAATGGGAAAGCTTCAAGCTGGGGTAAGCATGATTGGAAAAGTTGGATCAGACCATTACGCTTCTCATTTATTAGATTCTTTAAAAAATAGCAACGTAGAAACTCAACATATTTTAGTTTCTAAGAATCGAACTGGAATAGCATTAGTTACAGTGGAGAAGAGTGGTAAAAACCATATTGTTGTGTCACCAGGAGCTAACTTTGAACTAACGCCCGAAGATATATTGAATCAAAGGGAGGTGATCGATCAGTGTGAAATAGTTGTACTGCAGTTAGAAATTCCATTAGAAACTGTAAAATATACTCTTGATCTTGCAAAAAAAGCTAAAAAAACAACGATCTTAAATCCAGCTCCTGCTACAGTGATTAGTCAAGATATTCTAGAAAATGTTGATATCTTAATTCCTAATGAACAAGAATTATATGAGATGTCAGAAATAGAACAAGATCAATATACTATTCAAGAAGCAGCTCAAATTATTTTAGATAAAGGTGTTAAATCAGTAATTGTTACTCTTGGTGAAAAAGGCTGTTGTTACGTAGATCATGAGAAATGCAAGATGTATTCGGCATACCAGGTAAAAACACAAGATACTACAGCAGCTGGTGATAGTTTTATAGGAGGGTTTGTAGCGAGTTATATAAAAAGCAAAGATATTGATGCTGCCATAAGACAAGCCCAAAAAGTAGCAGCCATTGCAGTAACGAGAATTGGAGCTCAGAGTTCGTTGCCAACATTAGAAGAAGTGCAGCAATTTGAAAAGACTATTAATTATTTATAATTACATGAAATTCACTATTAAAAAGTAAGGGATGATGATTCAAGGCTTATGAAGAAGAAAAGAAATTTTTTGCTGAAAATGACATTGAATTTATCATCACAAATAATGAATCTGAAGAAGATATTATTGAAGCCGCCAAAGATGCAGATGGTTTACTCAATGCAAATGTGCAAATAACGAGAAAGGTTATTGAATCATTACCTAATTTAAAAGTGGTATGCCGTTATGGCATTGGCTATGACACTATAGATATACAAGCAGCAACTGACAACAAAGTATATGTCGCAAATGTACCAGATTATTGTATTGATGAGGTAGCAGATCATGCGCTTACACTTCTCTTAACTGCTTCTAGAAAAATAATGATAATGAATCAACAATTAAAAGAAGGTAAACAAATAACAGTTTTTGATGTTGCCCCTATTCATCGTTTTAGAACTCAGACAGTCGGTCTAATCAGCTTCGGCCATATCGCAAGAAATCTTTGTCAAAAGTTAAAAGTAATTGGTTTTAATGTTATAGCTTATGATCCTTTTTGTGGAGAAGAAATTGCAAAAGAATATGGTATTCAATTAGTAACATTAGAAGAGTTGCTGCGAACATCGGATATTATTAGTGTCCATGCTCCACTTGTGAAGGATACCTATCATTTAATAAATGAAGAAACATTAAAATTAGTCAAAAAATCAGCAATAATTGTTAATACAGGAAGAGGTCCTATCATAAAGGAACAAGCAATTATTGAAGCTTTACAAGAAAAGAGAATTGCTGGAGCAGCACTCGATGTTCTTGAAAAAGAACCGATTAATCCTGATAATCCTCTATTAAAATTAGACAATGTCATTCTAACACCACATGCAGCATTTTACTCAGAGGAATCTTCTAGTGAGATGAAACAAAAGGCAGCAAAAAATATTGTCAATGTATTAAAGGGTGACGTACCTAATTATTGGGTAAATCCCTTTTAAGAACCAATGTTAAATGCGTTTTGAATACAATTAGAAATTCAGGGAAAAACTTCTTCTTTAAAAGATAACAGTTGTATATAAATTTTTAACCGTTTTCAAAATAATAAAGTATTCTCTGATTAAACTAGCATTTGTTCCCATTGAGCAAAGGCTAGTTTTTAATAAGTATCTTCTTTTGAATCTTCCGACTGATTCAGATCCTTATTATTTAATTGATGGAACAAATATGTAAGATAAGAATTTAGTTCAAATCGTTCTTTATAAACAAAATCAGACAACGTTAACTTACTTTCTCTCCACACTATTTTTCCCCCTTAACTTTACTTCCTTATCTACAATATTCCCAAGCTATCATTCTTTTATACATATAAATTAATAAAATATTATTTTAAGAATAAATTTGCTAATAAAACGCAGAAAAGCCCTAAAATTTTCAAGACGGATCAAGTGAAAGAATGAAAACGGGTCTACTTTTGCACAAAAAAACCATTATAATGAAAGGTTTTAAATATATAACAACGTATATATTAACATATATGACAATGATAATATCATATTTAATATTAAATTATTATTCATGTATATGTATATGTATATGTATATAATGCAGATGAATTATATTTCGATTTTATTCAAAATATATATTAATAACCATTATAAAAATCAATCATGATTGCAGCACAGGTTTGGCGGGCGGAACAGGGGGAGAGCCGGTTATAGTTCTGATTTCGGGTACAGGCTCCTCATGTTTTTGGCGCAATGCAAAAGGCGAGGAACGACTGGGTGGATGCTGGGGCTACCTATTTGCTGATGTTGGCAGCGGTTATTATCTTGGACAACAGGCACTAACAGCTATCTTAAATGCATATAACGGCAGAGGTGAAAAGACCGCCTTAACTGAACCAGTTCGAAGAGCTCCATGAAAAGTTTTCTTGGTCTGGATCAAGATCACACACTTCTTACATCCATTGACCTGTAAATGCAATAAAAAGAGACAAGCTATTAGAGTGAGAATTATTGGAGTAGACTTTGTTACTCATATACTTATATTATTGTCCCTAATTCCAGATAATATATTGCTGTTAAAAACAATTGATTTGCAGCATATAATATTCAAATGGTAGCCAATTCCTGTATTAAAAGTTGAAAAATAAAAAAAAATCCACACATAATTTAACTACCGTGTGAATCAATTGATTGTTTCAATTAAAAGAGTTATTCCTTTTGAAAAGGGATAACTCTTTTAATTTTTATTCTTTAATTTTGTTCTTCTGTGTCCCATTGCTTCAGCAGCAATCTTTGCCTTTTCTTGCGAATTATGTACATATAGAACCGAAGTAGAAGTAGAGGTATGACCTAGTTGATCCATAACTAAAGTAATATCATTGGTTTCATCCATCAAAGTTGTTGCATAAGTATGTCTAAGTTTATGAGGTGACATACCTTTATCATAAGATTTTGTATACTTTCGAACTAAGTCTTGAATTGCACGAACTGAAAGGGGAGAGCTCTTTCCTTTGTATTTAGATAAGAATAGATATTCGAATTCTTCAATGGATCCGCCATACCTTTCATTTCGAACCTCCAAATACTCCTTCAAATCATTCATGGCGTCAGGTATTACTTGAATACTATCCAATTTATTACCTTTTCTAATAATAGATATTCTATTTTTTTTGAAATTCACGTCCCTCAATCTAATATCGGCAAGCTCATTAACCCTTATTCCACTAGCCAAAAAGAGAGAAAAGATTGCGTAATCTCTTTCCTTATCTCTTAGAAAATAAGATCTTTGCCTATCTGATAGAGATTTTTCATATTCATTCTTTAAGTAATAGAGGAAATTGATATCATCATTATCTACAAATATAGTATCTGTTAATTTTCTACTGCGTTCATTCAAAGTTTCCTTTGGCTTGCTTACACTTATTTTTTGCATGACATTACGATGAAAATAGGGTTCTCCGTCTTCAGCGCGTTCTGTTTGGGTAGTTAAGTATTTAAAAAGAGATCTTAAGGCTGACTTTTTTCTATTGACTGATGTTTTTTCACGCGTTTTTTTCTCATGTTTAGATACGACAATTTCTTCATTGGTAACTTTGTTAAAGTAAGCTCTGGCAGCATCAAGGGGTAAAGTAGCAAGATCTGAAAGAGAGATGGTAGAGATTGTTTGGGAAGAAGAAAATCCCTCTGTAAGTAACCAATAAAAAAAATCCTCATAATCCAAAAGATAATTAAGCAGGGTGGAGGGGGACCTGTCATTTTCCTCCATTGCTAAAACATATTCCTGGACGTAATCTGGCATTAGCTTAAGAATGTCTTCATATTTTTGTTTATGAGTAATATGCTGTCTGGATGTAGCCATGAATACACCTCTTAAAAATAATTGTGTGTATAATACAATTTTTACACATATTTGTTTACATAATAATTTTATTGTTTATTTAATTAGTGCAATAGTATAGTTTTGATATATACCATCAATAACATGATCTTCAAGTATTTTTGTAAAATAGCCAAGTTTACTTCCTGGTAAGACAATGTTTAAAGGTAATCCAAGTTTTTTCTGCTACAAGTTGCATGGCTAAATCAATACGAGTTTCACAAGCTCTATTAAGATATGAGGTTGGAAGTAATATCTAAAACTCTATTTTTATGAGAAGTTCTTTTAACAGTTGATCCAAAATTATAAATTAAATCGGGAGAAACATTTTTCTTTTAACAAATTTCCGGTTTTTATTTGCAAAGTATTACCCAGTGGTAATAGCTCCATTAATTGGTTACTTTCATTATACCAAACGTTTGTTTTGTTTTCTATATTAATTCTTCGTAAAATTAGTATTATACACGAAATTGAATTAGTTTCATTAAGATCATATTCCCTTTTAAAATTCGTAACTCACCTCATTATGTGTAGCCAAAAAACTTTCAATACAACCTTACCACATAAGATTTTTCACTATTCATTTACATACAAAGATTAGATAATGTAATTTTGAGTAACAGCCTTCAGCAACATATAAATTAATACATCAAATTTTTACGTGTTACATTACCATATACACAATAAAAAAAGAGCTGCGTAAACAGCTCTATGGTTCCTCAAATGCTAGTTTTACTATATTATTTGCCTGGTTTCGTAGATATATATTTTTTTACTACTTCATATACATATTCTTGATTGGCGGCTGCTGTATTTGGGTTGTATTTTCCACCATTCATTTTATTATTCGATAGGACACGAATACCTAAGAATGCTACATCATAGGCTTTCGCAATTTGTGCTGCTGAGGCACCTTCCATTTCTTCTACTGATGTCCCAAACTTAGTATGAAACCATTCGATTCGATCTACTTCGTTATTCCAAACGTCTGCAGAACCAATCGTCCCCTCAACAATCTTGCCCTTCGTATAAGAATCTTTCACTGCATGAGCAGCTGCAAGTAAATCCTTGTCTCCCTCGTAATAACGGGCTTTTTCAGCATTCGGGTCTTCTCCTGCACTTCCTTCAGAAGCCATTAAGTCCATAGGCTTCCATGCTGTTGGGTCAATTCCTTGGCCATCTTCTTTTTCTGCTGTTTTTAATGAGCCTAAGTTTACCGTTCTTTTTCCTAAGACGATATCAAAAACATTTAAATTTGGATCATGTCCGCCTGAAGTTCCTTGATTGATGATAGCTATAGGGTTATATCTTTCAATTGCGACTGCTGTAGCAGCTGCTGTATTCTCCATACCCTTACCTGTTTTTACAACGATTACAGGATACTTGTCTAGCGTTCCTTTATAAAAAACAAAATCCCCAGATTTTTCTTCTTTTACATTTTTCAACCGCTTTGCAAAGTTCTCTGCTTCTATTGGCATTGGACCCTGAACAATAATTGGTTGTCGTTCTTTTTCTTTGGCAGCTGCTTTTTGTGAATCATTCCATCCTACTAATGCTGATAAGAACAGTACAGCAATAATTGCTAAGAAAGCGTACTTTTTTAACATCTTGTTTTTCATTAGATAGTCTCCCTTGTTGTTTAATTACTTGGTAATTTGGTCAAAAATAAAAAGGTCTAAAACATGTAGAGTGGAATCTACCTTCTAGACCTAAGAGAGTGAAAGTATAAATAATTCATCAAAGAATACCAATGCTTAATCATATAGCGGCTGCCCTAAAAAGCCGAACGACCGAATACTTTAACTCGTAGTCCAGTTCTTTCACAGGGAACCAGGTAGAGACACTCAGACCATATTACCGAGCATATACGAGTATTACTATTTAAGATTATTACTTTGATAATATAGCAGACTTATAATAGAAATTCAATAAAAAACTGAACATTAATCGAATATTACGGATTAATATTCGTATTTAAAAAGAGGAATGGTTAAAAAAGTGAGGTTTATAATTAAGTTTTTTACGTTTAAACGAAACGTTAAGAAGCCAAAAAAGGACTTTTAAGGGAAGCTATGTTTTCTACTGTGAAAAGAACTTCCCCATATAGATATATGTTATTGTATATGTTGTTTTTGTATTTATTGTTAATATTAGTTACAATGTTTTCTTCATTAAGTGTGTAAATTTCCATCCTTGTTGAACCCTTATAGATACCCTCCTTCTTTAAAGCTGTTGAAGATGGGTTTAATCAAGTTGTAGCTGAACGTAACGAGCAAAACAGATTAAGTATGCCTACAAAGAATATTCTGATGGCAAAAAAATGTCTTCGCTATGATTAATAATGCTGCTGCCATATGTCTAAATTCAAACACTTCTCCAAACCTCTCTCTAAATTTTTTTTACAACACATTGAATTCAATAAAATGCGTTAATTCGCTTTGAATATGAACATCTAACTTCTTCATTTCAAGATAACTTTCATACTCATGAAACTTCTTTAAAAATGCTAAAATAAACACACCCTATAATACTGGAGGAACACAATGATCAGACCTTCATTAGCCAAGAGCATTATTTTAGAAATGAACCACCTTATAGATGAAGAATTAATTGTAGCAGATACTAGCGGGACTATCATTGCAAGTACGGATGAAAGCAGAGTAGGCACATTTCATGAAGGAGCGCAGATCTGCTGCCGTGAGCAGCGGAAACTTATTATTACAGAGAGAGATCAGAAAGTGCTGGCCGGAGTCAAAGCAGGCATAAATCTGCCAATCTTCTTTCACAATCAAATTGCAGGAGTGATTGGGATAACCGGAGATCCGGACCGTGTTTTCCCATTTGGAGAAATTCTGAGAAAGATGACCGAGCTTCTAATGAATGAACGGTACTATTTAGAGCAGCTTGAATGGCGTGCAAGGGCTATTGAAGCCTTTGTTTTTGATTGGATCCATAGGTCCGAATGGTCTGAGGCGTTTGTGAATCAGGCGGAACTGCTTGGAATTGACTTGTCAGTAGACAGACAGATCATTATTGTCCACTTTACTGGCCGCAAAGATACGCTGGTTGGGCAGGAAGTTCTGAATGATATCATGCAGACTTTCATGAATGAGAGTACAGATGTGTTTGTCCGGTGGGGAAATGACCGCTTTGTGATCCTCCATGCAGCAAAGGAGAAAAAAGATCGCACTCGGCAGTTTGCAATACAAATCAGCCGTTATCTTAGTGAAAGATATTATCTAAAGATCTCCATAGGGGTTGGTCAACCCTCTGCTGCGGCAGAAGTTTACCGTTCATTTGAACAGGCTGAGCGTGCATTAGCAGTGGCCAAGAACTCGAATTCAATCGTTTTTGATGAGGAATTACGGTTGGAATTGCTCCTGAAGGACATTAAAAAAGATACCAGAGAAGAGTTTGTGAGGCGGACCATCGCAACGATCATACAAGATCAGGAATTATTGGATACTTTAAAAACATTTCTTATCCATAACCAATCCTTCAAGCATACGGCAGATAATCTACACATTCATATCAACACCCTTCACTACCGTTTAAAACGGATTGAGCAGCTTACAGGATTAAACCCGCGTCACTCTGAAGACCTAACTGCACTTTACCTCGCCTTTTCCTTTTTAGATGATTATCCAAATAAATGAACTTAATATCCCGTAAACCTTGTAGGATTAACCATAGTTAATCCTACTTCTTTTATTTATGATAAAAGGAAGTACTTTTTTACATGAATAGGGAGGTATAAACTTGATGATACCCGCAGATATAAAAGCAAAGCTCCAAACCATTGCCGGAGCTGAAAACTATGATGATTCAAAAGCAGGGAGACTGGTATATTCTTATGATGCGACACCGCAGTTTCAATCGCTTCCAGACGCTGTTATTGCTCCAAGAAATACGATAGAAGTCTCAAAGGTCGTTAAATTATGCAATGAGCATCACATTCCAATTGTCCCTAGAGGATCAGGCACCAATCTATGCGCAGGTACTTGCCCGACTGAAGGCGGAATCGTTCTTTTGTTTAAACATATGAATACCATTCTTGAGATTGATGAGGAAAACCTTACCGCAACTGTACAGCCTGGAGTCGTCACACTTGAACTTATTCAGGCAGTTGAGGAAAAGGGACTGTTCTATCCGCCGGATCCGAGCTCTATGAAAATCTCAACTATAGGCGGAAACATCAATGAAAATTCAGGCGGTCTCCGTGGTCTGAAATATGGCGTAACACGCGACTATGTGATGGGGCTGGAAGTGGTTTTGGCAAACGGTGACATTATCCAAACCGGCGGAAAACTTGCAAAAGACGTAGCCGGATATGACTTAACCCGACTTTTTGTAGGTTCAGAAGGGACTCTCGGAATTGTAACAAAGGCCATTCTTAAACTGATTCCGGTGCCTGAGGATAAAATGACGATGCTTGCTCTCTATCAGGATTTAGAGGCTGCGGCAAAATCCGTTTCCAAAATCATCGCCAGTAAAATCATCCCGACAACACTTGAATTCCTGGATCAGCCTACCTTAAAAGTAGTTGAGGATTTTGCTCAAATCGGTTTGCCGACAGATGTAAAAGCTGTTCTATTAATCGAGCAGGACGGACCTACTGACGTTGTCAAAAGAGATATGGTAAAAATGGCTGCCATTTGCGAGCAGGAACAAGCTGTTTCAGTTAAGGTAGCGGAATCCGAAGCAGAAGCAGATAGCCTCCGGACAGCACGCCGCTCCGCACTATCTGCATTGGCCCGCCTGAAACCGACAACGATACTGGAAGATGCAACTGTACCCAGGTCAGAAATCGCAAAAATGGTGCTCGCCACAAATGAAATAGCGGAGAAATACGACCTCAATATTTGCACATTTGGTCATGCAGGTGATGGGAATCTCCATCCAACATGTTTAACTGATGTGAGAAATCATGAAGAAATTGAGCGAGTTGAAAAAGCATTTGAAGAAATCTTCGTAAAAGCAATCGAGCTAGGCGGTACAATTACAGGCGAGCATGGAGTCGGCGTCATGAAAGCTCCATATCTGGAGCTTAAGGCTGGCAAAGAAGGAATTGCCGCTATGAAAGCAATCAAACATTCACTTGATCCAAATAACATCATGAATCCGGGCAAAATGTTTGCCAAAGACTCAAGAAAACGGGTGGTGGTATCAAGATGACGACAGTAAAAGAACGTGAAGCCATTCATGTGCAGTTTAAGGAACGAATGAATGAAGATGAGCTCCTAAACTGCATGCGCTGCGGCTTTTGCCTGCATACATGCCCGACTTATATTGAATCTGGATTTCAGGAATCCCATTCACCAAGAGGCAGAATCGCTCTGATGAAAGCAGTTGTAGATGGACTTATAGAACCTGATGAGGACGTAGAAAAGTCACTCAATATGTGTTTGGGCTGCAGGGCCTGTGAACCTGTCTGCCCTTCCGGAGTAAATTATGGCCACTTGCTTGAAGAGGCGCGAGATATTATTAATCAAAACAAAAAGCATTCACTACCTGTTCGAACGGTCCGGAAAGTCGTATTTGAAGGTTTGTTCCCTCATCAGGAACGCATGCGCACTTTAACAGGGTTAATTGGCTTCTACCAACGTTCTGGTCTGCAGCGCGCTGTGCAATATACAGGCATGATGAAGCTTTTTCCTGACAGTTTATCTTCCATGGAAAAAGTGCTCCCGGAAATTCCGACATTAAGAGAAATGAAGAACCGGCCGACCTATCTGCCCGCTAAACCCGAAAAACGCAAGCGTGTTGCCTTCTTCTCCGGGTGTCTGATGGACACGATGTTTATGAAAACAAATGACGCAACTATGAAGCTGCTTCAGCTTACTGGCTGTGAAATTGTCATACCTAAAAATCAAGCCTGCTGTGGAGCCTTGCATGGTCACAGCGGTGAAAAAGACTCTGCAAAAGCCCTTGCTAAACGAAATATTACAGCATTTGAAGAGCTGCAGGTTGATTATATTATTACAAACGCTGGAGGCTGCGGAGCCTTTTTAATTGACTACGATCATCTGCTTAAAGACGAAGCTGAATGGTCAGAGCGGGCTGAATCTTTCTCAAGCAAGCTCAAAGACCTATCAAGCATTCTTGTTGAACTCGAGTTCTTTAAGCTGAAACTAAAGCTTCCGGAACAGATAATCACCTATCAGGACTCTTGTCATTTAAGAAATGTCATGAAAACATCTGCTGAACCCCGAACGCTATTAAAAGCGATTGGAAACACTGAATACCGTGAAATGAAAAACGCAGACAGCTGCTGCGGATCAGCCGGAATCTACAACATTGTTGAATCAGAAATGTCGATGCAGATTCTGGATTCCAAAATGAAAAACGCAAAAGCCACTCATGCCACAACCATCGTTACAGCAAACCCAGGGTGCCTGCTGCAAATGAAACTTGGTATTGAACGGGAGGGCTTGTCGAACAAGGTGCGTGCTGTTCATATTGCTGACTTGCTGCTGGAAGCAGTTCAAGATTAATAAAAATAGGTAAAGGGGCTGAGTTAAATCTCAGCCCCTTTTACATCTAATCTTTCTGAATCTTCGGCATAACCGTCCAATAAAAAAACACCATTTAAGAGATTAAATGGTGTTTTTTTGGCGTTCCATATCGATTGTATATTGATAGCGGTCCGCACGGTAAACGGATTTTGCTAATTCAAAGGGAGTGCATGAACCGAGCATGTTTCTCCGTTCTATCTTCAGAACGGGAGAACCTTCCTCTATGTTAAGAATCACAGAATCTCGTTTATTTGCAGTTGAAGCTTCTATAATTTCGCTGTCTTTTCGAATGGTAAGTCCAACTTCCTTTTCCATGTATTCACAAATAGAAGCAGCTGACTGTTTCAGGGTGAGGTTAGGTGCCAAATCCTTTGGAATGTACAACCTATCAAACCCAATCGCAAGTTCGTCAGCAAGCCTCAGGCGATGCAATTCGTACAAAGTTGCTCCGCGGGCAACGTTAAGTTTTTCAGCAAACTCCAGACTTGAATTGATTTCTTTTAATCTGATGACACTTGTCTCAGGTTTCATGCCTTTTGAGAAAGTATGCTCTGAAAACCCGATTATGGCTTTGGGCTGTTCCATTTTCATCGGCGCTACGAAGGTCCCTTTTCCCCTCACACGGTACAGATACCCCTCATCGACAAGGTTGGAAAGAGCTTGCCTGACTGTCATCTTGCTGATGCAATAGGTTTCTGCATATTCCCGTTCAGAAGGAATCATCTCACCTGGCTTTACTTCCTGAGCTAAGATGGCTTTTTTGATAATCTTCTGAAGCTGATGGTAGATGGGAAAAGGAGACTTCTTAAAGATCATTATGCGTATCGTTTCGCCTGGTTCAATTTTGAAAGTGCATCCTGATCTGCGATGATCGTTGTGTCAGGATGCTTTCTTAAAATGGTTGCCGGAATAGCATTTGTCACCTCTGAATGGAACAAATCATAGATGATAGACGCTTTTTGTGTCCCTGATGCGAGCAGAAGGATCTTTTTGCTTTTCATAATCGTTGAAATGCCCATAGTCACTGCACGGGTAGGCACTTCTTCATTGGACGCAAAGTAGCATGAATTAGCTTTCCGGGTAGATTCCGCTAGACTGACAACGTGAGTTTTTGAATCAAAAGAACTGCCTGGCTCATTAAATCCAATATGCCCGTTTTGGCCGATTCCAAGAAGCTGAAGATCAATGCCCCCTGAAGCTTCAATTATTTGCTCAAATGCACTGCACTGTTCTTCCAAATCACTCGTTTCACCGTTTGGAAGATGCGTCTGTTCCACTGGAATACAGATGTGATCAAACAGATTTATCTTCATATATGTGTGATAGCTGTTTGGATCATCTTTCTTCAAACCGGCATATTCATCTAAATTAAACGTTTGAATATGGCCGTATGACGTTTTATTCTTTTTAAAGTCATAAATTAGCTCCTGGTATGTTCCGAGAACTGTTCCGCCTGTAGCTAGACCAAGAACCTAGTCCTCTTTCTCTTTCACTTGCTTCAAAATGATTTCAGCTGCAAGCTTGCTCATTTCATGATAATCCTTCGCTTCAATCAGCTTCATAAAAACCAAACTCCTTGAGGTCATTTTCCTTTACGGCATCTCTACAGCAAGCACATCCTCACTGCCTTGTTCCTGATAGCCAGATTTCAGCAGTTTTACTTTAGCTCCCTCAGGCAAATTCGTAAAAATAACTGGTGTGATTGTTGACGCTGCATGCTTTTTAATATAGTCAAGATCAATCTTTAGAAGTGGCGTTCCCTTTTTCACAACTTGACCTTCCTCAGCAAGGGATGTAAAGCCTTCTCCGTTTAGGGAGACTGTTTCAAGGCCTACGTGAATTAAAAGCTCCAAGCCATCCTTTGACTTTAATCCTATTGCATGCTTGGTCGGAAAAACGCTCACAATTTCTCCATCAACAGGTGAAACGAGTGTATGATTAGCAGGCACAATGGCAAATCCGTCTCCCATCATCTTTGAAGAAAAAACAGCATCCGGCACTTCTTCAAGAGGTTTTACCTCTCCTTCAAAAGGCATTACAAGTGAACCTTCCTCAGAGATTGAGATCTCTTTCTCAGCTTCTTTTTCACCTTTTTCTTCAGCAGTATCTGCCGTATTGACCATAGCTTCTTTCGGAACACCAAAGAAATAAGTTAGAACAAATCCGCCTGCATAGCCAGCTAACAGTCCGACAATATATTTAAACCACATTCCGTCTGCAATCAAAGGAATCAATGCCATACCTGAAGGACCAATTGCAATCGAACCAATATTTCCGAAAATACCTACGATTGCACCGCCTATTCCTCCGCCAATACAGGCTGTGATAAATGGACGCCCAAGGGGCAGGATAACACCATAAATCAGAGGTTCGCCAATACCAAGAATACCAACAGGCAGAGCACCTTTTATCAAATTAGTTAATTGAGTGTTCTTACGGCACTTGATCCAAAGTGCCAGAGTCGCACCGACTTGTCCAGCACCTGACATCGCAAGAATCGGCAGCAGCACTGTCATGCCTGAGATGTTAATCATCTCAATATGAATGGGAATTAATACTTGATGGAGTCCTAACATAACGAGTGGAAGAAAAGTTGTTCCAAGAACAAATCCTGCAAACGCCCCTCCGCGATCAAGTGTCCAATTGATAGCTCCAATCAGGTTGTCCGAAATTAGGCCGGCAAACGGCATGATGATAAAGATTGTTAACAGTCCAATAATTAAAAGAACAATAGTTGGCGTGACAATAATGTCAATGGCATCCGGAATCCATCTGCGCAGGAACTTCTCAACCATAGCCAGAAGATACACAGCGATTAAAACCCCAATAATTCCTCCCTGTCCTGGGGATAATGCTTCACCGGTAAAGATATTGGTGATTGGCACTTCCGGCGTCGCACCAGTCAAGAGTGTAACGCCTCCAATGACTCCGCCCAGTGCAGGTGTTGCGCCAAATTCTTTTGCTGCATTAATCCCAACATAAATGACCAGATAACTGAAAATCGCATTTTTAATAACATTTAATATCGTGACATATTGCTGCCATGTTTCTTCGGATAAGTTTCCAGCTGTAATATTGTTCGCAAGAATTGAAGCAATACCGGCAATCAGGCCAGCTCCGACAAATGCCGGGATCAGCGGAATGAAAATACTTCCGATTTTGCGGAGAAAAGTTTTAAAAGGCGTGCTGTTTTTCTTTTTCAACTCCTGCTTAATGTCAGCACCTTTTGCTTCATAGTCAGATGCACTGCCTTGTCCTTTTGTTTCCTCAATCGCTGCACCGAACTGGTCAGCCACTTTTGTGACAACCCCTGGGCCAAGAATAATTTGATATGTTTCATCATCGACCACTCCGACTACTCCATCGACTTCTTTTATTTTCTGTTCGTTAATGTTCCCTCGGTTCACTGGCGTTACTCGAAGGCGTGTCATACAGTTTGTATAAGAAGCAATGTTTGAACTGCCTCCAAGAGCCGTCAAAATTTCATCGGCCATTTTACGATACTTACTCATGGTGTCTCCCCTCTCAGTTGAAAAATCATTATTTTATGGCTTCTCTGATAAATCCTTGTGAAGCATTTAGTTTTTCTAAGGCATCTTCATAGGATAGATTGGTTAAAATCATTAGAATTGCAAGTTTAGAGTTATCCTTCGCTTTTACAAGATACTTTTCCGCTGTCTCATACGAGCAGGATGTTGCTTCCATCACTATGCGTTTTGCTCTTTCTACGAGCTTCTTATTTGTCTGTTGAACGTCTACCATCAAGTTGCCATACACCTTTCCAACTCCAACCATAGAGGCAGTTGAAAGCATATTGCAGATCAGTTTTTGTGAAGTGCCGGATTTTAAGCGCGTTGAGCCTGTCAGAACTTCTGGTCCATTCACTACTTCAATTGCTATATCAGCTGCATTTCCCACTTCAGATCCTTTGTTGCAGCAAACAGCGATAGTATTTGCACCGATTGAATTTGCATACTCAAGCCCTCCAATGACATATGGAGTGCGGCCGCTTGCTGCAATTCCAACAACAACATCTTTACTTGTTAGCTGTATTTCCTTTAGGTCGTCTACTCCAAGCTCTTTCCTGTCTTCGGCTCCTTCAACGGCTTTTATAAATGCTTTCTCTCCGCCAGCAATCAGCCCGATCACTTCACCTGGGTCCGTTCCAAACGTGGGAGGGCACTCAACAGCATCAAGCAGCCCTATTCGTCCGCTTGTACCAGCACCCAGGTAAATCAGGCGGCCTCCCTGTTTTTTAGCCTGAATGATGGCATCCACCGCTTTTGCAATTGATGGAATCTCCGCCTTTACAGCTTTAGCCACTTTCTCATCTTCTTCGTTCATTACTGTTAATAGCTCAGTTATAGACATTTCATCTAAGTTCATCGTTTTCTCATTACGAGTTTCGGTTGTTAAATGTTCAAGCATATGATCACCCTTATCTATGAATTGAAATCGGTTCCTGAAATCGTTCTCAGATAGAGAATAACACAGACTGAAACAAAATTTCAATAATTATATAACTTTAATGAAATTACGTTACAAAATCTTATTTTTCTACATAATATGCAGTAATACCAAACGATAATCACCTACTCTTAGAATGGTTCTAAAGGAGAAATATCTTTATTGGAAACATTTACATCGTTGAGTCATTAAATCAAAAACTCCCATTCAACTTAATTAGTTGAATGGGAGTTTTTGATTTAATCTACTATTTTTTTACTGACGAAAAGAATAAGCAGTGGCAGGAAAGAATTATTCCCACATCAAATTTAAAAGTTTTTCTACTTTTTCTACTTCAGTTTTTCCAGTTTGTTTGTCAATTACTGAAGTATATAGATGAGGAATAACTAACTCAGCACCATTAGCTAAACATGTTTCTACTACTGTATGAACATTACTTAAGTCTATTCCGCCTGTTGCCCTTTTTTAATCATATACATCGCTTCTATTCCAGAAAATTATGGCCTTTGCTGCTCGGAAGGATTGAATCCTAACATCTTACGATCACGCTTCTTGAGAAACCAATGATTTCGTTCGACGAAGTTATTGAGATATTTCACTTGTCTTATTTGGATGACAACTTGCATCTTCAATATTTTCGAACATAGCCTTAATAAAAAAGTAAAGGAACCAGAGCGATTAACTCTGGTTCCTTTTTTCAGTCTTCGACAAAATCCGAGGCGTGCATGTGTAATGCTTAAGGATGGGAAACAATCAATTCACAATCGCCATCTAATTCAAATTCTCCTAATCCCACTGGAATTATGAAATGGGTTCCTTTATTAAGAGAATATTTCTCACCATTGTGAACTAGAGTTCCATCACCCTTGATCACACTTAGAAGCATATATTGATCATTAAATGAAAGAGTAACCTTCCCTTCTATTTCCCACTTATACACTGAGAAAAATTCTGATTCTACAAACGTGGTAATCGTTATATTCTCCTGCTTCAAAACTTTAGGGGCAACCCCAGTGTCATGATGCGGCACAGTTGTCACATCAATCGCTTTTTCTAAATGAAGATCTCGCAAATTGCCCTCTGCATCTCTACGATTGTAATCATACACTCTGTAGGTTGTGTCAGAGCTTTGCTGTGTTTCTAATACAAGAGTACCTTCACATAATGCATGGATAGTTCCGCTTGGTACATAGAAAAAATCGCCAGGCTTGATTTTCACTCTGCCCAGTAGTTCGTTCCAATTACCTAAATTAATTTGTTGGATTAATTCTTCTTTTGTTTTTGCGTTGTGGCCGAAGATCATGTCGGCACCTTCTTTACAGTCAAGGATATACCAGCATTCCGTTTTACCAAGTTCTCCACTTTCGTGTTCCTTAGCATAGGAATCCTCTGGATGGACCTGAACGGATAAATCCATGTTTGCATCCAATATCTTCGTTAATAGCGGAAAAATTTCTTCCTTCGGGTTACCAAAAAGCTCTGGATGCTCACGCCATAGCTTGTCCAACGCCAAGCCAGCATATGGTCCATTTTCTATGATAGAAGGTCCATTTGGATGAGCGGAAATTGCCCAGCATTCACCTGTTTTATTATTTGGAATTTCGTAATCAAATTCTGTTTGTAAGGCAGTTCCACCCCAAATACGTTCTTTAAAAACTGGTTTTAAAAATAAAGGTTGCACTTTAATTCCTCCTTAAGTAGTTTTAACTTTGCTTTTCCATTAGAAATGCTTGATGAGCAAGCATAAGGGCTCCAGTAATTCCTGCGTTATCCCCTAAACCTGGACGAACAATATACTCAGAAAGCTCAGGTAAAGCAACATACTCGTTAACTAGTTCTTTTAAATACTTGTAAGTATTAGGAAATACTTGCTCCTGGTTCATGACTCCTCCACCAAGAATAATCCTTTTTGGTGATAAAATTAAAATATACTGCATGAGAGCTTGGGCAATATAGTAGCCTTCCATATCCCAAACCTCCATCCGATCAACAAGGTTAACACCTTTGTCGCCCCAGCGAGCTTCAATAGCAGGTCCGGCAGCAAGACCTTCTAAGCAATCGTGATGATAAGGGCACTTTCCTTGATAATTATCATTCGGATGACGCCTCACAAGGATATGTCCCATTTCAGGGTGTGAAAGCCCTTGAAGGAGTTTCTCCTGAACAATAGCTCCTGCTCCAATTCCTGTACCAACGGTAATGTACAAGCAGCTGTCCAATCCTTTAGCAGCGCCAAAGGTAGCTTCTCCCAAGGCTGCAGCATTAACGTCTGTATTGAATCCAATTGGTACAGAAAAGGAGTCTTTTAATGCTTGCACAAAAGGATAATCTTTCCATGCCGTTTTAGGCGTCGATGTAATATATCCGTAAGTAGAACTATCTTGGTTTACATCGATTGGCCCGAATGATCCAATCCCAATTGCTTTAACAGGATATTTATTAAAAAAGTCAAACACCTTTGGCATTGTTTCCGCTGGTACAGTGGTTGAAATCTGAATTCGATCTGTAATTATTCCATTTTCATCACCAACAGCACAAACAAACTTTGTTCCACCTGCTTCGATTGCACCTAACATACTTAAATCCCTCCAAATGAAAATATATCCTATAATACTTTCAAATTACCTTATTTCTATATTTCACTAGAACTCACCACGAGTCCCTTTTTTGGTTTTTTCCAGATAAAATATAGTGATGGAATTATTATGACATATACAATAGGAAAGAAACTAAACGAAATAGGTAATAGCGCCTCTATATCGAAGTATTTTTTCATAGCTAGAAACAAAAATACACCGATAATTCTTCCAACACCGAGTGGAATTTCTCGAATAATAATATAGTCCAGTCTCTTTTCCTTATATTGAGGGTCCTTTTCAATTGACTCATAGATCATTGCATTCATTGAGGTGGTAATCATATTCATTGCTACAGGTGAAACGATTCCAAAAATAACCAACGAAATGAACACAGGAAGGGCAGATAGTAAAACAGAACTCAAAAATATACTAACCGAACCAATCGCAAAAATTGCCAGACGATATTTCTGATTAGAGAATTTAGCAAGCACATAGAAAGCAGCAATTGCAACAATCTCAGCTGCTGTATTATAAACACCTAAGCTCAATTCTCCCCCAGCTACTTTGAACGTTATCATCGTAATCAAAAAGGTCGAGTACACTCCAGATACAATTCCATCGGCAAACATAACCTTGTACATCTTCTTCCATTCTTTTGATGGATACTTGATGACATCCCAAAAATAACTTTTTGTTGTAACTGGATTTCCTTTCACTTTTAGTGAGATCAAAAATGAAATAAAAAAGAATACACATGTAGCAATAAAAACGACATAATAACCAATCATACCTTGAAATTGCGAGATTAAAATCCCTGATAGAAGCGGCGCGATTACTCCTCCGATGGTAAGTAATATTCCTTGTACATATAAAAATTGATCCCGTTTATCATTTGTTGTTAAATCTAATACAGCCATATGCACGCCTACATAGTATAGGCTCATTGCAAAGCCAGTTGTGCTTCCCAGCAAAATGATATGATCACTTAATGTGTTGTGAAAAATAAGCATGATTAAATAAGTAATCAAATAAAAGATAAACCCTAAACGCATCGTAATCATCGGGCTTGTTTTTCTGGCAATCCACGCACAAAGCCCAAAAGAAAAGATGATAGCGATTGACCAATATAAACTATAATAGGCAAGCAGTGAATAAGTTTTATCTAGTTTCCACAGAAACACACTTTGAAAGATACCTGATAATGCACCGCCAAAGGAAAAAAAGGTATTCATGAGTAAATAAAACTTTAATTCCTTAGAAAAAGACTTGAAAATTTGAAACATTCTTTTAAACTCCTTTTGCAGTAGAATCAGCCCTTTAGACTGACAACTACTGCAACTAGTGGTTAATGATCGCTTTTGAAACGTTAAGATTTCGGAAGTTAGCCATTTCTTCTGATAACTCTTCAATTGTAAAACGATGAGAAATGAGCGACCCGACATCCACCACTTTTTTCGCAATAAGTGAAATAGCTTCTTCGTGCGTAAATGGGTTCACGAACGAGCCCTTAATGGTAAGCTCCTTTGAAAAAATGTCAAAGGGTGAAACCGAAATCATTGTATTCGGTGCAGAAACCCCAAAAAGTAACACTTGGCCGCCCTTTGCCGCTGATTTGACAGCCAATTCCATGCTCTCCGGCCTGCCCACACATTCAATTACCACGTCTGCCTCTAACTTTCCAGCATTCATTGGATGGATCACTTCATCGGCACCCAACTTATATAGCAGCTCCCTTTTGTTATCAGCAGGTTCACTTACTAAGATGGATTGAACATTTTGCTGTTTTACCAATTGTAAAAATAATTGTCCAATAAAACCGCCACCAATAAGAAGTACCTTACTTAAGGAAGACAAGTGAATTTTCTTAAAACCATGTAGAACACAGCCTAATGGCTCAACAAGAGCAGCTTCTTCAAACGTCATATGGCCTGGGATCTTGTAACAATTAGCTGCTGGTACAACACAATACTCTCCCATTCCACCATCTCTTGTTACACCGACTGCCTGAAGATGATTGCATAAATGAGCTCGGTTGCTGCGACAATACTCACATGTCCCGCAATAAATGTTCGGATCAATTGAAACACGGTCCCCTTTTTGCAAGATAGATACTTCAGTACCTACCTCATCCACTTCTCCGGCTAATTCGTGCCCAAGAACGATCGGTGGATGGACTTCAGCAGAACCAGGATGGCCATGGTAAATATGCTGATCTGTTCCACAAATACCACAGCTTTTTACTCTTACGATTACCTCTTTCGGGGATGGTGATCGATAGTTCCAATCCATCACTTCTATTTGCTTTGTTCCTTGTAAAACCGCTGCTTTCATAATAACGCCCCCTTTGGTTTCACACTATTAATAGCCTTGACTCTCAAAGTCTCCCAAGGAACTTCTTTTCCCTCTGCCTGCGCGACCCTAAGAGTTCTGCTCTCATTAGGAAGTAGGTCAAAGAAATTATCCTCGATTACCAATTGCTCCATATCCATTTCAATCGTTACCATCCGCGATAGCACATTTGCGGAAACGGTCAACTCATTTTTCTCTTGGTCTATGGAGACTGTTAATTCCGAATCACCAAGTTTCAAATCCTTTTGATCGCAGAAATAATAGAAGTTTTCATAGGTTCTATCATTCTTTGAGCGGATGACGAAAACAGCTTCATCTGGTTGAAGTCTGCCTAAAGCATCTTGTTCTAAAACTGCTGCCACTTGTTTCGACACATTTGCCTCAATTGAAACCATCCATTGCTTTGAAAATACTTTTTCACCATTAAATAGATAAACAGCCAGCTCAATTTCGTCCTGATAGGTTTCTAAGCGATCATTAACAACCCAAATAGATAAATCTCTCCCTGGGATATAATCCACTGTCAATAGAACTGGGCTGTAGAATTTTCTGGCATAATGATAGGAAGCCTTAGGCAATAAATAATAGTCGATGACGGACCAGCTTGTACCCGGCCAGCAGTCGTTAAGCTGCCAAAATAGTGCGCCGCTTGTATGTGGTTTATTCCGTCGATAATGTTCGATTCCATATTTCAATCCTTCTGCCTGCGTTAACATTGAAAAAGCAATGTACTCATCTAAATCCTTCGGAACTCCTGTATATCCTTCCATTAACAAAATTCCTTTTGGATGATGGATATCTTTATTGCGGTAAGCCATTTCTTCGCTTCCCCAGAAAAATTGGTCCTTAGGGATATTTCGCTCTAATGTATAGCGATTGGAAGAAGCGTGCATACCAAATTCACTTGCAAAGGTTGTGGTATCATTTTTAAAATTTTTAAACGACAGCCCTTCGATACTATAATCCACCGTCTGGGGCTCCCCAAATGTTCTCGGTTCAATATTACCATGCCAAACTTGCCAATTATGTGTATCTCCCTGGTCTCTAGAATTGTGGTCATTTCCTCCAAATGGGGAACTTGGCCAAAACAAGCGAGTTGGATCGAGTTCTTCTAACAATTCCGGCATTAATTCATGATAGATTTTTTCACCGTAAAAAGGATGGCTAATTTCCCCTGACGAAAACAACGCTTCATACAGCCAGTCATTTTCATTGTTGCCGCACCATAAAGCCAAGCTAGGATGATTCCGAAGCCTTTTAACAACATGAATAATTTCCTCTTTGACATTAGCCATAAAATTCTTATTGTAATCGGGGTAAAGAGCACATGAAAACATAAAATCCTGCCAGACTAAAATGCCAAGTCGATTACACTCGTTATAAAACACATCTTTTTCATAGATGCCGCCGCCCCATACGCGAAGCATATTCATATTCGCGTCTTTGGACATCTTGATTAAATGCTTATAACGAGAATCCGGGACTGCTCCAATGAAACTATCAATCGGAATCCAATTAGCGCCTTTCGCAAATACCTTTTCTCCATTTAAAACAAAGGTAAAACAATGATTTCCTTCCTCATCTTTTCGAAGCACTTCAATGGTTCTAATCCCGAACTCTTTCTGTCTATCATCAACTTTCACACCATCGGCAAACAATTCAACAGTTAGTAGATAAAGATGAGGCGTCCCAATGTCATGTGTCCACCATAGCTTAGGATTTTCCACTTCCAATACAGCTGTTGCTTTTTTGCGATCCACTCTAACTTTGGCTGCAAACCTTTCTTCCCCATAGGAAAGATTTACATAGAGTTCATAATCTTTTAATCTCCTAAAAGAATCGACTTCTACATCCACTTCGACAATCGCTCTGTCTTGTGATATAAATTTTGTTTTCGCAAACACATTATTGATTTTGGCAAAGGTTCTTTTCTTTAAATGAACATCTTTCCAAATCCCTGCAGTAACCAAGCGCGGGCCCCAGTCCCAGCCATAATGACTTTGAGCTTTTCGTGTCCATATCCTTTTCTTGCTGAATCCTGACCAGTAATATTGGACCTTATCTTTTACATGAACATGTACTGGATCAAATTTTATGGCCAGAACATTTTTTCCTCTCTTAAGTTCCCTTGCCACTTCAAAAGTGTGACTAATAAACATATTTTCTGTTGAACCTAGCTCTACACCGTTTAAATAAACCGTAGCAAACGTATCAAGCCCCTCGAAGATCAACTCATAGCGGTCGTCTTTCGTGACGTCATCATAGAACTCAAAGGTGTTGCGATACCACCACACGTTTTCTTCTACCCACTGACATTTGAGATCATTGTGTCCGTAAAAAGGGTCCTCAATCAATTTTCGGTCAATTAAGGTTGAATGAACATCACCAGGTACAGATGCTGTCATCCAAAAATAATCAATATATTCAGGAGAAGCCACTTCCAGGTCACGAGCAGTCCCCACATCAAATTGTTTTATTTTCCAGTTTTCATTTATTTTCATAGGAACGTCACCTGCCTTGATAATTTGCATATAAAAGAAAAGGAGGATGTCTCAATAAGGAACAACGCCTCACCATTCACAATAAAAGCGGTAATTCAGTATATTGTGGGTTGAGGGGTTTGTCCCTTTGCTTTGAGTCATCCTCACAACAAAAGCTCTCTATTTAATATAAGTCAATGAATCAAGAATTTCTTGTAAGCTTAATTCAGCACAAGCCATCGATGTGTCTGCAACACCGTAAAACATTTTGACAACATCGCCTTCAACGATGGCCCCGCATGAAAAGACTACATTTCCAAAGAACCCTTCTACTTCATAATCAGTTTCAGGTTCTAGAATCGGTTGATCGGAGCGAGCAATGACCTTTGTCGGATCTTCTAAATCAAGTAATACAGCTCCCATACAATAGCGATGGTCTTTGGTTGCACCATGGTAAAGCTCAAGCCAGCCTTTTTTCGTTTTAAAAGGAACAGCTCCTCCGCCCATACGCGCACTATCCCACATACCTTCACGTAATCCTAGCAAATGCTTGTGATTTCCCCAGTGTAAGAGATTGGTCGATTCAGCAATCCACATCTCTGGCTCTCCGACACTTTTCGGTACTGGACGATGAATGGCATAATATTTTCCGTTTATTTTTTCAGGGAAGATTAAAACATCTTTGTTTTCCGGCGCAAAAATCATACCATGATGTTCAGTAGTTACAAAATCTTTAGTGGAAACCATTGATTCTCCAACGCCTACTGGTGAAATAGCACTAAAGTAAATATAATAGGTATCTTCTATTTGTGTAATCCGCGGGTCTTCAATTCCAAAGGTTTCTAATTCATTGGATGGGTAAACAAATGGGTTGTCATCAATGGTGAACTGATGACCATCTTTGCTTCGTGCAATACGTAAATACGACAAAGAAGTTAAGTACTTAAAACCTTGTTTATCGCCATTTTCCCGAATCACACGCGGATCAGAGAAATCATAAGCAGGATCATTTAAATTAAAATCTATAATCTCTAGTTCATTCGTTTGCGGGCGATAAATAGGTGCTTTTACAATATTTAAATCATCACTAATTGGTCGTTCAGCAACACGGAGCAGCATAATAATTTCATCATTATATGTTGCAATCCCTGCATTAAAGGCACCAATCACTTCAAAATCAGGTCGATGCGGTTTTACATGTGCTGGTGTGACCAATGGGTTCTCTTCATATCTATATACGTTCATTTTGATTTCTCCTTAATACTGAATTTTTGCTCAAATGGTAAAAACGGATCGGTTATGGTGATTTTTTGAGCTTCAGCATCACTAATGCCTGCATAAAGATCAGCCGTGCCATCTGATTTTCGAACTAACCCCCCACTAAACACAACATCTGCTAAGTCTGGGCGCTTCGATGGACCAGGAAGGAACTGGCTTCTTGTTGCGATTAGCTCCATATCAGAAAATGCACCTGTTTCCGGATCAAGTACAAATACCATTGGATAGTAGTGGCGGTTTCCTTCCTCATCAAAAGATGCAATATGCCCAAGTACGCCTATGAGACCATTAGCTAAAAGGTGCGCTTCGTTCCCACCGCCCCATTGTTCGTCAATAAACTGGTCTTCAAGTAAAGGTGCTTCGTCGATCACTTCAATTGTCAAATCAGATAATGAAGAGATACGGGTCCACCCAATTTTTCCTCTTCCGCCTTTTTCTCCTTGAGGTCTTGTTAATACACCGATACTTCCATCCTCAAGCTCCACAAGTCGAAGGTCTTTCATTCCATCTGGGCCTTTAGCAAACTCTTTTAAGCTAGCAATCGATCGGCCTTTATAAAAAACTGTTCGCCAGCCAAGTTTTCCTTCGAGTGTTGGATGAGGGAAGATTTGAACGCCTCCCAATACTAACTCTCCTGCTATTTTAGTGAAGAAAGGATCTTGCATTTCAAGAACAGGTGCATTTTCTCTTGGCACCCACTCACCGTTTTTCATGACAAAAAAATAAACATTGGAGTGTTCACTATCCCGTGATTCAACTCGTCCTGCAATCACAAGCTCCCCTTCATCTTCAAACGGTGCGCTGATATTATAGACATCATTTACACCAATACCAGAGAATACAATTTTTTCTGGATTGGTTGGTTGAGCTTTAGAAGTGAATTCCTCTACTAGCTGTTCACAAGTTTGAGTGTTTCCTTTACTTAATAGGTTCATCTCTTATATCCCCCTTTAGGATCATTGCTTCATTTGCTAAAATTGTTACCACTTTCCCACTTTCTAAGCTCGTTCGCTTTGATGAAAGCAGCATTTCTATATCCGAGGCAAAGCAGGCAGCTATATTGAGAGATTTTGATTGATCAGAAAAATTCAAGATAACTAATATTTTTTCAAATTGATCTTTTCTTACGAAATAGATCATTCCATTTTCATTACGTAAAAATTCATAATCCCCTAAACTTAATGAAGAATGTACTTTTCGCAGCTTCAGCAGCCTTTTATAAAAAGAAAGCATTGAATTCGGATCACTTTGCTGGTTTTCAACATTAATTTTGTAAGCATGAGTCGGAATTGTAATCCAGGGTGTAGCCTCTGAAAACCCTATATTAGAATGTGAATTCCATTGCATCGGGGTACGTGACTTATCCCTCGATTTCTCATTAGCTGCAGCTAATGCCTTCTCATGCGACTGGTTTAACTGAATTTCTAACTCATAAGCCATTAATCCTTGGACATCCTTCATTTTCACGATGTCATCGGCAACCCAATCTCTCATCCCAATTTCATTGCCATAATAAATGAAAGGAACACCCTTCGCCGTAAGCATCAAAGCAGCAACTAGCTTGGCTCGGTCCTCATCGCCGCCAAACCTTGAAATATGTCGAGATATATCATGACTTGAAAAGAACAAGGTTGGAATTTGGGCTGGATGATAAACTTGCTCCGTTTCCTCTAATTGCTGAAAGATTTTATCCGAATCAAACTCCCCGATACTCCCGATATTAAAATTAAAGACAACATCTAATTTGTTAAGACCAGAATATTGTTTTAGAATCTTCAGGTCCTCGGAACCAACCTCACCAACAAGGAATTTATCGGGAAACTGATGCACAAACTTGGCGATTTCTGTAATAATCCGTAAAATACCTTCTTGGTCTTTATCGTATAAGTGATTTTGTTCATTCTTTTCATGGTCATATGGATTGTCTTTGAAAGAATCATTGACCTTTAAGAAATTGATGACATCAAGCCGGAAACCATCGACTCCCTTTTCAAGCCAAAATTTCATCACATCAAACATAGCTTGCTTCACTTCAGGATTGGCCCAATTTAAATCAGCCTGTTCCTTCGCAAACGCGTGGTAATAATATTGGTTTGTCACTTCATTATATTCCCATGCAGAGCCTCCAAAGAACGATTCCCAATTGTTCGGCTCATCTCTCCAAATATACCACTCACGTTTCGGATGATTCTTTGTCGCCTTTGACTCTTGGAACCATTTATGATCAGTTGAGGTATGGTTCAAAACTAAATCGGCAATCACTCGGATACCACGCTGATGTGCTTCCTTAATGAAAACCTCAAAATCCTCCATCGTTCCATAATCAGGATCAATAGATTTGTATTCGGAAATGTCATAACCGTTATCGACCTTTGGAGAAGGATAAAAGGGAGTGAGCCACAGTCCATCAATCCCTAACTCTTTTAGATAGTCAAGTTTAGAGGTGATTCCAGCAAAATCACCAATTCCATCGCCATTTCCGTCTTTAAAGCTTGGCATATAGATTTCATAAAAAGTCGATTGTTTCCACCAATTAACCATTGTGTAAGAACTCCAGTCTTGGATTACTTAAGTGTAAATTGCATACCTTCTTGGAACTTTTTCGCGAAAAGCAAGAAAATAATTAAGATCGGCATTGTTAATATTACAGATGCGGCATACAACGGGCCTGGATATCCGCCATATGGACCGAACATTTGAGATAAAAGGACATTCAGCGTTAGCATATCGTCACTCTTTGCAACTATCATATCCCATAATAGTTCTGTCCATCTTTCCATAAACAGGAATAAGAAAATAACAGTAGTAATCGATTTAGACATTGGCATGACGACTTTGAACATAATTTGCCATTCGTTTGCACCATCTAATTTTGCAGCTTCAATAAACGTGTCTGGAATCGCCTTGAAAAAGTTCGTATACATAAATACAGCCCATAGACTCATTGCTTTCGGCAAAATCATTCCCCAATATGAGTCATACATTCCGATTTTTTGAATGACAAGGAACGTTGGGATCAGCAATATAATTGCCGGAAAGAACATTTGAAATAAAATAAAGTTATTAATGGTGTCTCTTCCTTTAAACGGAATTTTTGCTAATGCATATGCAACCATTACCGCAGAAACCATCATTAACAAAGTAGAACCAGTAGAGACAATAAAACTGTTAAAAAACGCATTCACCCATGGCCTTGGAATTAGTGCTTCTCCACCGCCTAACAGCCATTGATACGATTTCAAAGAGTATTCTGTCGGAATTAGCTTCTTATCTACTTGATTCCAATCAGCAAAAGAATTTAGCACCATATAAATATACGGAAAGATCATCATCAGTAAGAGAACAATGGCAATTAGGTAACGTAACCATAATCCATTTTTCTTAGCTCCACCCATATCGTTTTCCCCACATTTCTAAGAGTTTTCGAATGATAAAAATCGAAATAAACGTTACAACGGAAGCAATAATCGCAATCGCTGAAGCATAACCTGCTTGAAGATTTGAGAACGCTCTTGTGAAAATCTCCATTTGCCATGTATTGGTTGCAAAATTTGGTCCTCCGCCTGTTAATTGATAAACCTCAGTGAAAATACCAAACGTAACACCAATCGATAAAATTAAAACCGTAAATAAAGCAGGGTAAAGGAGCGGAAAAGTAATCTTCCAAAAACGCTGCCAACCATTTACCCCATCAATCATCGCCGCTTCATATACTTCCTTATTAATGCTCTCAAACCCGGATGTCAAAATCAGCGCATAGTATCCGGTGAATTTCCAGGCGATAATCACCGCTACAACGAAGAGTGCTCCAAATGGTGAACCAAGCCAGTTAATATCCAAGCCAAAGGCATTACGCAAAAATTCATTAATCGGACTGTTGTAAGATAATAGTCCTTTTATGATCAGTGAGGAAACAACTCCGGAAGCTAAGTACGGCAGGAAAAATCCAATTAAAAACAGCCCTTTAAATTTTGGTAATCCCTGAACGATTAGGGCCACAATAATTGAAGAAGCAATAACTAATG
Organism: Metabacillus dongyingensis; assembly: GCF_019933155.2. Taxonomy (NCBI): domain Bacteria; kingdom Bacillati; phylum Bacillota; class Bacilli; order Caryophanales; family Bacillaceae; genus Metabacillus; species Metabacillus dongyingensis. Next base: position 104,743 of record NZ_OK052578.1, on the reverse strand, counting down.
GCACAAAAACAGCCATAAATTTAAAGGTCACGAAAAAAGCACTTTGGACACCAGCACTTCGAAAAGCCTCTGCATAATTTTCTAATCCAACAAAACTAAAAGTTGGTGCAATTAAATTCCAATCAGTCATAGATAAAAACAGTGACCACACGAGTGGTATTAGAAAGAAAACGATTGCATATAAAAGATAAGGACTGGCAAAAAGCCAGCCCATCCTTCCTTGTTTTGTGCTCATTATTTGAGAGCCTCCTCAATGGCCGCTTTCATATCCTTCCAAGCAGTTTTGGGATTTTTATCACCCTTTACCACTGGATTGAAAGCATGTTGACCAATAAACGTTTGAATATCATTATATTTAGCGTTATCCATTGGCGGAATTGCATTTGGAACGGCTGCTGCATATGGTTGTAATGCTGGATTTTTATCAAGGAACGGCTTAAATGTTTCATTTGTTGTTAAATCGTCACGTGCTGGCGGTAAGTTCGTCTTTTCAAGCCATTTCAAATCATTTTCAGGGTTTGAGTATACCCAGTTAATGAATTTCATGGCTGCTTTTTGTTGTTCTTTCGTTGCAGAAGCGTAAACGACTATACCTTTTGTATCAGCGAAAGTTTTAACTTCTTTTGTATCCATTTCATCTGGAACAGGAGGTGGGGCTAATGTATAAGTTTCGTTATATTTCATTTCCGGGAATTTTTCTGCCCAGTATGGAATAGTCCAAGGACCAACATCTACGAAAATCCCTAAACCAGATTCAAAAGGATCTTTTGACTGCCTTGTTAATAATGCGTCTGCTTGACGTAAATCATCCATAAACCCTAGTACTTGTACACCTGCATTTTCATCGCCTGTAAATTTAGTACCTTCAACAAACTTGTTACCGTCTGAGGCCGCATTATACAACATGAAGAAGTCGAACCATCTCTTCCAAGCTGTTGGATCAGCAAGGTCTGCTTTTGCCCACACATACTTATCAGGATATTTTTCTTTTAATTTCTTAGCCACATCTAACATTTCACTGTAAGTTTTCGGTGGTTCGTTAAATCCAAGTTCTTTTAAAATGTCTAATCTCCAGCCAAACAACATCGCATTTGAGTAAATTGGCAATACATATTGGCGGCCGTCAGCAAATTCCCAACCCTTCATTGTATTTTCCATCTTACGGCTTTCTTTTACTTTATCCCATCCATCTAATTCATCTAACGGTACAAGGGCTTTACTATCTGCTAACTGAGCGGCAAAACCACGGTTAATGTTTTCAGACATTGTAGGCGCACTTCCACCAGCAATCGCAGATTGAATACTTGCTTCAGAAGTTGGGCTTTCCTTCATTGGACTAACATTAACTTTTATTTCAGGATTTTCTTTTGTAAACTCTTCCGCTACTTCCTTCCAATACACTTGCTGTGTTGGGTTCGGAGCAGCCCAAAATTCAATCGTTGTTACCCCATCTTTTGTGCCGCTGTTTTGTTCTTTATTACCTGTACTACAGGCAGCCAGCCCGGAAACAGTAAGTGAAGCTGCAAACAAGATCGACGCTACTTTTTTTATCTTCATCCCAAATTCCTCCAATTACTAATTATCTTTTCCATACTTCACAACAAATAGTATTTCCCTGAAGGGTAATACTATTTAAGTCAAAAAAACAAACAAGAAAATGGCTAATCTCACACTTGGGAGCGCTATCATTTCTTTTCAAAAATTGTATTAATGCATCTAACCAAATGTAAAAAAAATAAGTTGTTTTTACTAATCACCCGTCTTTCCACAAAGATAGATATAATTACAAAAACAAAAAATAATTGTTAAATAACGTTATTATCAACCTTTCGAAATAATTATTACACCTAACTTCAGTAATGTCAATTACTGTTTCGACAAAATTATAAAGTTTTTCCGTTATACATTGAAATGATGCTATTGTGTTTTCCGTTTTGTAACGTTACAATAAAATTACGAACTTAGATCAAAGGAGAACGTTAATATATATGAAGAAAAAAGTGACGATGCAGGATATAGCGGATCACCTAAATATTTCGAAAAACTCTGTTTCCCAAGCTTTAACTGGAAAACCCGGAGTTAGCGAAGTGACAAGAAGGCTTGTACAAGATACAGCAAATGAATTAGGTTATGACTATTCAAATAGTCGAAAACAAAAACTAGCGGAGAAAAAGATGACCAGAAATATCGCTTTAATCGCTTCTGATTATGCTTTTTCACTTAAAAGCTTTTTTGGTGAAATTTATTTAAGTAGTGAAAAAGAAGTTCGGGCTCGCGGCATGAATTTGTTTATTGAACCGATTGATAGCGAATCAAAAAAGAATCTAACTTTGCCTTCCGTGTTATCGAGCCATGAAATTGATGGAATTTTAATTTTATCTCATATTAGTACAGAATATATTTCAAAAATTATTAGTACAGGCATCCCTACTGTTTTAATTGATCATCACTCACCATATCTGCAGGCCGATTCAATTTTAACAAATAACCGCTTTGGGGCGTTTATGGCCGTAGAACATTTAATCCAATTAGGACATCGTGATATAGCGTTTGTAGGCAATGTTGACATTTCTCCAAGCTATCAAGAAAGATTAGAAGGATACTTACTTGCTTTAAGAAGATATGGGATAAAGCCTAATGAAAACTTTATGTTAACAAACACACAGGAAAATCAAGCTGAAATCAGTTTATTCCTCGATAACCTTCAAGACCAGCCTTCAGCATGGTTTTGTGTGAATGATGGTCATGGTTTCCTTGTTTCATCCGTTTTACAGCAAAGAGGATTCAAAGTGCCTGAGAATGTATCTATATGCAGCTTTGACAATGGACAATTATCACAAATTTTAACCCCAAGGATTACAACAATGGATATTGATTTAAGTTATTATGGTAAAAAGGCAGTGGAACAGCTTTGTTGGAGAATGGAAAACAAAGAGGAGCCGATTCAGGAGATCCTGTTGCCAACGAAGTTAATTATTAGAGAGTCTACTTCGGAAAAACGATAAAAATAGAAAAAAGTAATCATATTATAAAAAATTATGATTACTTTTTTCTATATACTTAATCTTCATCGGGTAGAGTAGGCTCTTATCTCACCAGTTCCCATTTTATTTTTCGATTACCTTTTAAACGGAGTCATCCCATTGTTATCAGAAAGATTTCCAAGATCTTTTGCATCAAATGTTTTGGGGTATCCAAACAGTAATGTTATCTATCGAATGACCTTCTCCAGGATAAACTTCAATTACTGTGTTGCCTACTTCCATCACTGGGGTTTTCATCAAGTGTCGGCTTGGGCGAAGATACCATTAGCTCAATAAGAAAAAGCTGCCTTCATGACAGCCTAGATCAAATCTTCGCCTTTTTATGATAACTATCGAGTTATCGCTTGATTATTCATGAGTTTGAAAAGCTAACTTTAAACCTAAACCAATATAGACGATACCTGCGACTTTCCCAATCCAATTGGAACTCTGTTTAGTTTTAGCTAAGAGTTTTTCACCTATTATACTTGTTAGGAATGCTATGAAAGAGGTATAAATTATGCTCATCAGTACAAATGTTAACCCAAGCATTAAAAGCTGAAATGTTACTGGATAGCTATCGCTTCGGACAAACTGCGGTAAGAAAGCTAAGAAAAAAAGTGCAGTCTTTGGGTTTAGTAATTCAATCAACAGAGCCTGGCGAAAAGATAAGTTAGGATTCACCTTTTCTACAGTAGGTTTCGCAACCTTTTTAGTTTTATTAATCAAAGCACTTATGCCTAAATAAATTAAGTATGCTGCACCTATATATTTAACTGCTTCAAAAGCAAATGCAGATGTCATTAAAATAGCAGAAAGTCCAAGAACTGCCGCAAAAGTATGGATTAAGTCACCAAAGGCAATCCCTAAACCTGTTATTATTCCATTTTTCTTTCCACCTTTAATAGTTTGAGATATTGTTACAAGAACAGCAGGACCTGGGATTAAAAATAACAATAGAACAACTAAAATAAAAGTCATCATTCTTCATTATTCCTTTCCTTTATATGATACAAGTAGTTTTACAATCAATAAAAAATTCTTTTACCATTTTAATATTTTATCAAGTAAGCTGCTTCGTTAGTTAAATAAAAAAGAGCTGCCATAGCAACTCGAAGGATTCAACTAACGCACTCGTTAATAAGGTCTGAATGTATACGCTATTAACCTGTGTTCACAACTTCATTGGTTTTTTTTCTTAAAGAACCCCCCTCCCTATTACAAAAATGAAAAATATAATTGTAAAACAGCTCAATGGAACTTATATTACTACCTCCCATTCATGAAGAAGGTCACAGCTTTTGTTACAGAAATTCGTTAAATAACATTCTCACAAGTTAAAATTCTTCATATATAGCAGGATCTTGATTATTAATCCTGCCTTCAGATCGAGTTAATCCTGAAATAAGACTCATTTCTCCCTCATCTAGAGAAAAGTCAAAAATCGAAATATTTTCAAGTTGTCTTTCAGGAGATGAAGATTTAGGAATTGCAATGGCCCCAAGTTGATAATGCCAACGTAGAATAACTTGTGAAATCGTCTTGTTATGATCGTAGGCTATCTGCTGAATAATGTTATTTTGTAAGACTTCATTTGCCCGGGCTAACGGACTCCAAGATTGTGTCTTAATATTATTCTCTTCATGCCATTTTCTTTGTTGTTCTTGGTTGAAAAATGGATGTAACTCGATTTGGTTTATGCTTGGTTTAACGCCCGTTTCCTTTTCTAAACGCTCAATATGTTCAGGTGAAAAATTACAAACACCAATAGAACGAATAAGACCCTGCTTTTTAGCTTCAATTAACGCTTTCCAAGCTTCCACGTAATTATCTTGTTTAGGATTAGGCCAATGAATTAGATATAAATCATAATAATCAAGATTTGCACGATATAAGGATTCTTGAATGGTAATAACGGCTTTTTCATACTCTTGGTAGCGTCCTGGTAATTTGGATGTAATTCTTAATTCTTCTCTTGGAACAGAACTGCGCCTAACGGCTTCACCTACAGTTCCTTCGTTTTCATAATTATAAGCAGAATCAATTAGTCGATACCCTATATCATCAATAGCATTTTGTATAGCATTGGCACCTTGATTACCCTTAAGTGTATATGTACCTAAACCAAAAACCGGCAAAGTGGTACCATCATTAAGTGTTATTTCAGGAACTGATTTGCCCACAACTAATCACTCCTTTCAGTAATATTCTAAGATTAGCATAATTCTGAATATATTTCATAGTTATGGAACTTTTGGGGTAGCTAAAAGTTCAGGCATTTACAAGTTCGAGACTATATTTGATGAGTCACATTGTCACTCCGTTGAATGAACCATTCACCTTGGGCAATTTTCACTACTCTGCCTCCTACATAAACGTTGATTTTCCCATTATCATCACTTGCTTTTAAAAACAACAAAGAAGGTCTTTTGATTTCATATCCTTGTTCAACACGAATGTTTATTTCACTTTTTTCGAAATATCGGTATTTAACCAAGTAAGAAGCTAAACAACCATTAGAACTTCCAGTAGCTGCATCTTCTGAAATACCATAATACTCTGCAAAGTCTCGAACATTTAAATCATTTACCGTATTATACACTTCAGGAGAAAAAACCATAATTGCTTTTGCATCAGTATATTCAATTAACTCAAAGTATTTTTCTTTATTTATCTGTACTTTTTTAACGGCATCTAAAGATTTTAACGGTACAACAATCACTGGAAGTCCAGTTGAAACCTCTTGGATTGGAAACCTTTCATCTATGTATTCCTTATCTATATTTAAAACTGTAGAAACCTTATTCGTATCTAAGATACTACCAAATGTGGGTTCATTTTGTTTCATCCATAGAATTCCTTCTTGATTATCGAACGAAACTGGAATTTTTCCAGCTTTATATTTTAAAATAAGTTTATCCAAGGGTTCCTCTAATACTTCCTTTTGAATGATATACGCAGTTCCTAAAGTAGGATGTCCAGCAAAAGGAACCTCTTCATTAGGTGTAAAAATACGAACGTCATAACCATTGTCATTCTTTGCATCAGATAAAATAAAAGCAGTCTCAGAAAAATTAATTTCTTTAGCTATTTGCTGCATTTCATCATCAGAAATGTTTCCGGCATTTTTAAAAACAGCAAGTTGATTTCCTGTATATTTCCCTTGCGAAAAAACATCAACAATAGAATAGTTAATTTCCCCCATAATTGTCTCCCCATTTATTTTGGTGATATTTTAAGTAATAACCATTTATTTTATTATAAGTTAAGAAAATCAAGACAATATTCTTCAACAAACTGGCCCAAATGTAAGGCGGCTTCATATTAAAGAATGGCGCCCGATTGTAGAATATTACTTAATCAATTACCTATCAATTGTATAAGGAATAGGTAGTACAATTCCAGTGCTTAGAATTTGATTTTCTTTTACCTTTCCACCCTTTTTTTTGAAGCTCCTTAGCTATAAACATATTAAAAAATCCATGTCCAACCAATACTACCGATATATGTTCTTGAGCATATTCCACTAATATTTCGGATGCATTTTTAGCCCTATCTTTTGCTTCACTCAAAGATTCGCACCCTCTTGAATAGCCACAAAACCATAGGCACCTTAAAATCAATGCCCAAATACTGGGTTCTAATTTTATTTTCCTTAATTTAGTTAAAGGATTAGGTAACTCTGTTTCACGAAACAATGGAACTGAAATAGCTTTTATGTTGGGGTTTAATAACTTTGCTGAATCGACAGCCCTTTTTAAATCACTTGTAATAATAATATTCGCTTTTGTTATTTTATTAAGCGTTTCTGATGGATAAGAGTTTTCCTCAAAAACTCCATTATAATCATACTCTCTAACCCAACTCTCAAACTCTTTACATGTTATTCGATTATTTTCAGTACACTGGGATTTACCATGTCTAATCAAAGAAATTTCCATAGTGTGTCTCCTGTAAGTAGATAACAATATATACTATATTAGTTCTTTCACTATACTACTCATGCGTTTTAACATATTACAGAATTGCACCTACAAAATTAACTATTTATATTCAATAGGCGCTTAATCTCCAAATGCAAATAGTAGTTCAGTCTCGCAAACTAATTCTCCGTCAACAGTTGCGATACCTTTTCCTTTCCCAATAGGGCCTTTTAATCGGGTGATTTCAACCTCAAGACGGAGTTGGTCACCTGGCCTTACTTGCTTTTTAAAACGACATTTATCTATACCTGCTAAAAGCCCTAATCGTCCTCGGTTCCCTTCTTTAGTTAGCATCACAACTCCACTTACCTGAGCTAATGCCTCTACAATCAATACACCTGGCATAACTGGATAACTTGGAAAATGTCCATTAAAAAAATCTTCATTTGCAGTCACATTTTTTATGCCAACTGCTCTATTTCCCTCTTCTAATTCTAGAATCTTATCCACTAAAAGAAATGGATAGCGATGTCGAACAATATTTTTAATTTTTTGAGTATCAAACAAGATCGAAGTCTCCAATACTATATTTTATTTTTTTATATTCCACTTTAAAATAAGTCCTAAATGTGTAAGTCCTCCACCAAAGCCATAAAGCAATAAAGTATCTCCAAATTGGACTTTCCCTTCTTCTATTCCTAGATTTAGTGCTAATGGAATGGATGCAGATGAGGTATTCCCAAAATACTTCATACTAGTCAATGTTTTTTCTATAGAAAATCCTGATTTTTCACATATTGATTCAACCATCCTTAGATTAGCGCTATGTGGAATAAACCAGTTTATATCCTCTACGTTTAAATCTGACTTAAGTAATAATTCTTGTATTCCTATTGGTAAAGTGCGGGCAGCCCATTTGTATACTTCTCTTCCATTCTGAACCATCTTCCCGGTTGTGTTTAAAGGTTTATCTTCCATTGCAGTTGCAAAGGTCGTTCTATATACATGTATACCACCTTCTCCATTAGTTCCCATATGACTAGCCAAGAAACTAGGATTTTCCTTATCATATTCGACTAGCATAGCACCAGCGCCATCTCCGAATAAAATACAGGTTGTTCTATCTTTATAATTAGTTACTTTTGATAAAGTCTCTGTTGCAACAACTAAAATCTTTTTATGTGCCTCAGAAGTAATTAAATTATTTGCTAAGTGTAATGCATATGTGAATCCTGCACAGGTAGCGTTTAAGTCAAAAGCTCCTGTACAAGGGATATGAAAGTGACTTTGAATTTGACATGCTACACTAGGAAACGCATAGTCAGCAGTTGCCGTCGCTACTATAATACAATCAACATCTTCTAAATCTTTATTATAATTTTCAATCAGATTTTCTATAGCATTAAAAGCTAAATGGGAAGCATATTCTTCGTCTCCTGCTATTCTTCTTTCCTTCATACCAGTCCTCTGGACAATCCATTCATCATTAGTATCTACCATCTTTTCTAGATCTTCATTTAATAATTTATTTTGAGGAACATAGGTACCAATAGCTGTTATACGTGCTTTAGATCTAATCATTAAGATTTCACCTCATTTTTCTCTTTATTATATCACTTAGTATTAGTACCTGGTATAAAATTATTGGTGTAAATTGTAAAGTGCAATAAAGTTATTTAACTTTTAAACAGCATAACCCCGTCCTAAGTAAGGACGGGGTTATGATAAAGTTGTTTAATTTTTGATGTTTGGAGGTGCAGTTCAGTTAAAATGATTGGCTTTTTTCTCTCTATTTTAGCACTGGTGCTTTCCGATGCTCTGTCCCTTCTTGGTAAGAATAAGCGAGCTTAATCAAAGTCGGCTCGGCGAATTCCCTGCCAAGCATCTCCATTCCGATTGGGAGGCCGCTATCGCTGAAACCTGCTGGAACAGAGAGTGCTGGAAAACCGGAGAAAGGGCTTAACATTGGCGCAGACCCGGATCCCTGATTTGTTCCTATCACAGCTGGCAAAGAACTTAAAGTTGGATAAACAAGCGCATCCAATTCATTTTCATTTAAGACTGAATTTAGGCTTTCTTTTGCCAGCTTAGAACGATTAGTAATGATGTCCTGATATACAGGATCATTTTCTAAAGATTCTTTATTATTTCTTGCTATCAAGCTGTTTTTAATGCTAGGGTCGTATTTTCCGCTATCAATAATTTCTGCAAGAGACTTCACAGGTGCATTTGATCCAAGGGAAGCCAAATAATTGTTGAGATCGAATTTAAATTCAAAGTTACTGAGGCTTGGATAGGAAATAATTTTATCTAGATTCGGAACAGTCACTTCTACTACATCTGCTCCGAGCTCCTCCATATCCTCAATGGCTTGGTCCATGCCTTTATTAATTTGAGGGTCATTTCCAAACAAGGCTCGCACAACTCCTATACGTGCATTCTTAAGTCCATTCTTCTTAAGATAATGTGTATAGGTTTTGGGAATGTACCCGTTACTTGCTGCGGTAACAGGGTCGGCTGGGTCATAGCCGGCAATCGCATCAAGGACTATCGCTGCATCTTCTACGTTACGCGCAATTGGTCCGCCCACATCCTGAGTAAGGGCAAGTGGAATGATACCATCACGGCTGGCTAGTCCCATCGTTGGCCGTATTCCGACCAGATTGTTAAAGGAAGCCGGAACCCTGATCGATCCTCCAGTATCTGTACCCAATCCAACTGCAGCAAAGTTGGAAGCAACCGCTGCTGCGGTACCGCCGCTCGAACCGCCTGGATACCTTGTCAGATCATACGGATTGTAGGTTTGGCCGCCAAGTGAACTGATGGTTAGGTATCCAAACGCAAATTCATGAAGATTGGCTTTCCCTAAAATAATAGCTCCTTCTTCTCTAAATTTCTTTGTTTGGTAGGAATCGTCCGGTGGAATCGAACCTTCAAGCGACAGAGATCCTGCCGTAGTTGGCATGTCATATGTATCATAATTGTCTTTTAAAATTACAGGAATTCCATGCAATTCCCCACGGACTTTACCCGCTTTGCGCTCCTTGTCAAGCTGCTTCGCTTCAGCAATGACATCTTCATCGATTGTAATAATGGAGTTGATGCTGTCATCGTATTCCTCAATTCGATCAAGATAAAATTTAACCAATTCCTCAGAGGTCAAATCCCCCTTTTGCATCGCATGCTGCAGGTCAAAGATTGATGCCTCTTCAATCTGCTCTGTAAAACGGCCTTCCTCAACCGGATTTGCTGCTTTTGGAGCTGCAGCCGCCGAAGTCGAATATAAGCTTCCCGCCAATACTAAGCTGGTCGCGAAAGTAATCGGCTTCCTATACCACTTTCCCATAGTCTAATCCCCCTTTATTATTAAGACACTATAAATATATCAATAGTTCTTCGTAGTGTGTTAAAAAATGGTAGATTTTCTTACATAAAAAGTGGTAGATTTAGCGTTTTTGAATTTTATCTTGATGAGGGAATAAAAAAACGCGAACTTCTGATAGAAGTTCGCAACTTGTATTTTAGAATTTCGACCAAGTGTATATGGTTGGCAACTTTTGCAGGAACGACATTAAAATGGCTAGCTTTCTGTCTTGTAATTTTATAGCAGTATGTAATTGGATCCCCTAAAAAGCTGTCCACTTCCCTGATTGTTACCACACTTGGGACCGGAATGGAATAGGCTGCATCTCAAAAATCATAGTTTTTAAGAAAACTAAAAAAGAGATGATTTTTATCGTCACTTTGACCGATAATTGTATTAAATGAGGCAATCATTTCTCACTCAAACCTTTCTATTATTTTTTTTCGTCAGTATCACCAATTCAAAAAAGACGATTTTTCTATAGAGTATAGAAAATCGTCTTTTTTATACCATGTACCATATTAACGTGAATTTTTGTCAAAATGTTGGCAGTATCCCTTTATATAGTCAAAACAGCTTCCTTATTTAACATACTCTTCCATTTTCAGTTTTTCTCCATTCGATTCAATCACTTCTTTGTACCAGTCAAATGAATCTTTCTTAAATCGCTTCATTGATCCGTTTCCTTCATTGTCACGGTCCACGTAAATCATGCCGTACCGCTTTTTCATCTCACCTGTTGTAAAGGATACGATATCGATGATTCCCCAAGGAGTGTAGCCCATTAATTCAACGCCGTCATACGTTACAGCTTTTTCCATTGCTTCAATGTGAGACTTTAAATAGTCGATTCTTGATGCGTCATGAATCGAGCCGTCTTCTTCCATTGTATCTACAGCGCCGAATCCATTTTCTACAATAAACAATGGAATTTGATATCGATCATAAAAACGATTTAATGTGTAGCGTAAGCCGATCGGGTCAATTGCCCAGCCCCAATCACTCGATTTGATATACGGATTTTCTACACCATTAGGCAATCCGCCATTCACAATATTACCCAGGTTGTCGTTTTGCACATCACTTTTAACCGTTGTTGACATGTAATAACTAAAGCCTAAATAATCAACTGTTCCATTCCGTAAAATCTCTTCATCACCATCTTCAAATGGAATCGAGTATCCTTCTCGCTCAAATTCTTTCAAAGCGTAGCTTGGGTAGTAGCCTCGAACGTGTACATCAGGGAAGAAGTAGCGCTGTCTCATCATTTCTTCCGCCAGCATCACATCTTCCGGGTTTGATGAATATGGATAAATCGGCACATGCGACACCATAGCCCCGATTTGGAAATCCGGGTTGATTTCTTTTCCTTTTGATACCGCCAATGCACTTGCCAGCAATTCGTGGTGCCCCGCCTGGTACATCACTTCTTTCGCGTTCTCGTTTTCGCCGACAACAACGCCCGAGTTCGTCCATAAAAACAGCGGATTGTTTACATCCATTTTATTGTTGATTTCGTTAAAGGTCATCCAGTACTTTACTTTATCTTTATAGCGGTTAAAGCAAACTTCAGCGAACCGAGCGAAGAAGTCGACTACTTTTCTGTTTCTGAATCCGCCGTATTCTCGTGCCAAATGAAGCGGCATTTCAAAGTGGGACAGCGTAATAACCGGCTCTATGCCATGCTTCAGCAACTCATCAAAGACGTTGTCATAAAACTGGAGCCCTTCTTCATTCGGCTCAGCTTCGTCTCCTTTTGGAAAAATTCTGCTCCATCCAATCGATGTTCTCAAGCACTTTAAGCCCATTTCAGCAAACAAAGCTATATCTTCTTTATATTTATGATAGAAATCAATTGCTTCGTGGTTCGGATAAAATTCATTTTCTTCAATTGTTTCGGTGATTTTTCTTGGCACACCATGAGCACCTGCTGTCATCACGTCTACGACGCTTGGTCCTTTACCGCCTTGATTCCATCCGCCTTCAAACTGGTGGGCAGCCAAAGCACCGCCCCATAAAAAATTCTCTTGTAATTTCGCCATTTTTTCGTCCTCCTTATTTTACAACTGTCATCATTTTCTGATGAAATGCACTTTCTTTAATATCTTCCATAATCACTTCTTCATAAGCTGCTGAATTTGTCACAATGACAGGTGTAATTGTTTGTAATCCTTGATTTTGAATGAATTCTTGGTCAAATTCTATTAGAAGATCTCCTTTTTTGAATTCATCCCCCTCTTTTACGTTCAAACCAAAAGGTATTCCATCCAATTTAACCGTTTCCAACCCAATGTGCACGAGCAGTTCTACACCTGTTTTTGAGCGCAAGCCGATCGCATGCTTGGTCGGCGCGACCATGACGACAGTTCCGTCAAACGGTCCATACACTTTGTTGTCTGATGGAACAATAGCAAAGCCTTCTCCCATCATGCCAGAGCTAAATACTTCATCCGGTACTTCTGAAAGAGGAACAACCTTGCCGATTAATGGTGCTTGTATGATTTCTTCATTCACTTGAGAAACAAAATCTTCACTTTGGCCTTGTGTTTCTTTTGTATTGTTGCTGTCTGCTTCTTTCGCTGTCTCTTCTCCATATCCGAAAAGCTGAATTAAAATAATAGGAAGAAGAATAGCAATGACAGCCCCCAGCAAAATGCCCCAAATAGACATTGGATAATCTGCATTGATGCCGTTTACAATGGTGAGCGGACCTGGCAGCCCAGCATATGCAAAATAATAGGGATGAAAGAAACTTGCGGCAATGGCACCAATCGCACCGGAGATGCAGCCAAAAATAAATGGCTTCTTAAATCGCAGCGTCACCCCGTAAATGGCTGGTTCTGTAATGCCGAATATTCCGGTAATACCTGCAGAAATGCCGACTTTTCGTGTTTCTTGGCTTTTTGTTTTTAAAACAACACCCAGTACCGCTCCGACTTGCGCGATAACGGCGATTGTTTGATACGCCTGGAATGAATCCCGGCCATATAAATCAAAATTCGCTAATACCATAGGTGTGATTCCCCAATGTACGCCAAAAATAACAATGACTTGCCAGAATGAGCCGATGATCGCTCCTGCCAAAGCAGGTGCATTTTCTGCCAAGAAGTTGTATCCGTTTGCAATTCCATTTGCACCCATTGTTGTAATAGGACCGATTAAGCCAATCGTTAAAGGCACCATGATGACCATACATAATAATGGAACAAATAACGGCCTTATGACTTCGTTCATTCTCTTGTTTAAAAACCTTTCAAGATAAGACAAAATCCATACTAAAAATAACGGTGGCAGTACAGAAGACGTATATGTTGTTTGAGTTAAGGCAAGCCCTAAAAACGAAATATTGGTTCCTTCTGCAATTTGTGCTGCCATTTCTGCCCACGTTGGACTCACTAACGCAGCACAACATGCGACTGCGATATAAGTATTGGTTTTAAAATGCTTTGATGCGGTAATCGCAATGAAAATCGGCAAAAATGTGAATGGCGACCAAGAGATAAAACTTAAAACCTGATAAGTCCCTGTTTCGGCAAAGCTGTTAAACAGTAAATTGATTAAGATTAATCCACCTTGCAAAATACCTGCAGCAGCTAAAATGTATATAAAAGGTGCAAACACTGCTGACATCGTTGCAATAATACGGTTTACGATTGTGCCTTTGTTTTCATTTTCTACATCCGAGGTTTCAATATTGACCAAATTTGAAAACTCTTCAAACACTTCCCCTACATGCTGCCCAATAACAACCTGGAACTGTCCGCTGTTTTCTACCACGGTAATAACGCCAGGCATTGACGCTACTTGTTCCTTCGCTTTTGGATTAGAACGCTTCAGCACTAACCGAAGTCTGGTAGCACAGCGTGTAGCTCCAATCACATTCTCTTCTCCTCCAACTGCTTTTAAAATGTCTGCTGCCAGCTTTGAATAATCCCTCACTTTTCCCGACAATTTAAAACCCCCTAATAACTTTGAATATTCACATTATAATTGTACCGGTATAATTTATCAATAACCAAATAAAATATTTATAAGGTATTAATTTAATTGGATAATCTTTGATTTTATTTATGCTATAATGCTCCTAAGGATTGAAATAAGCGAACGAATGAGGATTGTATATGTTAAAGTACCAGCAAATAGCAACGGAAATTGAAAAGGATATTGAAGAGAATGCGCTTCAACAAGGCGATAAACTGCCCGTATTAGAAGCATTAATGACTAGATTTGAAGTGAGTAAGAGTACGATTACCAAATCTTTAGATCTCTTAGAGAAAAAAGGGATTGTGTTTCAAGTCAGAGGTAGTGGAATTTTTGTTAGAAGGCATAAGAGAAAAGGATATATTAGTCTTCTTTCTAATCAGGGGTTTAAAAAAAGCCTTGAAGATTTTCAAATAACTTCAGAAGTGATTGAATTAGACGTACGAAAACCAACAAAAGAAGCGGCTCTTAATTTAAATATGGAACTCGATGACGATGTCTATTATGTAAAGAGAGTTCGTTATATATACGGGCTAACGTTATGCTTAGAGGAATCGTATTTTAATAAATCGATTATTACTTATTTGAATAACGAAATTGTCTCAGAATCGATTTTTAATTATCTTACGGAAGGATTAGGGTTAAAGATCGGTTTTGCAGATACATTTCTTCATGTCAATAAGTTGACTGATGAAGAAGCGAAGTATTTAGAATTGAAAAAAGGAGATCCTAAACTATACGTTGAATCTGTGTTTCACTTAACCAATGGTCAACCATTCGACTTTTCCAAAGTAACGTATAACTATGAACAATCCCAGTTCTTTATCCAAACGAGTAGTCACTTTTTATAAGAATATAAAAGGAAAGGGCTATTTCCGCATTTCCCTGACGCGCTCCTTACTAAAAAAAGACTGTAAGTATTTTTACACTACTTACAGTCTTTTTCTCATTGTTTTGATAAAGATTTCTCTAATTTTATTGGATCAGGAGGGTAATGATCTTTGCCTTTAGTTTTCATAGTAGTAACTTCTCATTAAGGTATATAAGGAAGAATCATCTTGTTTTTTGTAGACAGTCTACAGCTTTTTTGGTAATTAAGGAGCGGTAAAGAAAAGAACATTTATGATGGCTATGACGATTACACTAATGACAACAAAGTATGTATCTTTAAACTTTATGAATAGCAGATTCTAATCCCCCTTTTTATAAGACATATAAGCTATCTATTTGTAGGTCTGGTTTCTAAAATTGTTACAAACCTATTCGTCTATTTACAAAACAAATCAAAGTGAAAACTACATAAATAAGGAAAGTAGAAGCTAAAATGGATATTACTGATCGTAGTAACTTACCCATTTAGCTTCTTTTCTTCAATAACAATTTTATTTGTTACTCCATTTTTTAGTCTATTGGAAATATAGATAGGTGTTTATATAATTCAAAAGCAGGGCAACCCGCTGCCCCTTTTGCTACAGGGCCCTCACGTAGCGAAGAAGATGGGCTCCTTACTTTTTTAGCTTATAGAAATCAAAAAGGAAGAAGCACTTTTGTAAGCTTCAATCTTTTTTTGGTTTTAGAGTGGTGGCTTATGGATTGTTCCTTCCTGAAACAATTCTTTTAGCATGTGACGGGCATAACCTTTAGCCTGTCCAAATGTTACTTTTGCAGGTAACGGTGCTTCACTTGCATCTACGATAACATCAACAATACAAGGTTTTTTTGCAGATATCGCTTTATTCAATACAGGTAGTAGTTCCTCTGGATGTTCGACATGATAACCTATCCCTCCGCAAATATCAGCATATCTTGCAAAATCTGGGTTATGTAAATCGGTACCAAATTCAGCATTTCCCATTACTTCCTGTTCGAATTTAATCATTGCAATTTTATGATTATTAAGAACGATTACTACTAGTGGAAGATCATATTTTACAGCGGTGACAAAGTCATTCATCATCATTTGGAAGCCGCCATCCCCACAAATTGCAAATACCTGTTTATCCGGATAAGCGACCTTTCCGGCAATTGCTCCAGGTAAGCCGCATCCTAATGTTGCTAGCCAGCTTGAGATGACAAACTTTTGATTTGTCATGTTGAAATGGCGAGCCATCCATACAGTAACATTCCCTACATCGACTGAAAGAATGGCATCATCTTCTGCAACTTTCTGCAGGGCATTAATGACACGCTGGGGTTTAATTGGTATTGAATCGTCTTGTTCCTGCTCATGTAATTTTTGCCGCCACTCATTTAAATTTGCCTGACATTTATTAAGAAATGAACCATCATTATGATTTTCAACCAAGGTAATGAGATTTTGTAAAGTTTGATAAGAATCACCTGCAAGTCCAACATCAACGGCATAACGTTTTCCGATCTGAGATGGGTCATTGTCTAACTGTATGGTTTTTGCATTTTTAGGTAGATATCCTGTAAATGGGAAAGATGTGCCAATCATAATTAACGTATCAGCCTCTTCCATTGCCAAAGTTGCTGGTTTGGTTCCAATTAACCCAAGTCCTCCTAAACAAAAAGGATGTTCATCTGGAATAACTCCTTTACCGGGTAGACTAAGAATAATTGGCGCTTTCATTTTTTCAGCAAATGTAAGGAGAGATTGACTTGCACCTCTAGCTCCTTTTCCTGCTAAAATAACAGGTCGTTTTGCTTCATTTAAGATTTCAATTGCTTTCTTTACATCTTTTTCTTGAGGAAGTATATTGGACTGAACATAAAAAGAGCTTGTTAGCCTAGCATGTCGCTCTACTTCAAACCTTGGTATATCATCAGGAATGATAAGAACGGAGACGCCTTTTTTATCATAAGCTGTTCTTATTGCCTGATTTAATACAGCTGGGAGTTGTTCAGCTGACATAACCATTTGACTGTATACGGCAACATCTTTAAAAAGGTTGGCGAGATCGACTTCCTGAAAGAAATCCGTTCCCATTAAATCTGTTTCTACTTGTCCTACAATGGCTAATACTGGAGCTTTATCTAATTTTGCATCATAAAGTCCATTTAATAAATGGATTGCACCAGGTCCAGCAATCCCCATACACACACCCAGCTTACCAGTTAATTTTGCATAGGCCGCTGCTGCTAAAGCACCAGCTTCTTCATGCCTAACCTGTATAAAATTAATTTGGTCTTTTACCTTTCTTATGGACTCAATTAAAGTATTTATTGAATCCCCTGGCATTCCATATATATGATCTACTCCCCACTCTATCAAAAGGTCCATCATATAGTCACCTGCAGATGCTCTAAACATAATATACCTCCTAGCTTTTTTGACTAGTTGGTATTATTACCAATATGTTATAAAATCATTTATTTATGAAACATTAGGGTTATTGACTATAAATTATTCTAAAAATACCCCAAACGAATCCGCATAAAATTTTACTACTAAATACCAGAAATAAAATTAAACTTTTTTATATTTACACATTTAATTCAAACGAAGAGCTGGAATTTTTCGGGAGTTAGGCTTTGTTCCTACCGGAAAGGATCGGATACCTGTGGCTGGGACAATAGTTGGCTTGCGCTGTTTTACAATTCGGATTCAAAAGGGAAAATTACAATTTAAAAAGCAGCCCTGTGGCTGCTTTTTATTACTTATTCTTTTGTCTATCATTCTATGGGTCTTCTGATTTTCGGCTTGGCGGCTTGCCGTATCTGGTGGCCATAAAATGTAAAAGAAGCACTTCCCTTGCTACAGAAAAGCGCCCGATTGTTAAAGATTAAAAGCTGATGAATTCTGCTCAAACTTATTGAACGTTACCATTTCGATTTAACAGGGTAAGAGAAAAATGATTTAAAGATTAAATGACTGTTTATAATACTTTTCCACTTTTCTATTTGAAACATAACTATGCAAAATCATGCCAAGAATGACGAAAACGATACCGAACCAAGATAATGGAGAAGGAAGTGGTATCGACAGAAATAGTAGTTCCCCAGCTAATGCAAAAAGCACTTCCATTGATTGAGTCGCTTCAACAGCAGCTAACTTTTGCATATTTCCTCTTACCATATCTGTTGCCATGAAAAATAAGACAGTCGCAATGACTCCTGAAAAAAGTGCCACCAATAACGATTGAAGACTTTGCCCTCCACTGGGTAACCCGACGGTAAACAAGCCATACAAGGAAAGTAAAAACCAGAATGGAAGACTTGCTAGTGTCATTCCCAACACCCGTTGATAAGCATCTAAACGCCCTTCACATACATCCATCATTTTACGATTCCCTAAAGGATAGGCAAATGATGCAACTAGAATAGGGACAACTCCCAATAATAGATTTTCTACAGAAAGTTGCTTTGCATGTTCCATTTGCATGAGAACAATACCAAACAGAATGATCAATGACATGATAAGACCTCTAAAGGGAATTTTCCCTCTTATCTGTAATGGACCATTCTTTGTGTCTATCGTTTCAAAAAATAACGGTGCTAGTAATGCACCTGAAATAATCGTAATTTGCCATGTACCAGCGATCAGCCAGCCAGGTGAATAAGCAGAGGCAAAACATAATGGAGCATAGAATAACCCGAAACCAACAAAGCTCCATAACATCCATTTTCCTGGTTGTTTTCTCATTTCGTTTAAGAGTGGTCGCAGATTTTTTCTCATGATGACAATACACAAAAGAAATGGGACCATAAAGATAAATCGGAGCGAAGCACTCCAAATCCAACTACCACCAGACAACTCCATAGATGCATTAAGAACAAATGTAAAAGCAAAAAAGAAGGCTGCACAAATACCGATTAAAATTGATTTCAACTGAACTCACCTCGGCTCTCATTTTGTTGTGCTAACAGCTTGCCAAGACTTAGCCAGTTTTCTTCTACAAGACGAACAACTCTTTCATATTCTTGATTTTTACAAGCTGATATAATTTGATTGTGTTGTTCTACCGAATTTAACCCTTTTAGTGTAGTAAATTGTGAAATCTCTAATCGCTGAATTTTAGGTAAGCTACGTTCCAATGCAATTGTAATTTCAGGGTTCCCAGCCACGTCTAGGAAAACCTTATGAAAAGTTCCATCTGCTTCAATTGCTTTAATAGCTTCACCTTTTTCAATGGCAATCTTCAAAGTCTTATTGCTAAATTCTAATTTTTCAATATCCATTTCCTTCAATAAAGGACTTGCAAGGCGAGCAGCTAGAGCATGTAAAGCTGCTACAACAGTAAAAGCATGTTTCGCCTCCTCTAACTTTAATGGCGCTACGCGAGTAGATGACCCTGGAAGTGACTCAACAAGTCCTTCGTCTTCAAGTCTTTTAAGTGCTTCCCTAACAGGGGTACGACTAATTCCAAACTTCTCTGCTAATTCTTTGTCACTTAAGCGTTCTTCTGGTTGTAATTCCAAGTTGATAATCGACTTTTTTAAAGTTTGATACACTTCATCTCTAAATGACAAACGTTTAATTGGTTTTATGGTATCTTTTTTCATAAAACCAATATATCGCATATTGGTTTTTGTTTCAATAATTATTGATTTCTTTTTCAGATTAATGGAGAAGCATCTTGCAATTAATAGTACACTGCCTAACGTGTATTTACGGTTACTTTTAATTCTTTATAACACGCTCCGTGCGAATAATCATGGGCCTTCTTTTATCGTTCTTGATGTTCTCTAAATACTGAACCAAATACGGTTCTGTTATTCTTACAGGGACATAGCCTAATCGCTGTCTAATGATATTTTCAACAACAAACATCTTTTTAGATAGATATATATAATTACTACCTGTTTCTTTTTCTATTTCTTTGAATTGATTTGTATCTTCCTGTTCTCCTGCGCGCTGGAACGTTTTCATATGGTGATACATATCACTTCTTTCTTTCCTGATAAACTTTAATAAATACAGAAGCTCATATGTTGAAAAGTCCATTAATTCCTGAGTGTTCTTATCAATATAATGATCGGCTACAAATTCACGCGTTCTTACTTCCAGCCTTTCATTGTTCTCCATTGCCTTATTTGAATTCACTCTCATGTCACAGAACCCGCAGAAGTACTGAAATTCATTCATTTTTCTAATGTCACTTCCGCAGTATGGACATGTTTTCTTTGTCATACATGCTCTCCTCCTTAAGGGATTTGGGATTTGGATTAAGCTTCGGCAGCAAGATTCTAGTAACAGGCTCGATGCCTGTTTAATTCTTGAAAAAACAGTTGTTTTTTCTTCCTTTCGTATTGCTTTATTAAGTTCTCGATCTAAAAACTCTCATACTATATAAACAAAGGGGCAATGCCCCTTTGTCTTTCTTAAAGGTAACCTTTTTCTTTCAAGCTAATATGATTTCCTTTGTGGGTGACGATAATGTGGTCAAGGAGCTGAATGCCTAACGTCTTCCCTGCTTCAGCAATTCTCTTTGTAACTTCAATATCTTCTATGCTTGGTGTTGGGTCTCCTGAGGGATGCTGGTGACTTACGATAATAGAGGCAGCATTGTTTAAAATAGCTGATTTCATCACTTCTCTTGGATGAACAACACTTGCATTTAAACTTCCCACATGTGCCCGGTGCAGCCCGATAACCTCATTTTTTGTATTAAGCATCATGACGAGAAATACCTCTCTGTCCTCATCTGCAATATAGGATGCCGCAAGCTTTTCTGCATCCATTGGGGATGTTATCTTGTATGCGGCAAAAGCTTCTTTTGCTTCTCTGATTTCCTGTCTGATTCTCACTACTTCAAAGATAGATTCTAAATTCATTTTTCATTCTCCTTTGTAATATGATTTTGGATTTTACTTTTTTATAGTTTTGAGTGTTTTTGAGTTTGTTTCCTATCCCTCCTTTTCTTTTAAATCATGGGTTGTCCATTTTGAAGCCGAAGCGCTGATGTTCCCCAAAGGGGGATGATTTTTCCCCTTTTGCAAGGAGAACGAAAAATACGCATAGGCAATTGGTCAAGGGCGGTTTGAGCACAAAAGTTTTTTTTGCTGCAGGCGCGTCTTTAAAAAAGTTTTGTGCCCCTTGACCTGTTGACTCGCCGTCTTCTTCTCCATCAGGAGAGGTTCGGGTTCCTACCGGATGGAGATGTAGCCGGCTTGCGCTGTTTTACGATTCGGATTCAAAAGGGAAAAGCACAATAAAAAAGCAGCCATTCATGGCTGCTTACCTTGTTGCCTATTATTCTTTTATCACTTCACCTTCTGACTTTCAGACTTTCGGCTCGTTCGGTGTGGCGGCTGGCTGCAAATGGGACAGGAACCTACGGAATGTGGGCGAAAGCCGTACAGACCGTGGTTATCGGGCCATTTAATACCGAAGCGACACGTACAGAATGACAGAAAGATGATTTCGATTTCCCTTTCTGATCAGTCTGTCGTGCTGCCGCCAAAAAAGCTTTTAAAAGAGAAATAAGTCTATGTGCTCCGCGAGAAAAAAGTTAATATTATACTTATTAGTTTTAAACAAACGTTTAATTAAAGCCCCTTCATCAAAGAACTACCTCAACTACTTATATAAGAAGAACAATCAGACAGGAAGAAGACATTTAAGGGAATGAATTGATAGATATTTGGACTATTCGATGAAAGGAGCGTTAATCCTTCTTAAGTTAACGCCACCTATAATTGAACATAGATTAATTATATTCAATGATATTTAGCCATTGACCATCGTGACCTATGGTTATATGGGAATCCTATTCATTTCGAATATTTTATAAATATCACTGTTTTTCTTGTTTATCGTTTGTAAATGCTCAGATACATCTGCTTCGGAAAAAACGATGTAATCCATAGTTGTAGACCGCAAATAAAATTCATATAAAAATTCTTTTTGACTGTACTTTACACTCCAATACCTTCTTTTGTCTTAACAAATCTTTGGTTACGCAAACAGCTCATTATCTTGCGAATCCGTGCCGCGTTTGTACAAACATTTGTAGCGATTGACTCACTGCTAGCCATATAATCTGGTAAATAAGCTAAATAGACTAAACTATGCACTTGCTAGGGAATAGTAAGTTTATCGTTTTATTCCGATATTCTTTTCTTCTTAGCCTACATATGTTAATTGTTTGTTGTAGCGATACACTTTGTCGATTGTCCCTCCACCAAGGCATTCTTCTCCTTGATAGAAGACGACTGCTTGTCCAGGCGTTACGGCGCGAATTGGTTCGTGGAAAGTAACTTTCACTTTGGAGTCCTCCAACAATTCTACCGTCACTTTATTGTCCTTTTGGCGATAGCGGAATTTTGCAGTACATTCAAATGTATTAAGTGTCAAATCCTTTGAGACCCAGCTTATATTATCGGCAATGATGCTGTCTGAATAAAGCATTTCATGATGGAATCCTTGCCCAACATATAATACATTCCTTTCAATATCCTTTCCAATTACAAACCAAGGATCGCCGTTTCCCCCTACCCCCAATCCATGCCTCTGCCCGATTGTATAGTACATTAATCCATCATGATGTCCGACAACTTTGCCGTCGAATGTTTCCATATTCCCCTTTTGAGCAGGCAAATAACCACTTAAGAACTCTTTGAAATTTCGTTCACCAATAAAGCAAATGCCTGTGCTGTCCTTTTTGGATGCTGTAGCCAAATTAGCTTTGGCAGCTAATTCCCTTACTTTTGGTTTTTCCATATCGCCTATCGGGAATAATACCTTACTTAACTAGGGTTGGCTTTCGGAAATATAAGCGACCTATCTATACCAGATGTTTCACAAACATAGGATGCCTCCATAATAGCTGATGGATCTGCTGATAAAACGACACTTTTTAATTTGGAAAAAATAAACCTGTTCGTAATACAATAAATAACCTTCTTTCTTTCCCCTAAAAAACCGCCTTCTCCATATAAAAATGTGATGCTGATATTTAAATAATTGATAATACTATCTCCGACTTCATCCGGTTTTTCTGAAATGATCATGACTGATTTCCCACAATTTAATCCATCTAAAACATAATTAATCATTTTCGTCACTATATAAAAAACCGCCAGAGATAGCATGGCTTGTTCCAATGAATAGATAAACGCTGCAATCGTAAATATGAAAGCATTCACTACTAATAAAAATGAGGCAATCGGAAATCGATAGTGTTGGTTAAACCAAATCGCCAGCATTTCAGTGCCATCTATTGCACCGCCAAACTTTACAACGATACCAATCCCAACTCCTAAGATTACTCCACCGTATAAAACAATTAATACTTCAGATTGAGTAATAGGAGGAATCGATTTTAATAGTACTAAACCAACGGTAGTAATGATATTTGCATATAGAGTTCTAATGACAAAGGTTTTACCCACTTCTTTAGCTGTAAAAATTAAGATAGGTATATTTAAGCCCAAAAATACTACATAAATTGGGATTCCCCATAAAGCATTGGCCATAATCGATAACGCTGTTACACCACCATCTACTAGCCCGTTTGGTGCTAACATCGTTTCTAATCCAATAGCAACGATTGACGCCCCCAAAGTTAAAAAAACATACTCTACAAACTTTTTCATCATCTCACCTTTAAATATGTCTTATTATTGATTCCTTGCTATAAAAAAGTCAGCTAAAATCCTTTACAACACAGGAATATTATTTACCTTTTTCCAGATTGTACTCCTTTATTTCCTTTATGCACTGGATCATTGCAAATAAAAAGACCACAAGTCTTAACTTATTAAAAGTCTACTTGTGGCGGTTACAGCAGGCTACACCTAATATGCAGACGACTCAATATTTAGCAGAAATCTTAAAAGAGCTTTATCATTCATCTGACTTAATCACTGATGAAGAAGCTGGAAAACTCGTCAACTGGATAATTGAATCGAAAAAGGTTTTTGTCGCCGGTGCAAGAAGATCAGGATTCATTGCCATGCGGATGATGCAGGAATTGATTCTAATGTAATCGGTGAAACGGTAACTCCCAACTTTGAAAAAAACGGTAACTCCCAACTTTGAAAAAGAGGATATCTTAATCATCGGATCCGGAGAAACAAAAAGCTTAGTCTCCATGGCTGAAAAAGCAAAAAGTATTGGTGCTGCTTTGAATTAAAGTTTGTTCGAAAATACCTTACAGGCAAGTATTCTACAAAAAAAATAAGAATCCATTTTGAGAAAAGATTAATCAGACACATTGATTTTCTTATGTATTTTCAACAATCCGTATTACAGAGTTTTAATACGAAACTTAACAACATACCAAATATTCTTTGCCATTTCCATTCTTCCCAAATGTATTTCTTGTTTAGGGAGTGATAATCGTAAGTTGGTAATACCTCCTTAATTAAAAACCGACCTTTTCTCGTACGAAGGTCGGTTTATCTACATGATTAATTTTTGGAATTATCTATTTTAGTTTGATTGAGAGTTTGCATTTACAATTTGTGTAAGTGCCTCTTTGATTGGAGTAACTGGGCGACCAAGAACTTTTTCAAAATCATTGCTTTCAATTTCAAGTGAACCATTTCGAATGCTTTCTTGAATTCCTACTACAATCGGAATGACAAATTCAGGTAAACCTAAGCCTTTCATTATTTCGGCATATTCTTCGTCACCAACTTGTTGTACAGGTATTTCTTTGCCTAATACAGCACCAATAGCCTTCACTAATTCTTCTTGAGTTAAAAGAGGGCCAGAAAGTTCATAAACTGTATTTTCGTTCCCTTCACCTAAAAGAACTGCTGCCGCTGCATCTGCATAATCTTGTTGTAGTGCCCAGCCAACTTTACCAGCTCCAGCAGAAGTTACCCATGGAGCTCCTGCCATAGCACCTTGAATGCTACCAATTTCGTTTTCCAAATACCAATTATTACGCAAGAAAGAATATGGGATACCCGTCTTCATGATGGCTGCTTCTGTCGCAACATGAGGAGGAGCCATTAAATTTTTGCTTTCTGTTGCATTTGCGATACTAGTGTATGCAATAAATTTTATCCCTGCACGTTTAGCTGCTTGCACTGCATTTGTATGTTGACGAATTCTTGTATCATTATCACCATCTGCAGAAATAATTAATAAACGATCAATCCCTTTAAAAGCATCATCTAATGTTTCTGGATGGTCAAAATCACCTTTTCGAACCTCTACTCCACGAGCTCGAAGTCCTTCTGCTTTCTCAGGATCTCGAACACTCACCGCCAGCTCACTCGCAGGTATGGATGTTAATAATGACTCCACAACCTTAGATCCTAATTTTCCAGTTGCTCCTGTAACTAATATTTTCATTTATATTCCTCCAGTTTGGTTTCACTTGTAACAAATTTGATTACATGTATTTATTTTAGTTACATGTAATCGTTTTGTCAACAGGTGAGATCCCATCTATTATTTTGTTCGAAATTTGGTATAATAAACTTGTAATCAAATTAATTACACTTATAAATTAGTAAACAGATTTGTTCACAAGGTGGTGACTGAACATGTCCATCAGCAGCAGATTCGCTGTCGGCATTCATATATTAGCTTTAATTGAATTAAATAAAGAAGGGATAACGTCTTCTGAATTTTTAGCATCCAGTGTGAACACAAACTCAGCAGTGATCAGAAAACTCATGGGAATGTTAAAAAATGCTGGTTTAATAGAGGTAAAACCAGGTGTTGCAGGGGCTAAACTCTCAAAAGAATTATATGATATTACACTGTTTGACGTTTATAAAGCAGTGAATGTAGTACAAGAAAAAGAACTATTTAGCATCCATGAAAACCCAAATCCAAAATGTCCTGTAGGTAGGAACATCCAGAATACAATCGAACCATTGTTCACATCAGCTCAGTTAGCTATGGAGAAGATGTTGAGGAGCGTAACACTAGAGGATGTTGTGAAGGATATTGCTACGAATGAGAATAACTAGTAAAAAGGCATTCCAAAAATGGGATGTCTTTTTTAGCCGAGAGTTTGACCTAGATTTGAGCAAGAATACCTGAAATATTCCCCACATCCACCTAGCCAAGTATCCATGTATCACTCTTTGATATATGTTAAACTTCAACTAAAACTTATTTTAGTACAATATAAAGCCCCACAAATAGCAGTGAAAAAACCGCCAGAAATTAATCCCTGGCGGTCTTCGATGTAAAAACTTAATTTGTTTTTACAGGCGATTTTTCAAGATTCACCCACTGACCTTTTTCAGCTGATTCAAGAATCGCATCACTAATAACTGCAATTCGATACCCATCGTCAAAGTTAGGAGAAACGGTTGTATCATCCACTATTGATTTAATAAAGTCATGCGCTTCAATAATCTTTGTTTCACCGTAACCAATCCCTAACGCAGGAATTGGCCATAAGCCCTCACCGTATGGATGAGCTGGTCCAGTGTAAACGGTTCTGAAGCCTTTTGCATCTCCTGGATCGTCTGAGAAGCATACTTGAAGCTCATCACGACGCTCATAGTTAAAATAGATTGAGCCCTTATCCCCGTGAATTTCAAATGTTAGGAAGTTATTGCGTCCCCATGCATTACGAGTTGCTTCTATGCTTCCAACTGCACCATTTTCAAATTTGACTAATGTTGTGATTTCATCATCTACGTCTACTTTACCTTTAGGAACATCTCCTGCACTTTTTACAGTTCCTAATTTGTCTGCGCCTCCTGATTGAACTGGTCTTTCTGGGATCCACGTTTTTGATACGGCATTGACATCTGTGATTTCTCCAACTAAGTAGCGGGCAAAATCAATAACATGTGTACCAATGTCACCTAATGCACCTGATCCGGCAATTTCCTTTTGGAAGCGCCATGATAATGGTGAGTTAGGATCTGCAGACCAATCTTGAAGATAAGTTCCACGGAAGTTTAAAATATTTCCGATTCTACCTTCTTCAATATATTTTTTCGCAAGTGCAACAGCTGGTGTTCTTCTGTAGTTAAAAGCAACCATATGCTTTACACCTGCCGCTTCTACTGCATCTAACATTGTTTTTGTTTCGGCAGCATCTCTAGCTAAGGGTTTTTCACAGATTACATGTTTACCAGCTTTTGCTGCAGCAATGGCAATTTCAGCATGTGAATTATTTGGTGTCACTATATCAATAATGTCGATCTCTGGATTTTCTACTACCTCTCTCCAGTTAGATGAAAAGTTATCAAAACCTAATTTTGCTGCTGCTTCTTTTGCAATTTCATCTGTCACGTCAACAAGTGTGTGACGATGTGGGACAGCAGGTGCCGGCCAAAAAAACATTGGCATTCCTGCGTAAGCAAGAGCATGTGCCTTTCCCATAAATCCTCCACCAATCATTCCTACGTTTAATTTTTTCATATTTATTCCCTCCAATTATTTTGTCTTCTATTATTTTATTTTGCAGCTTCTTGGATCGTATCTGGAGCTTCTTTTGAATAAACAAGTTTCCAAGAATCTAATACATTATCCGGTGTTACCTTTAATGCTGGAACTGCTACATATGCAGGTGCTTCTTTTCCAAGCAAACCATATCCAGCTAAGATCGCTTCTGAGATTCCTTGATCATATGGAAGCTGTGCGCCTAAGCCTTTAATCATTCGATCTGATGCAATATCAATGGCAACTGTTGTTCCTAAGTCAATTGTTGTGATTACTAGGTCATTTCTTCCAGCTGTACGTGCTGCAGCTAATGCCCCTTCAGCAGGAACATCCCAAACGACAAACATACCATCAAGATTTGGGTTCTTTGTTAACATACCTGATGCGACTTTTTCTCCATCATTAGGTGCCACAATTCCCCCACGTTCTACGATTTTAATGTCTGGATATTTTTCTGTTATTGTTTTTTCAAATGCTTCAACACGTTGCTTTGTTACAAAGTAATCTGCATCATGATAAATAACCCCAATGTTACCCTTGCCACCTAATTCTTCTGCCATTATTTCGGCTGCTTGTACCCCATTACCATAGTTATCAGCAGATACAACGCTTACATAACCCTTACCAGCTTCTAAATTATTTGGCTTATTATCCATAAATACGACTTTTACTCCTGCATCAGCCGCTTTCTTAAATGCCGATGCTGTAGACACAGGGTCAACAGGGATCCCAACAATGACATCTGGATCTTTAGCTAATACTGTTTCAATATCTGATACTTGTTTTTCTGCTTTGAATTGCGCGTCTGTTACTGCTACTACCTCAATTCCCATTCTGGCAAATGTGGCTTTCAACCCTTCAATTTGTGCTGTAGCCCAGTCATTTCCAGCATAGTGCATGACAATGGCTGCCTTATAATTACCTTCTTTAATCTTTTGAACTTCCTCTTCTGTTAGCTCTAGTGTTTTTGCCGACACAGCCGACTCTCCATCAGGCCCTTTACTTAAGATTTCTTGATCAGGAATTTCCTGGTTAATGACGATAGGACCAGATGCTTCTGTTGCGACTTCTTCTGTTGAACCTTGATCTTGATCACTTGTTTCAGAGGTAGTAGAACTTCCTTGGCTGCATCCTGCGAGACCTAGCATTGTTGCTAACAAAACCATAGTTATAATAGAAAGTAACTTTTTCATATTTGAGCCCCCTAGATTTGGACAACCCTTATATTGATTTAATAGATTCAAATTTTGTAAGGTAATTACGGCTAATTTCTGCTCCAGCTTTTGGATCATAGTAACTATCAAGCTCAACTGTTAGCCAACCATCATATTGAGCTTCTTCTAACACTCTTACCATTTCATCAAATTCTTGGTTTCCTTCACCTAATGGTAAAAACTCTCCATTTTGAAAATCCTTAAAATGAACATATTGAATACGATCAATATATTTTTTAATGACGCCTACCGGATCCCCCCCGCCTGCTTCAATGTGTGCAGTGTCAGGACATAAGTTAATGACAGTTAATGGCATTAATTTATCTAATTGTTCAGGTGACTGAACACAAGTACCTAAGTGTGGATGGTAGCTTGCAATAAGGCCATATTTTTCAGCAATATGACTGACCTTATTTAATGCTTCACCTAAATCTCTGTAATCGCTCTCTAAAATACCTTTAGCTCTAACGGCTCCTCCACCAACAACTAGGTGTTCTGCTCCTAGAGTAGATGCTAGAGCAGCAACTTCCTCAATTTTCACTAATTCATCTTCTAAAATGTCCGGAAAGATAAAGTTCCCACCAGTATAAACTCCGATAAAGTCTAACGAATGTTTTTCAATCAGTCTTTTAAACTCTTCTTCTTTCCCTTTATATTGCATCATATTTCCATCAAACAGTTCAAAGCCTTCATAACCAGCAGCTTTAATATCTTCTAATGCTTCTTCTGTCGAACCATGTGCAAGATAATAGGAATCTTTTACTGAAGTAACACCAGCAGGGTGACCAACAACGCCTCCCCAAGTATTCGTTTGGTAGCCTAATTTCATCATTTCCCCTCACCTTTCTTATTATTTTTATTGATTCATCATTGCATTACTACAGAATCGACGCCTCGAACAACTCTGCCTGCAACGGTTCACATAAAAACTTGTCAACCTTGCTTACAAATCCTTTAAAATGGGACGTTTCTTCATGTATCTGAATAGCAGTTTGATCCTTCCACTTTTCTACAAAAACAAACGTATTTGGCTGCTCTGGATTTTCATAGTACTGATAAGTAATATTTCCTTCTTCAGCTTTAGAATGTTTCGTTACTTGTCCAGCTATTTCAAGGAACTCATTACGTTGTTCTGGGTCAACCTTGAAATAAGCATGAATAATTATCATTGGTAAACCTCCCTTTGTCAGACTAAAATCAATTAAATTTACTGTTAACTTGAAAATTAAAAGTTTTCATTTATTGAAAATTTTTAACAATTTTTTTCATGTGCTGGATTGATTGTCTAGTAAAGTCGTCAAAAATATTGCTTTCTCCGGTGAATTCAGATGCTAAGTATGGATTTGAAACAGCTGGTAAAAATTCCATCGTTATATATCCTTGATAATTTCTGTCTTTCAGGAATGAAATAACGGGTTTAAAATCTGTATGCCCAAGACCAGCAGCTTCACGTGTGTTATCAGCTATATGGACATGTGCTAGATAATCAGAAATTTTCGTTAAAGATGCTTTCATGTCGCGTTCCTCTATGCTCATGTGAAACAAATCAACCATTATTCCAACGCATTCTATATTAACTTCCTCAACAAATCTTAAAGCTAATGAAAGGTTGTTCACTAAATATGTTTCATAACGATTTAATGCTTCAATAGCAATTGTGATTCCTTGTTCATCTGCATATTGTCCCGCCTCTTTAACACTTAAAATAGCATTATTCCATTCTTCCTCAAGAGTCGTTTCTGAAGAAAGCTTACCAACACAGGTTGGGACAACAATCAATGTTTGGGCATTTAAGGCTTTCGCTAAATCGACCGATTTTTTTACATATTCAACAGCATTTTTCCGAATAGCCTCGTTCGATGAGGATAGATCTCTTTCCGGAGTAAAAATGCCACAAATCGAACTGCACTCCAAGTTATACTCATGTAAAAGTTTTTTTGTTTGCTCGATATCAATTGAATCCGGTTCACCAGCTAATTCAACTCCCTGGTAACCAAATTTTTTCAATCTTTTCAAACTGATTTCTAAGTCTTCATTTCCATATATCCACTGGGTAGTACTATACTTATACAGAAGAAATCACTCCTAACCAAGAGAATTATTACACCTTACCTGCTAGAATAAGATTTAAAGGAAATATATCCATTTAAAATTAGTCCTGATTGACGTTCACTAAAATTTTTATTGTATCTTTGTTTTGATCTGCCTCTTTGATTCCCTCTTCTAATTGATCTAATGTGATCGTTTTACTGAATATATCTTTAGGATTAAATCTTTTTGATGAAATAAGTTGGATTGCTTTCGTCCATGTTCCGTAAGTACCTGCATAAGAACCTACGATTGTTAGTTCCTTGCTAAAGATGTCAAATGGTTTAATTTCCATCACTTTATCAGCAGGTGCTGCTCCGTAAGCAACCAGCGTTCCTCCCTTTCTAACCATCTGTAAAGCTTGCTGATAAGTCGGGATCGCTCCAACAACTTCAAATACAACATCAGCGCCTCTTCCTTCAGTAAAATTAAATACTTCCTGGACAGGATCTGTTTCTGATGCGTCAATAACAATATCTACTCCTAGCTCCTTAGCCTTTTGAAGACGTGTTTTATTCATTTCAGATAGAATAACCTTGCTTGCACCATTTAGTTTTGCCATAATCGCATGGGCCAGCCCCATCGGCCCAGCACCGATAATAGCTACTGTATCCCCCATTCCGACATTCGCCCGCTCCTGGCCTCTGATAACACATGCCAGTGGTTCGATATATGCGCCTTCCTCCCAGGACATAGCTTCAGGTAATTTATACACATTATTTTCAGGCGCTTTTATGTACTCTGCAAATGCACCATTGATATGGACACCTAGCTGTGTGATCTTCTCGCAAAAGAGCTTCTGACCTGTCTGGCAATAATAGCAATTGCCACAACTAATATTGATATCTGCTGTTACACGGTCACCTTCCGATACACTAGTCACTGATGATCCTATTTTTACAATTTCACCAGCAAATTCATGGCCTTGGATGAGAGGCTTAGGAGCTGGAAAATGTCCGTTGTATATATGTGGATCGGTTCCGCAAATCCCGCAAGCTTTCACTTTAATCAGAACCTCATTATCCTTTATTTCCGGAACAGGTACGGACTCGATTTTTAAATCTTGAGTTCCATAAGTAACAGCAGCCATCATTTCTTTTTTATCAAAACTGCCTTGTGGTTTTTTAAGTACAGCATCTTTTGTGTTTTGTGTCATCATACTTCCTCCTTAAATAATTTTTTCAGGAAAACGATTGACTCCTCTGTGTATTGATCATAGAACTCTTCACATCTTGTTCCATTAAATGGGTCAGCAAAAGCAGGTAATAATTCCATTGTTAAATAACCACTGTAGTTTATATCCTTTAATGCTTTAGCGATTGGTTTAAAATCAATATGCCCTCTTCCAGGTGCCGCACGATTACTGTCAGCAATATGGAGATGATATAATTTATCCCCAGCCAGCCGAATCGCATCAGCAATGTCTACCTCTTCAATATTCATGTGGTATGTATCACCCATACACCCAACACTTGGTAAATCAATACGATGGACGAGTTCAAGAGATTGTTCCATTCGATTAATTAGGTAATTTTCATACCGATTCCAAGGTTCAACTGTTAATCTGACACCATGTTCGCCAGCAAATAAACCAGCTTCTTTAATTCCTTCAACAGCCCAATTGAGTTCAGTTTCTCTATCTGATTCTTGATAAATTTTCATACAGGCAGTAGGTGTTAATGAAATACCTTGCGCCCCAATTATGCTTGCAAAATCAACGCAGCTTTTAATATACTCAATTGCATTCCTCCTAATTTGTTTATCACTAGAGACTACGTCTCTTTCAGGATTATAAATAGCACATATTGTAGAGGCGGAGATGTTATACTTATTAAGTAGTTCCTTGATTAAACCAGTATCCATTTGTCCTGGTTCCCCAACAAATTCAACACCGTCATATCCGAATTTTGATAATCTCGCAATACTCGTTTCAATATCCTCACCAGCATATACAAGTGTGTTATAACCGTATTTAATCATTCTCATCGCTCCTTTTGCCCATTTAGAATATACTCTTGTGAACATCTTTTTTATAATCGCTTACATTATTTTTAAAAGTTATAAAACAATTTAATTGTTAAATTATTGTTTTGCAGCCTTTTGAATTACTTCCGGAGCTTCCTGACGGTATGCCATTTTCCATGCCTCTAAAACATTTTCCTGTGTTACAGCTAAACCTGGTACAGCGACAAATGGAGGCACTTCTTTTCCAAGTAAAGAATGCCCGGCTAAAATCGCCTCTGCAACTCCCTGATCAAATGGCAGCTGTGATCCAAGACCTTTTACATTTCCACCAGAAGCAATCTCTAAGGCAACGTTAGTACCTAAATCTACTGTTGTGATAATTAAATCTTCCTTTCCAGCCGTTCTAGCAGCTGCTAAAACACCTTCAGCAGGAACATCCCAAATAGCGAAAATTCCGTCTAAATCGTTGTATCTCGTTAACATGGCTGATGCTACTTTTTCAGCATCGTTCGGTGTTGTTATTCCGCTGCTTGTGACAATTTCAATTTCTGGATACTTTTCTTTAAGTGTTGTTTCAACTGCTTCTCGACGTTGGTTATTTACAAAGAAGTCAACATCGTGGTAAATGATACCAACTTTCCCTTTTCCACCAAGCTGTTCACCTAAAATATCTCCTGCGGCTGTACCATTTCCATAGTTATCAGAAGCGACAACGCTTACATAATCCTTGCCTGGTTCTAATCCCACAGGTACGCTATCCATAAATACCAGTTTAATACCAGCATCTGCAGCTTTTTTAAAAGCCGGAGCAGTTGAAACAGGATCAACCGGTAGACTGACGATAATATCTGGAGATTTTGCCATGATTGTTTCGATATCAGCTACTTGTTTTTCAGACTTAAATTGCCCATCTGTAACAGCAACCACTTCAATTCCCATTCTTTCAAATGCTGCTTTTAAACCGTTAATTTGTGCAGTTGAATAATCATTACCAGCATAATGCATGGCAATTGCAGCTTTGTATTTACCTTCTTTAATCTTTTCAATTTCTTCTTCTGTTAGTTGAAAATCCTTTGCTGAAATAGCTGTTTCTCCATAAGGACCTTTACTTAATATTTCTTGTTCACTTGAAATTTCCGGGTTAATCGTAAGTGGACCTGAATCAGGAAGTTTCACCTCATTTTTATCGCTCTTTTCACTTTCGTTTCCAGATTGAGAAGAACTACTTTGACTACATCCAGCAATTGCTAGACCACTAATTAATAGAATCATCATCATTTTGGAAAAAATCTTTTTCATGAAAATCCCCCTATTTTTTATGAAATAAAATCTTATACTTGAACATCTTTTCTAGAATCCAAAAAGATGTTCAAGGTATATATGATCTGTTTTATTTTCTTTATTTAACTTCTGCTAGTTTCTGTTTCAAATAGTCAATTGAAGTTTTTGCATACCAATCTGGATCTGCTTTTCTTGTATGAAATCCAACTTCCATTGATAGATAGCCCTGATAATCAATTTCTTTTAACGCTTTTAGTAAGGAATCAAAATTCACACTTCCTTGACCAGGAGGCAAACGATCATCATCTGAAATATGAACGTGATGCAGCTTTTCCTTCATTCTATATACATAATCACTTGGTACCTCGTTTCTATATAAGGCATGGAACGTGTCAAACATTACTTTTACGTTGGATTCTCCCGCCTCTTGAGCAAGCATTAAGGCATCATCAGCTGATTCGATTAGATTGCTGTCGGCTGCTTGAGGCTCAACAACTATTGTAATTCCAAGATCTTTTGCGTATTTTGCAACATCTTGTAAACCTTCTAAACTATATTTCCATGCATCCTTCTGAGTTGTTCCAAAGCCAAACCAGCCCGCAAGCCACATCACAGTCGGGCATTCCCAATCGTGGGCAAGTCGAATAACATCTTTATATTGTTTAATTGTAAATTCTCGTTCTTCTTTTAATGGAGAGCATGGATTTAAGCCAGGTCCGCCCCCTGGAGCAGGAAGCATAGCAGCAACATTAAGATTGTTTCTTTTTAAATGTTTAAGAATTTCTTTACGTCTTTCATTCGATAAAAAATCTGGATACGCATGAGGACTTGCACATCCAATTTCAATTCCGTCATAACCCATAGCTGATAAACGACTAATGACCTCTTCTAATGGATACGTTGGAAGCCAAGATGGAAAAGAACCGTAAACCCAGGTATTAAATGAAATTTTCATCATGAACAACTCCGTTTTTTAAATGATTTTGAATCTTACATGGACCATAAAAATGGGATTTTACCTAATCATGAGTAGCAAAATACAAAGCTCTGTTTTCACCAAACAAACACAGCTTTTTCTGTCTTTCTTTCATCGAACATACGGAATGCATCTGCTGCTTCTTCAAGCTTGAACGTATGTGTGACTAGTTTTTCAACAGGTAGATTTTTTCTCACAATAAATTCTGTAATTTCATCAAATTCTTGAATTGGGAAATACCATGAACCCATAACAGTAATTTGCTTTCGAATTAATTGCTGGCTTGGTTTAATGGTTGTTTCTTTACTTTCACCGATGAACGCTACTCTTCCATGAGCCTTCACACAATCTAATGCATCATTTTCAGCATAAGGATTTCCAGAGCAATCGATTGCTGCATCAGCACCTGCTCCATTTGTAATGCGATTAATCTCTTCTTGTACATTTAATTCTTTTCCATTAATTGTGTAATCAGCACCTAGCTCTTTTGCTAATTCTAGGCGTTCATCAAGCATATCAACGGCAATAACAGTCGCGCCTAAGCCTTTTGCAATCATTACGCCAGCTCCACCCATAGGACCCATCCCAAAAATAACGAGCGTATCTTTACCAGATATGTTCATTCTTTTTTGAGCATGGTAGAGCGTTCCGACTGCATCCGTCGATACAGCGGCAGTAACAAAGCTCATGCTATCAGGTAATCTCATGCAATTTTCAGCTGGAACAACCATGTAATCAGCGTCACCACCGTGAGAGTCAAAACCAATACATTTAAATTCCTTACAGAACATTTTATAGCCACTCTTACAATGTGCACATTCACCACAGCCTAGTGCTAAGTAAACTGCTACGCGATCTCCTTCTTGGAATTTTGTCACTCCTGGACCTACACCTGTAATCACACCCGCTGGCTCGTGACCTGGAACCGTACAACCTGTTTTTGTTCCTTCAAATACTGACGTACCATGGTATAAGCTCATATCACTACGGCAAATAGCGGATGCTTTTAACTGAATTAACACTTCTCCCTGTCCAGGAGTTGGAATGTCCACCTCACGAATTTCTACTTTTTTATCTCCTGGGAAAAAAACTGCTTTCATTGACATTGTTGTTCGCCTCCATTGTTGAATTGTTTGCTTTTATTAAGCCCACCACATTTCAGTTAGCTCTTCTTTAAACATGGCTCCTTTTAATAGAGAGATTGCTTTTTTTAGACCTTCATCAGTCGAAGCCAGCATATCTTCATGCTCAATTGAGATCACGTAATCATAACCAACTGCTCGCAATGTACTAATCATGTCTTTCCATAATTTCTCATCATGTCCATATCCAACTGATCGGAATGTCCATGATCGATCTAAAATCTCACTGTAGTGCTTCGTATCTAATACACCGTTTACTTTTATGTTTTCTTTATCCAAATAGGTGTCCTTTGCATGGAAATGAAAGATCGCATTTTCACGTCCAAGCTTTTTAATCGCTGCAATTGGATCGATTCCTTGCCAAACTAAATGACTTGGATCAAAATTTGCTCCGATGTTTTCCCCTGCATGTTCTCGTAACTTTAGCAATGTTTCAGGGTTATAAACGACAAATCCAGGATGCATTTCAAAAGCAACTTGAATACCACGTGATCTGGCAAACTTCGCTTCTTCTTTCCAGTAAGGAATCACCACTTCATTCCACTGCCAGTTTAAAACCTCTGTAAATTCGGGCGGCCACGAGCATGTTACCCAGTTTGGATTTTTTGCTTCATTATGATCTCCAGGACATCCGGAAAATCCATTTACAACAGGTATTTCTAATTTTTCAGCTAGGAGAACTGTTTTTCTCCACACCTCATGAGAATCATTGGCTAACTTCTTATTAGGGTGCAAAGGATTCCCATGGAAACTAAGTCCACTAATGGATAATCCTCTGCTTTCAATCGCTCTCATGAACGACTTTGCTTTTTCAGGTGATTGAAGTAATTCATCTGGATCACAGTGATGGTTACCAGGATAATTTCCTGTTCCAAGCTCAACTGTTTCTAATCCCATTTCCTTCACTTTATCTAGCATCGTTTCAAACGGGAGGTTTTGATAAAGTGGTGTAAAAACACCTAGTTTCATGAGTAGACCTCCTTTTCTTGCTTGACCTTCACCCATTTCTGCTGTTGGTGACTTTTTAAGATAGCATCAGTAATACACATTGATAAGTGACCATCTTCAAATGTGGCAAAGTTAGGCTTATCTGTTTTAAGACTTTTTTCTTCTCTAACAAACGTATAGAAGTTTAGCATCATATTTTTTAATGCATCAGGCCAGCCTTCATTATGTCCACCCGGATGATGAATGGCCGATTTTGCTTCTACCGAGAATAAGCTCGGATCTGCTAATAGAATTTCGTTTGGTTTATCGCGGTGGCCAATCCACAATTTTTCCGGTTCCTCTTGATTCCAAAATACTGAACTCTTACTAGCATCTATTTCAAAACTCAGTCTATTTTTTCTTCCCGCACTTACTTGTGAAACGGTGAAAACACCTCTTGAGCCATTCTCAAAACGAACCAGTACTGATGCATAATCCTCTGTATTGATGGCAACATCCTCATACTCCTGCTCCTCATGATTGACTGCGCTGAACGTATTACTGCCAGATATTGCTTTCTTTCTTACAGGGATAACCGTGGCAAGGTCAGCAAAAACTTCTACGATTTTTTTCCCTGTTACATATTGAACCGTGTCACACCAATGTGAGCCGATATCTGCAATAGCACGGGATTTCCCCCCTACCTCTGGGGCTAATCTCCAGTTAAAATCCGTTTCATATAACAACCAATCTTGTAGATAGCTTCCATGCACCAAGTTGACTTTTCCTAAATCTCCGCTTGAAATCATCGCATGTAAATTTTGGACACTTGCATGCTGTCTATAATTGAAATTCACACCATGAACAACATCTTTTGTTTTAGCTAGAGTCAACAATTCTGCTGACTCTTCGCTGTTCATTGCTAACGGCTTTTCAGATATCACATGTTTACCGGCTAAAATGATGTCCTTATTTATCGCAAAGTGAACATGATTTGGCGTACAGTTATGCACAACCTGGATCTCATCATTTTTAAGCATTTCGCGGTAATCTCCATAAGCAAGTGGAATACCAAGTTCAGCAGCTTTTGTTTCCGCTTGCTCCTGGCTTGTTTCTGCTAAAGCAACCACTTCTACAAATCCAAGTCTTCTAATTGCTTCGATATGAGTTGGCCCAATAAAACCTGTACCAATAATCCCGACCTTTATTTTTTCCATGTTTCATCCTCCTGCTCTGTCATTTTCTTCTTGATGATTTCTTTTCTCTATTTATCTCTTAATTGCTTTTTTACCGAAAGCTACAGCTAAAATGATGATGATTCCTTTTATAATCATTTGCTGACTAACATCCAGCCCCATAATGATAAGTCCATTATTAATTGTCCCAATCATTAAGGATCCTATGAGTGTTCCAATAATTGTCCCGACTCCACCAAAAAGACTTGTTCCACCTAAAATGACAGCAGCAATAACAGAAAGCTCATCTCCTTCACCGAATGAAAATCTTCCTGCGTTCATACGCCCTGCATAAAGTAAACCCGCTAAACCAGCCATTGCACCTGTTCCTAAGAAAACGAGCAACTTAATTTTCATCGTCTTTACACCTGAGAAACGTGCAGCGCTTTCATTACCACCAGTTGCTAATACTTGTCTTCCAAAAGACGTCTTACGTAGTAAAACATGAGCAATGATTGTAAAGACAACAGTCCATAAAAGTAATACCGGAATTGGCCCAATATCACCAGAACCAAAGATAAAGTTGAAATTTGAGTTAACAATTGGAACTGGAGCTGTATCTGTTACCCACATCGCAACACCTTTTATCGCTCCCATTGTCCCTAGTGTTACTAGGAAGGATGGAATTGCTACTTTTGTAACAAGTAAACCGTTAATTAGGCCAACAACAATACCTGTACCAACACCACCGATTAATCCGCCAATGATACCGTAGCCTGCCTGTAGTGCTAATGCCCCAACTAATGAAGATAAAGCGGCTATCGAACCAACGGAAAGATCAATTTCACCTGTACTGATAACAAATGTCATTGCAAGTGCCATTAAAGAAATGGTTGCTGTTTGTCTCACAATGTTTAATAGATTGCTTGAAGATAAAAACCCTTCATCATATAAATTGATAGAAAAGTAGATTAACACTCCTACGAAGGCAAAATAGACGATATAGTTACGCCATTCAAATTTCTTAAACATAGGTAATGCTGGTTTTTCTACTTTAGAAACCTTGGATTGCATATTGTAGATCCTCCTCTGATTTAATCTCAGTTCGTTGTAGTTCCTTTTTTATCTTGCCTTGATGCATCACAAGAACACGATCACTCATAGCAAGAAGTTCAGGTATTTCTGATGAAATGACAAGTATGGCCTTGCCGCTAATAGCTAATTCTCTAATAATGTCGATAATTTCTGTTTTTGCTCCAATGTCTACACCAATTGTTGGTTCATCAAGCAATAAAACGGTTGGGTTATTTGCTAACCATTTTGCAAGAACAATTTTTTGCTGATTTCCACCTGACAATAGGCCTGATTTTTTAAAGATATCATCCGTTTTAACATTTAACTTTTTGACAAGTTGATTGCTTATTTCATTTGCTTTTTTGTTATCAATAAACAATCCTTTGTTCACTTTAGATAAGATTGGTAGAATCATATTGTCTTTCACACTATGTTCTAGAACCAATCCTTGCACACGTCGATCCTCGGGAATTAATGCAATCCCTGAGTCTATTGCATCCTTAGCCGAATTAATTGAACGTTTTTGACCATCAACGTAAATTTCACCACTGTCTATTGAGTCAATTCCAAATAAGCAACGAACTAATTCCGTTCGTCCACTACCCATCAATCCAGCAATTCCTACTATTTCTCCAGGTTGTATTTTAAGATTAATATTTTGAACTTTATCTCCAGCGCTTACATTTTTCACCTCAAAAATCGGCGGTGCTTCTTTCGAGTATTCCCTCTCCTGATATTCAAAGGCTTGGTCAAATTCTTGTCCTACAATATGCTGAATAACTGTATCAAGATCAGTTTCACTACAATCCTCGGTTGTAATATATTGACCATCACGCAAGATCGTGATGCGATCACAAATTTCGAAAATCTCATCCATTCTGTGAGAAATATAAATAATCGCATAACCCTTTGCTTTTAATTGATTGATGAATTTGAATAATACTTCCGTTTCCGTTTGAGTTAACGAAGAGGTCGGCTCATCCATAATCAATATTTTCGCTTCCTGAGATAGTGCTTTTGCAATCTCAGTCATTTGCCAATAGCCAACTCCTAGATTTTGAACAACATCAGATGGTCTGATATCAACCCCAAGTTCCTTTAATAGAACCTCTGTTTTCTTTTCACATTCTTTATCATTTAAAAGCCCAAGTGATGTCTTATCTTCTCTCGTTAAAAAGATATTTTGGGCAACTGTAAGGGTTGGTACTAAGCTAAACTCTTGGAAGATCATTGAGATCTTATTTGCCTTTGCGTCATCAAAGCTTTTAATGCTTACAGGTTTTCCTTCAATTAAAATGTCTCCACTATCTGCTGTATAAACGCCAGTAAGGATTTTCATTAATGTTGATTTTCCTGCACCATTCCCACCCATTAAGGCATGTACTTCTCCTTTTTTCACTGAAAAGTTGACCTGGTTTAGGACCGTAATACCATTAAACGCTTTATTTATATTCTTCATTTCAAGAATAGGTTGATCCATTGTTTGTTCACCTTCCTTTGGTTATAGAGGCTATAAGAAATTGATAGCCTCTATACACTTGTTTACTAATCTGTTATTTCCATGCATCTTTAACAGTTGAAGGAACTTCAACCCCATATATTAATTTCCAAGCATCAAGAACATTTTCTTTTGTTACTTCGATAGCAGGAGAAGCAACATAAGGAGGAGCTTCTTTATCTAATAGGGCATATCCTGAAAGAATGGCTTGTGCTACACCTTGATCATAAGGTAATTGAGCACCTAGTCCCTGAACGATTCCATCAGATGCGATTGAAATCGCTACATTTGTACCTAAATCAACTGTTGTCACAACTAAGTCATCTCTTCCGGCTGTACGAGCCGCTGCCATAACACCCTCAGCTGGTATATCCCAAGGAGCGAAAATACCATCGATGTCTGGGTTTCTTGTCAGCATCGCTGAAGCAACTTCTTCTCCTTTATTCGGGTCCGTTATTCCACCTTGTGCAACGATTTCAATGTCAGGATATTTCTCTTTGATTGTTGCTTCAAATGCATCTGAGCGGTTTTTTGTAACAAAGAAGTTCACATCGTGATAAACGATACCAACTTTCCCTTTTCCACCAATTTTTTCTGCCATAATCTCCGCTGCAAGTGCACCGTTTCCATAGTTATCTCCTGAAACTATACTGATATAATCCTTAC
The DNA here is from genome assembly GCF_019933155.2 of Metabacillus dongyingensis. NCBI lineage: Bacteria > Bacillati > Bacillota > Bacilli > Caryophanales > Bacillaceae > Metabacillus > Metabacillus dongyingensis. The sequence goes on along the minus strand of NZ_OK052578.1, from coordinate 63,173 downwards.
CTGCTTCAAGACCTTCTGCTGCTCCATCCATGAATACTAGCTTAACGCCTTGTTCTACTGCTTTTTTATAAGCTGGTGCAGTTGATACTGCGTCAACCGGAACCGAAATCATAATATCTGGTTTTTTTGCTAAAACTGTTTCAATATCGTTAACTTGTTTTTCTGCCTTAAATTGTGCATCTGTAACAGCTACAACTTCAATTCCCATCTTTTCAAATGTATCTTGCATCGCTCCAACTGCCGCATTCATATAATCTGTACCTGAATAGTGCATAACAATGGCTGCTTTATAATTACCATCCTTAATTTTTTGAAGCTCTTCTTCGGTTAACTGTAAAGACTTTGCAGAAACGGCTTGTTCTCCATTTGGTCCTTTATCTAGAACTTCTATATCTGGAATCTCAGGATTTATTGTTAGTGGCCCTGATTCAGAAAGGTAATTTTCATTTTTTTCTGTGCTTCCTTCCGTTGTCTGTGCTTCTTCCTTATTTCCACATCCGATTATTACGCTAAAAACGAGTAGCATTAATACGGAAAATAATAGATTCTTTTTCATTTCAGAACCCCCATGTTTTTCATGTAGTTTAATCTTTTGTATGGTACAACTAACGTTTTTTACAACCACCTCCTTTAAAGTTCAATTGGCAGAAGTTTGTAATCGTTTACAAATCAACCGCAATTCGAAGCTATAAATTAGCGCTTCTTAACTTATAGAGAAAATGAATGAAATCTAATTTCTTTCTTAATTTTGTAATCCATTACATTTTCTTTATAAAAACAAACTTTTCATCCCTTTTTACTGAGTTTAAAAGTTATGAGTGAACTGATATTTGTAACCGATTACATTAAGGGTGTAAGGATTTATTGATCTTTGAGCACGATTCTCTTATGACAAGACTGTCATCTAAAATATATTGATTTTTCTCGATTTTCATTTTATCCATTAGCATGATTAATAGTTCCATCGCTTTAGAACCTATTTCAAAAGCTGGTTGTGAGATTGTGGTCAAAGCAGGCTCGAAAATAGACGAAAAATGAATATCATCGAATCCAATAACCGAGATGTCCTCAGGTACTCTAAGGTTCATTGTTCTTATGGCTCTAATGGCACCCAAAGCCATTTCATCATTCGCTGCAAATACTCCGGTTGGCATTCTATTGAGCGCTAAAAACTTCTTCATTAAATTAAATCCGCTTTCATAATTAAAATGACCTTCTTGTACTAGTACTGGATCTATTGATAAGCTATGCCTTGCCATCGCCTGGTAAAAACCCTTTAATCGATCTTGTCCTAATACACTATCAAGTGGCCCAGAAATAGTTCCTATTCTTCGGTGTCCTAACTGAATTAAATAGTCTGTTGCCTTTCTTGCACTGCTGACATTGTCAATTGAAATGGTTGGAATAGAAGAGCCTTCAATATATTCACAGGCAAGTACTACAGGAAATTCATTTGCCATTTCTTCGACAATCTCTGCTTTCATCTTTGCTGTTAATAAGATCATACCGTCTGCTTTTTTCTGACGGAGCATATCTAAATACCGACTTTCCTGTTCACTATCATTCCCAGCATCACCAAGTAAAACTTGATATCCATTAGCTGATGCAAGATTTTCTATTCCTCGTAGAACCTTTGAAAAGAAAGGATTAGATATATCTGGAATCACAACAATCACTGTTTTAGTTTCTGACGTCCTTAGCTGCCGAGCTAAAACATTTGGATGATAGTTTAATTCTTTAATGGCTCTTAATACTTTGTTAATTGTTTCCTCTCTTACAGTATCAGGCTTACTTATGACTCTAGAGACTGTAGCAGTGGAAACATTTGCCTTCTTTGCAACATCTACGATTCTAACCATTTAAGACTCTCTTTTCTATTAACTTATTAATGTGAAATTGTAAACGCAATCATTTTCGTATTGAAGAAATGTATTGCTTGTTTACTTCTTAGTTATATCTTACCGGTTATTGAAAATCGAAAATACATGGTTAAATTAATCTTTCACCATGCATTTTTAGTGTAGATGTAGGGATGAGTGTTTACACTTTCTCGGTTGGAAATTATAGGTTTTAAACAACAAAAAACCCTCAGAAATCTGAGGGAAGAGGAAAAATTATAATTATCTCAACAAATTATTTACAGCCTCATCAGCCTTCGTTAATGCTTCTTCAACTGACATTTCCCCTAGTTGGGCATCGTGTAAATAACCGGTTACAACACTTTCCCATTGTTCTTCCTGTGGGAAAAATGGACGAGCTTTTGCTGTCTTCATTGCTTCATTTACTGCTTTGTATCGGCGAAATTTCTTAACATCAGTTCCCGCAACTTCCACTTGCTTAAGAGTTGGAACTAAATAGGAAGAGAATCGGACTGGATCTCCCCCACCCATCTGAGCTTGTCTGACATCATTTTGTTTACTTTCTAACCAAACCATAAATTTAAACGCTTCTTCTGGATACTTTGACGTTCTAGGAATAACAATTGACCAGCCAGCAAGATGTGGAACAGATGATTTCATTGCAGGCGTTTGGACAAATTCCCATTGGCCAACAGTATTAGAATTGGCCCGATCGTCTACCTTATCAGCTGCCCAAGACCAGTGAATAGCCATTGCAACGTTTCCTTCTGCAGCATCAGCTGATACTTCTGAAAAGGTATAATCATTTATACCTGGAGGAGAGAATTGCAGTAGGTCAATCCACGTCTTTGTCGCCTCTATGACTTCTGGAGTTGATAATGATGAGGTCATCTTATTCCAATCAATGACATCTCCGCCGTTAGAATAGACAAATGTTAACCATGTATGCACATTGCCAAACCCTTCACTAGCTTGTCCAGCCCAGCCATAAATTTTTTTCCCGTTCACCATTTTTCCATTAAAAAATTTAGCCATATCACGAAATTGTTGCATTTTTTTGGGTGGAGATAAGTCATACCCGTATATCCCTTTAAACTCTGATTTCAGTTTTTCATCCTCAAATAAATCGGATCGGTACCAAAGGATATGAGGGTGTATCGTCTGTGGCAATCCATATATATTGCCGCCCTCACCATATCCACCGTTTTCTCCATTCCATTGTGTAAGAGCTAGTGCTCTTGGCAAAAAATCTTCCGTATATACTTTGTTTTTTTCTATATAGGTTTCTAAGGGTAGTAAGCTATTTGTAGAGACTAGTTCCGGCACCCAGTTGTAATCAACATTAAAAAGGTCATAATTAGCATTACCAGCGATCGAAAGAGCTAATTTTTGAAAAATCATGTCACGCCCAACTAACTCAATATTGACAGATACTCCTGTTTCGTTCTCATATTCTTCCGCTAACTTTTGGGTTAACTCTCCCCATGTCGTATTAAGAAAAACACCATTTAAGGATATCTGTTCTTTCACTTCGACTTCTTTATTTTCTTCTATAGCCTCTTCTTGCTTTCTTAATTGTTGACTGCAAGCGGTTAAAATAATAGAACTCACAATAATAAAAATCAAGAGAGTATAGTGCTTAGTCAATTATCTCCCCCCTTTAGCTAATTATTATTCCTCATGTACTGGATGCCGCACGATCACTCTAAAGCCTTCATGATGCTCTTCATCAACTTTTATTCCATACTCAGTTCCAAAATGAAGTCGAAGTCGTTTATGAACATTTTTTAATCCAATTCCATGATGCACATGATTTGAATTTCTTTCTTTGTCCAATTTGTTACTATTCAGTCCTGATCCATTATCTTCAATAATAAAGATAATGTCCTGTTCAATGCGTTTAACTGTTAACAGAATTTTCCCCTTACCTTCTGGCAAGTTACTAATTCCATGCTTAATACAATTTTCTACGATTGGCTGAAGGATTAACTTAATTACTTTTAATTTTAAAATCGTTGGATCTACCTGAACAAATACCTTAAATGAACGATTACTTCTTAGCTTTTCAATGTCTAAATAATTCTTAGCATGCTCAATTTCTCTTTCAACCGTTGTCCACTCGTTATTATTATTTAAACTGAATCGAAGTAAGTTAGCTAATTTCGTTACCATTAGTGCAATATTTTTTTCATCTACCTTTTCTGCTCTCCACTTAATTGCATCTAATGTATTATAGAAAAAATGTGGATTTATTTGATGATTTAATGTTTGAAGCTCAAAATTTCGCTTATCTGATTCCATCTTTTTTGTTTGTACAATAAGTTCAGACATTCCAGTAATCATTTGGTTAAACCCGCCAACAAGCTGACCAATCTCATCTTTTCTAGACCTTTCCATTCGGAAATGCTTCAATACTCCACTTCGTACTTTTTCCATATGTGAGACGAGATCCTTAATAGGTAATGTAAAATTACGAACAATAATAACAAGATAGGTCGAAATAATGAATATACTGATCATTACAATCCACAAAGTAAAGTTTTTTATTTGTTCAATATTTCCTGTAATCTCTTTGTTTGGCAGGGCAGTGATTAGTTTCCATCCCTGCTTATTTAATTGAGTTTCAGCTGTATTCCAATCCTCTTCTGGTACAAATTTTTCATTATAAAGCATTGAGTTTTCATTTGAAATAATGTTCTTATCTTGATCAACAATTAATGTTTTATAGTTTTTAAAAGAAGAAGGGAAGGTTAATTCCTCTCGAACAAATGAATCAGGAATTTTTAAAACAATAACACCAAGTGGTTCGTAATAATAGGATGAACGAACCGCTCTTATATAAGTAAAAACTGGCTTCTTTGAAGATTCATCCCAATAATGGTACCAAACCCCTTTTTCTTTCAAATCAAAGGCTTTTAACATCAATTCCGTACTTGGCTTAAAATCATTTCCATTTATTAGCTCCAAATAATTTGGATAATACTTCATTTGTTTTGGAAAGACATATACTCCGTACGTCCCTTTTAACTGGGCAATAAGTTGACTGATCCGATTGATAAAAGCTTTTTCTTCTTCATAAGATGTTGGCGGATGACTTTGCAATAGCTTCTGTAACTGGATAGATGTTACCATTTTTTCTGATTCAACTTCTGCATCTTTTAATAAACGATTAACCTGCTTTTTATTCAATTCTATATTGTCTTGAAGAAGCTTAGAGGTAACCGTTTCTAACTGAGACTTAGATCGATCATATGATAAATAACCTAACAATGCTAATGGAATAATGATGGATAAGGCAATAAAGACAAACATTTTGTTAAATAAATTATCTTCTATTCTTACCTTTCTAAATTTCATTTTCCGTACCTATACTCTTTGGGTGTTTGACTTGTTCTTTTTTTAAAAATAGTACCGAAATGCTGTAGATTTTGATAGCCTACAGATTCCGCTATCTCATATACTTTCATACTTGTTTCTCTTAGGAGTGTTTTCGCTTTGTTAATCCTCGTCTCTGTTAAAAAATCCATATATGTTTGTCCCGTTACTTTTTTAAACAACTGACTTAGCCAAACTGGATGTAAGGATAGCTCGTCTGCGATTATTTGTAAGCTCAAATCCTCCATGTAACTAGAATGAATCATTTGAATGGCTCTTTCAATGATTGAATTGGTAGCATGTGTTGAAACCTCATGACCCACACTCGTTAAATACTCAGATAAGACCTCTTCATATTCTTCTAATGTGGTACATTCATCAACCTTTTCCCATACACTCATTGGAATATCTTTAAGCTCCTTTGAGGTTTGTTCACTTATACTTGCAAGGATTTGTGACAAGTAGTTTAATGTTTTTCGTGTGATATCGTCTTTTGATCCAAGACCATCAAGTAATATGACCTGTTGAAAGAAAACCTTTAACACTTGGCGAATGCTATCTTCATCCCTATTTATTACTAATGATGCTAAATGGCTAGCAGCGGTAAGATCTGTAGACATCAGATGATCAGTTTTTGCAAAGTCCTCGCGATTCGTTAAAGAGCTTATTTGAAATTCTTTTAGTGTAGAGCTGTATGCTGCATGCATCTCCTCAAATGACGATACTTTTGTGCTAATTCCTATTGCTAACTCGATATTTTGATATTCCTTTACCTCTTTGTGAATGGACCTAGCTATTTCCTCAGAATCTTCAATATTTGTTAATAATACCCATCTATTTTTAGGGTCTTTAAAAAGGAGTGAGTGCATATGATCTCGGATAACATCTTGCATAATATTTCCTATCACAAAAGTCTTTAAGTGATTTTCTTCTGTAAAAGGTTTCCCGTCAGGATAGCCCTTTACATCAAAAATAAGGAGTGAGAAGGATTTATTCGCTATCCAATCAATATTCCATAAACACAGTCTATGATAGAGATGTTCCTCAAGAGGTGTTCTTTTTAAACAAAATTCGACTAAATAGTTATCCCTCATAGAACGTGTTCCAATCTCTTCAAATGACTTCTGCTGTTCAGTATACTGAAGTTGTTCTTTTTCCTCTTTTATCATTGAAAGAGTCCTGTTTACTTTTTCTGTAAACTCCTTTGTGCTATATGGTTTCAATAAATAATCAACTGCACCGAACCGTATACTTCTCCTTGCATAATCAAAATCATCGAAACCGCTTACAACTATAACCTTTGGTTGGTAGTCACTATTTACAACCTCTTCAACTAAATCAAGACCAGATATACCAGGAAGCATAATATCAGTAATAATTAGTTCAGGATAGTGTTTAAAAATGACCTCTCTTGCATCTTCCGCATTATTTGAAGTATGCAATTCTACTTCAACATTTAGAGAATCAATAGCCTTTTTCATTCCCATTAAGGAATCTGGCTCATCTTCAATTAATAACAACCTCAATCTTTTACCCCTCCATTCAGTGGGAAATTACATATATATTAACTAGAACCGTTTTAGTGGTCAATTAAAATAAAAATATGTTCTAGAATTGATGAATTTGTGGGGAAATTTGGATGAAGAAATTCACTGATTTAAATAAGAATAACACTGGGGTTTAGTACTTATTAGAGAAGAACCAAGGCTTATTTAAAAAGCCTTGGATTCCTACAGAATACTATTTCTTAACAAACTTACTTTTTTTCAACTGCATGTCCACCAAATTCATTCCGAAGGGCAGCGACCACTTTCCCTGTAAAGGTGTCACTATCTAAAGAACGGTAACGCATCAAAAGAGACATGGCTATCACAGGGGTGGCTGCCTGTAAATCCAAAGCAGTTTCCACTGTCCACTTTCCTTCTCCTGATGAATGCATTATACCTTTAATTTTTTCTAAATTTGTATCTTTAGAAAATTGCATGTTCTGTTAATTCCATGAGCCATGAACGAATGACTGAGCCGTTATTCCATACTCTTGCCACTTTTTCATAGTCAAAATCAAAATCACTTTTCTCCAATACTTCAAATCCCTCGCCAATCGCAGCCATCATGCCATACTCAATTCCATTGTGGACCATTTTTAAGAAATGACCGCTGCCTGCTTCTCCAGCATATAAATACCCATTTTCCACGGCTGTGTCGCGAAAGATTGGTTCAGCAATATTCCATGCTTCAGCATCTCCTCCGACCATGTAACATTCTCCATTACCAGCACCTTCTACTCCTCCGGACGTACCAACATCCATAAAACGTATCCCATACTGCTTTAAGTGATGGTACCGTTGAATGGAATCTTTATAATGAGAATTACTTGCTTCAATCACGATATCTCCTTGACTTAGGTATGGAGTGATCCCATCAATAACGGAATCAACAACAGCATGAGGAACCATAATCCAGATCATTCTAGGGGCTTCTAACATTTCAATAAGCTCCTTCATACTCGAAGTTCCTATTGCTCCATACTTCACTAATTCTTCTACTACATGATGATTTAAATCAAAGGCAGCAACTTCACAATGATGGTCAATGAGGTATCTCCCCAAATTGAATCCCATTTTACCTAACCCGATTAATCCAACTTGCATCTTTTTTCCTCATTGAGTTTAACTTTGCAGAAAGTTCGATAAACCAGTCCTCATCACCAGTTGATAATGCCAAATCTATTAGAAAAAGAATTTGTTCCTTGTTTACCACTTTAGAAATCGACAATCTCTTAACCTGTTTACGTGAAATGGATATTTTTTTACCAATTGTTGTGGTATATACTTTGAAAAATGTAGTGAGTCCTGAAGTAATTTCATCTTGAAGCTGCGAATCTTGGATTTTTCCTTCTTCACTAATCGATGCGTCTGATGTGATTTCTGGTTTTTTGGCTGGAGGGACAAAATAAGGGACCTTATGAACAACATATGATTTGCCATCAGTTTTGACTGGAATAACAATATACTTTTCAAATGGTTCTGATTTTTCTTCTTTAGCCTTAGGGAGAGGTTTTTTATCTTTCTTTGCTTGCTCAACGGCTTTGGCATCTGGCGGTATGGATTTCTTTAAGGTGTGGTGTACTCGAAGGGTAATTAACGCTGTATTTTCTGACTTTTCTTCTATTTTCCATACTTGTGAATCCGATAACTCACTGCTCCATTCCATTCCTTCAAAAGTAAGACCTGCCTGTTCATCAAGTCCTTTGGCAAGGAATGACTGAAGGCGGTCGGCTCGTTTTTTTATTTCATCATCGGAATTCTCCCAATTGAAATACTCAACAGCAAAGTTCTCTGCAAAAGACTGTGCACCAACGCCTGCAGCAAAATTATCTTCTTTCATTACATCTTCATCTTGCTTATGCTGTATTGCACCCGCACCGGCATTTCCACTTCGTTCAATTGCCACTACTGACAGAAACAATACCAATATAAAAGCAGTCCAAAACATTCCTTTGATAACTTTTTTAAATAAGACTGTTCTAGGGTATTCACGTTTTTTCATAGTGCCTCCCTTCAAAGCTATAACTCTACTAAACTCTTATATTTCTCAAAATCTGTGAAGTACCCTCCCTATTAAAAGCAGGGGGTTTAACATTTTAGAGTCTTTACTATTTCATCATTTCATTCATGGCTTGCTTGGCGATCTTTTCTCTTTGCTTCTTCACCAAAAGCCCAAACCGCTATAAAGATGAATCCAAACATTCCGAGTGTTGCCCAGACCCCGTGTTCCGCGTAGAATCCTCTGACAAAAAATACGACATCATCGGCAGCTGCTGCAAAAGCCGGAAACGCATCATACGCAAATTGAAAAAGAAAATAACCGATAGCCGCCATTACGGCCATAATGATCATAACGACTGCAAGTCTTTTAATAAAACTTAACAACATCTCTTTTATGGAACTCTCCGTTGGTGTCGAACCGCGTTTCACCTTGTAGCCCACCTCTTATCACCTCCTCTCAAGTATCTTTTCTCTACCATTTTAGAAGTGTATTTTATTCAACTTTTTTATATAAACTGTATAATTTATTGGAATCTGATGAATTTTTCGCTTTCCAGATCTGACCGAACGGATCTGCAATAACGTCCTCATAAGTTCCAAACAATAAACTGCCGCCTATTTTTTCGATTTCACGAGAATCAGCTTTAAATGAGTTTTCCATGATTTTATTGCGCTCAGTATCGTTATTCGAGACGAATAATACACGGACGACACGTACACCTTCGCCAAAAATCTCATCATTTTCAAATGATCTTTTTTGAACATACTCGTTATAGCGTCTGATCTTGTTTAACGTGACATCCACTCGCTGCCTGCTTCTCTCGAGTTCTACAAAAAACAAAAACTTCACTTTCTGGCCGTTTATTTCTCTCTCCAATGTAAAAGCACCGTCTGGACGTATCACGGTTGTCGAAGATTGCTTTTTCTTTCCTTCCTTATCTTTGATGATTTCGCCATAATTGCGAAAGGCTCTGCGTTCTGAGAAAAACTCTTTAAATGTAAACTGATTATCTTTTTGCGAGGCATAGGCAGCCTGTATATGTGACATCCTCAATGAATGAAAAACATAAGTTGGGGTTCTCTGTGTCCATCTTGTATCCCAATCAGCTTCACCTAGAATTTCTTTTACTTCTTGAACACCTTTTGTATCAAGCGTATAAACGAGTCGGTCTCGCCCTTGCACGGCTGCTTTGGCAACCGGGAATGACTTGATATAGCCTTCTGCTTCCATCGCTCTCATTTGCTTTGAAATCCAGTACTTGCTGTAAGGCTTTCTATCCTCATGAACATATATATATTTTTCTAAATACTGAACATCTACAAATACTAAATCATGCAAAGATACAAACAATTCTTCTTCTAAATCGGTTATTCTTTTGGCCATATTTACTCCCCCTGCTACACCCATAAGTCATCGTTGCTGATGACTTTTTTTGTCTCATCCGTTTTTTTCTCTTTCTGCGCGTCTTCCTTTTCACTTGAAGATCGTTCACTATCTAAAGGGCAAGTTTCATGCTGCTTGGTTTTCTCTTTTAGTTCAACGATGTGATCAGCTGATTTCTCCGATCTATCATTTTCTTTAGGGTGATGATTTTGTTGATAAGATGACTTTAACTCCAGGGTATCTCCAAATGCTTCAATTGTTGCAGCGACTTCGTCTATCAGGCAATTAGGATGACTGGTATCTTGTATACCTTCTTCAGCAAGGTACGGTTCATAAGTTGCTTTTTCTTCGTCTTCAATTTGTTTCTCCTTAAACAAGGACCCTAAAGTAGTCTGCCTTTCAATTTCCATTGCATCTGCAATTGTTCTTTTCTTTAGCTCTGAAATTGAATCTGCATACAAAGCAGGCCCAGGTGCTTTCATACGAATTAGAAAAGGCCGGGTTCTCTCGTTTCCAACCTGCATTCTCATATACGCGTTATAAGGCTCAACTTGAAGGTAATCCGTTTCTTGAAGTACTTCAGACGACATGGAGCGATTCACATATTGGGCGTCATCAGGTTCTCCTAACCGGAAAGAAACAAAAGTTCCGAAGTTTCTGAATATAGCAGACGCAACTTCTCTCGGCAATTGATCTTTTATTCCCTGCATGCCTAAAATGATGGATGTTTTGTATTTCCTAAGCTCCGATGCAAAAGACTCAATCGCATCTATGCTGTGTTCCATCAAGGTTGGAGCCTCGTCCACCATCACAAAATGATAAGGTAGTTTGTGACGTTCTGATACGGGAGTGTCCGCCCTGCTTTTCCCGGCAAGTTCTGCATACGTCAAACACATCGAACCGATAAGCTTCTTCTCATCACTTGTAAGCTCAGATAAATCAAGCAGATTGATCATTCCCTGGTCCATGCTTTCATGAAAGCGCAGTCCATTCGTTTTAGCGCGAAGCATTTTCCCCAGCACGCCAGATAAGGTGATTTTCCGCAGCTTATTGAGTGTTGAATTCGTTTTTGCCTGCAGTTCACGATCTTGAAGCCCTTGCAGGTTTGCAAAGTACAGATAAAGATCATTCTCGATAGGATCGTCACGATTTAGACGTTCCAGGACATTTTCACGGTAGTCAGGATCACTGAGCAGCCTTTGCAAATTCGGAAGACTCGCTTCACCTAACCTCTGCAGAACAATTCCGCCATTCAGGAAATTATCATCAATATTCGGACCCCAAAAATCCTTCCAGGTCCTTTTTAATACATCCGCAACCGTCTGGGCAATTTTATCTTCTGCCGCCTGAAAATCAACATCATAAACGTTAAACGGTAACTCGCCTTCTGAAAATTTAATGTATCTGACAAGATACTGTTTTTCCGGCGGAATCCTTGCAGCGATATCCTGACACAAGTCACCATGCGGATCGATAATGGTACCGCCTATTGTAGTGCCGGCACCTTCAAGATTGATTAAATCCTCGACAAGGTTATACATGGCAGTTGATTTCTTCATACCTGACATTCCTATAAAAGCAGCATGATAACGCAAGGTTGCAAGATCAAACAAGACATCCGTCTGCTTTCCGTGATAACGGTGTTCTCCTAGACGAACGGATAAAGAAGGATCAAATTCCACATTCTTTAATTCTTTCGGAAGAGGCGTGGAGCGCATTTTTAGCCGGTTGAGTTTATTTTTCTGAACTCTTTCGCTTGGAAGCCGCATTATAGCAGCCATCTCTTCAGAACCTAAAATCACTCGCTTCTTCATAGGCCCTACGGAATAAATGCGATTCTTATACTCCCAGCGAAACAATGGCCGAATTGTACGGAACCACCACCATTCACGTCCCTTTAATTGATTTAACCGTCCGCTTGAAAAAGTACCGATAGACCCTTTAGCACTCTTAATCAACTCTTTGGAATCACGGTTGTCTCTACCAAAAGCAACAACTTTAACGCCAACCCTCGAAAGAACCCTCGTTGCCTTCCCCTCTATTGCGGATAAATACAGTTCATTATCCTTCTGGAGTGTCTCATCATACTCACCCTGTTTATGAAACTGGCGGACAATTCCCCGAAAGCTCTTTTCAGTATGATAAGCAGGCTGCACAAGAAATTGCATGTTAATCTCCTGGCCTTCTTCTAAACCATCTAGAAACTCTACAATTTCAGCCTGAGTATCCACTACTTCATTATGATACGTTTTTATGGGGATCGTCCAATGACTCTCGGTGAATAGCTTAGTACCCGCGTGAGGACGGCTAAAATCAACGGAGTAATAATCGGCCTCCACAATCTCTACATTCGAATGTTCGGTATAAAACTAGCTTTAAACGCTCTTCCAATATGTTCATCTGGGACCCAGACAAAGTACCGGATCTCATCTTTCGTAGCAGCAATCTCCCAGCTGATCCATTCCTGCTTAACCCATCTGCGATACCAGGGGAGCGTCAAAAAACTTAGCATCGTTGTCCAGGCAGTCTCATCCTTGAAATACAAAATCTTAGCATCCATCGTTGTCCTTAACTCATAAACCTTACCTTCTCTCGGAATCAAAAACGGCAACAAATGAAACCTCACACCCATTCACCCCTTCAAAACCAAACTGAAAAGTTTCTCAATTAATACAACAATTTCTCATTTAAATCCACCGCATCAAACTACCCCAAGAACATTCCCACTGCTCCTAAACCCTATCTGCTCCCTCTACCTTTACTGAACTTGAACTTAATCTTTGAATCTCTTGAACTACATCCCTTGAACTTACTCTCACTACTCACTTACTACACACTACTCACACTCTCTCTCCTCCTTACTACTACACTTACTTACTCTCTTACTCTTACTCTCTAACATACACACTCCTACCATCACACATTACACACTATATTTATTTAAGATGGGTAAGTGGATTAGTTATCTAAGGTCCAGCTAAATAGTCACGGAAAAACTCTCCATCATGCCGTGACCATTTAGCAGGACTGCACTTGACTTTTCAGGTATTCATAGTTGTATTTAATGTTGTATATTGAAATAACAGCTTTTACTACAGTAATTACAAGAGTTTTTACTACTTAATGCTACCATATTGGTAAATATATGGAAAGAGACTTTTTTCCTGTTTAGAGATCAAATGTTCTTATTTTGATATTTGCTGTATGAAATTTTCCCAATAATATTCATCATAAAATGAACTAAAAAACTTATTACTAATAATGAGTTGAAAATTTCCAGACTTCAAGTGATCCCCAATATAACTTACCTTCTTTAAACTTATTTTTAATTTTAAACCCTAAAGGTATGAGTTTGTAACATACCAAAACAGTAAAAAATAGCCAATGATTCATGAAGTAATTTATAATTATTATAATATAAAAAAGTTCTAAATATAGCTTGGTAACTGTATAGGACTATACAGCAGAATCTAGCAGCAGGAGAATATAGATATGTATTGGCAGACTGGCTTATTAATTTCAGCTTGTATTCTTTATCGGTGAAAATGGTCGTGAATCAATAAATATGTCTATTGCATCCTGTGATGAAAATGGTGTGTCGATCATGTTTATAACTAGCTGTATTTCTCGCCTTATTGTGGAAACACTGTCGACTAAAGTTCCAGCTGTCGATTGGTAAAGGTTTGTTTGCTTTTTACGCATATGCAGCAAACCTTTAAACAGCATACTCCTGCTGCTCAATTTTGTTACAGCTGCGCGGCCGCGGCCAACGGTTTTCTTAATAAGCCTGCTTGAACGATTGATCACCTCTTTTAAAGAAGAAACGGCCATACCAAAGGTTTCAGCAAGCATAACTAAAGAACCCTCTAGAAACGGCATTTCTGGGCTTTTATGCTCCTCTATGTATCTAATAATATCTTCTTCCCATTCATCATAATGAGATCGTTCTCTAACTTCACGCTCCTTTTTAAATTTATACCAGCCCTCTCTCCCCTGAAACCTGGCACTCCCATCAGACCACAGCTCAAGCAGACCTTCTACATAAGAGCGTTTGACGCCCTTGTATTTACCTGAGTAGGCGCTTTTTAACGTTTTCTCAAATTCAGACTTGCTTAATGGGTAATCTAAAAAGCTATTAAATTGATCTAGTTCATCATAAGCTTCTTCAAAAGAGCGCTCACTCGCGTAATTAGCAAGTGCAAGAGTCATTAATGCATTGTTGCGGCTCGCGCTGTTATGCCCTTTTTCAATATATGTTGCCTGGATCAATGCTTTGTACCAATCTGATGAGCAAAGATCCATTGATGAAGACTTGTTATTATAGACAACGCGTAGAAACTTCCTTTTTTCTTGTTCCTCGAATGTTTTTGACCAAGAAAGAAGCAGGTTTGTGTTAGCCGTTTCTTCATAGAAATCTAAAATGTTATCTTCTTTAGGAATCCGGTAAAAGCCAAAGGGAACACAATTCAAATCTATCGGAACATACTTGCATAAGGCTTTGCGAATATTATCAGATAGGCGTTCTGCTACTCTCAAAGACTTATAATCGTTTTGACTATGTACATAAAAAGGCGTTTCTAAAACAAAAAAGCACTGATATCCTCTTGGTGTCTCAAGAAGGAGGTTCGGCCTGGGTAGTTTCAGTTCTTCGCAGCCTAAATATAATCCGTAAAGATCCACTTCTTTTGTATCAATATCAAAACCAATCACATTGATTTGCTTTAAGTTTTCTCGTTTATGGCCTTTGATGATACGTTTTTTGAAATCATAATAGGTGCCGCCTCGATATGTGTTTGGCGTCCAGTGAGATAATTGCTGATACTTCTCCCCTAATGTTTCATAGGAAGTTACTACATAGCCTTTTCCCTCAACGAGATCATCTTTTGTTGGAGACACAAATACCGCACCTTTACGGTACGGATTTTTATTTTCTGTATTCTGATACACTGTTATTCTATCTAATGGGGCACGGGACCCTTTCTTCTTGTAGAGCAGCAGGCTGTTATGGGTCATGAATTGCATGATCTCAGCTGGTGAAACCACGCTCTTTGTCATTCTTTTAACTTCATGTTCTCCCATATCTAACACCCTCTCAAATCTCTTAAATTTATTGGAATATTTTGCTGTAATAAGTATATCGAAATCGAATATTGCCAAAGTCCGCTCTCTAAGCAAAATGCACCAAAATTAAAAATACCCCTGGAGCCTAGGGCCCCAAGGGATATAAAAAAAGTTTTATTTTTTTTGTTATGCAGGTTTCGCTCAACTTTTGCACCATTTTCTTATCAAATGCACCATTTTGAAGCATGTATCCTTTTTAAAATCTAGATAGAAAAGCTTTATCTATCAATTGATTGACAGAAACTCGAGTGAAAAATTTATACACAGGTTCCGCTCAACATACGCATGCGGTGGTGCATTTGTTGTACACAGGTTCCGCTTAAATTTCTTAATTACTTTACTTAATTTCACTATTTCATATTAATTTTTTAAAAGTGTCTGTGATAAAGACTGATTTATTGGGGTTTGTTTACTATACAGGTTCCGCTGATTATGAGTTATCTGAGAAACAATTGGTGCATTTTAATCTTATTTTTGTATACAAGTTCCGCTCAAATTATCATTTTGGACCATTTTGGACCATTTCTAACCATACATAGAGTAATCTTTATTGGACAAATTGAACACTAATTATCCGTAAATCATAATATAATTCAAAACTGGTGCATTTTCTGAATGTATACAACCTGTATTCTTTAAATTAGTCACTTTATTTCCAAAAATCCTTAAGTATTTTTTACAACTTAGCGGAACTTGTATGCTAACTGGTGCATTTTCTTTTATAAATTCATTTAATATAATTATAGTCTTCTAAAAAACCGATGTTTATGGTGAAAATCATGTCTTTTTAAGCAGATGTGGTGCATTTTATTGCTTTCTTGGCGGAACCTGTATGGTATTTGGTGCATTTAATATGTAAAAGAGCTTATTTTCTTGTTATAATGCTACTGAAGTGGTGCATTTTAAGGTGAAGAACTCGGTTTTCTTATACTGATTTAATTATCTTTATTATTTGCAACAGAATATGTATACATAAAAGGTGAAGTGGTGCATTTTTTACATATACGTTTTGATCTATCAGTATCAGAAAGAAAGGATGGTACTTTTAATGAATTATGAAGACATATCAGACCGCTTAATACTGAACTATGAATTATTAAAGATTGTTATATTCGAAGAATCAAAGTATTTATTTGAAGATCGGCCATATATTTTGGAAGATTGGAAAATGGAAGCCTATAAAATGAGTGATGAAGAGTTTAGGAGACAATCTCCCAGTGAAAAGATGAGGCCAAGCTTTCGAGCATTGTTCTTCTTATTTACTCAAACATTGTACTCTGAAAAACATATAACAAAAAAGATGATTAAAGACGCGGTAACTCAATATAAAGATACCATTAAGATACTATTAGCCGGTCATTTCTTAAATGAATACCCTAATGATGAGATTAAACGCAGTGTAAACGAAGAAAAAATTGATGAAGCGTTAAATCGTGATTATATATATGGAAGTATGGATATGGACTATCATTTAATGAGAGACATCGTTACCAAGAAAAAAGAGTTTAAAGAAAGTGAGACAGGACACTTGGCAACCGAGATCATAGACAACCGTGGAAAAGTGAAAGGCCTGGCAGAACTTAGACCCTATGAATCCCATGTTACTGAAGTAACATCAGATCAGCAGGCCATGTGGCTTGAAATGATTGGGTCTACGATAAACTCATTGGATGAAATGACAGCTGATCTGTTTGATTTAATTACATATTTATGGATGGTGACACCAAAAAGCAATGACGGTTATATCGAGTTTCACAGCAATGATGCCTTGAGATTAAGGAACTTGAAGAAACGGTCCTCTAACGGAAGAGAAATAGACTTCCGAGAAGAAGATCGATTCAACATTATGAAACGAGTTGCCGCGCTTTCAAGTATTTGGATTTCTCTTGGGGATCAAAAGGTAAAAGTGTTGAATACTCAGGAAATGAAGGAAAACGAACTCTATAACTTTAAAGATTTCCAAAGAATGTTTGAAATTGGAAAAATAAGAGTTGCATATGATAAAAAATCAGGCGAAGCCAAAGGAATTTATGCGGTTCAGGTTAAACCCACTTCTATACTTACTCCTTATCTGGTGGGACCTAACCGATCTATTGGCTTATTAGATCTTAAAGTATTTCAGTACAGTCATTACACACAGAGAGAACAAAAGCGATTAACAAGGTATTTGAATCTGCAATGGAAAATTAGAACGATTAAACGTTCCCTGCAGCAGCCATTTAAAGTTGCTACATTGCTTAAAGTAATGGATATTTCATCGCGTTACAATGGAGTTCAAGTAAGGGATAAATTTGAAACGGTATTAGATGAGCTTCAAAAAGATGATGTTGTAAAAAGCTGGGGATACACTGAAGAGATTCACGAAGAGAAAGTTGGCAAAAAGGGATGGCTTAAAAACTATTGGACCAAGTTAAGTGTGCTGCTTTTGCCGACTGACATCGTGATACAAGAAAACCAAAAAAACCTTTTGGCTGATACGAGCTATAGTGTAGAGGAAAAAATTATGAATAGCATGTATCAAATGACTCAGGAAAATACGGCAACACATTCAGCTGAACTTTCTTTTTCTCCCTTCTCAGAACTTGCACAAAATGAAACAGCAGCTGCTGTAGATATTGAATTTTCGCTGAACAAATCAGATCGTGAACCTATTCAGCAAGCATTCAAGTTCAATGATGATAGTTTTGATGAGGATAAAGAAATTACCCTTTCCCCTGAGGCGATGAAAGAAATGATAGATAAACTGAATGTGAGTATTCGTCAAACTGCCACGGATATAGGCATCTCTCACTCTACCCTCTCTCGATATATCAGGAAAGAGAATAAGCGACAAAATAAAAATAATGACCAAAAAATGCTTAATTGGTTAAAGGAAAACAAGAAAACTCTAATCTTAAAATGATTAGAGTTTTTTATCATTTTGAATACGGAGATTTCAAAATTAACATATATATACATATATAATAATATATACTACAACAACAAATATGTCATATCTGCTATTGCTAACATTGATAATATTTTAATGTTAATCTTACATTATATAATCGGAGGTTTTTTACTAAAAACTAACCCTCAGTAATTCAAACCAATTTAAATTAATCCTTATAAACTGATAGGACTTTTAGTGTTCCCTAATATATTTTCTTAGTCACCAAGCAAATTTAGTTTTTTAAAGATTTTAAAAGGGAGGCGTTAGGGAGACAATAGAGAAGTTGACATCAGAATTAGCTAATTTGTGGATGGCTAATCAAGAATAAACTATGATTCTCAAAATATTGGAGCATTTCATAGAGCACGCCAATGATGAAGAAAAAAAACTGTCACTGTCTCATTATAATGATGCTTCCATAAACGTAGAGATGAACCATTTATTGGACAAAAAAAACACGCATTTTCAGCGTGTTCAAGAATCCTTATCTTGATCGTGAAATTTCAAAACAGCGATTACAAACATGCCAAAACTAAGCATCAAGGACAGAACTTCGAATGTAGCCATTTATTAATCGCCTCCTTACTCCTATCCTTCCCTGAGCCAAGCTTGTCCCATACTATAGTATAAAAAAATAAATAAAACTGCTCACACCTATATAATTTTTTTAGCTAACGCTGTAAAGACGCTTAAAGATAAGCCGTTATTTAATTGAAGATCGTCCAACAATAATTTGCTGATTAGCTGAATAAAAAGTTTAATTAATGGATCCTTATCCATAAAACTTCACTTGAGAAGAGGCTACGCTTTGTTAAGCAATCGCACTCGTTAGTCAAACAAGGAAAAACCATACGTTAATTTAGCATCTAACGAGGCAATATAATTATGTGGGATATATGATAAGATGTTTTAATCAATATTTGGGGTTAGGGAGGATGTTACAATTGTCAGATGAAAACAAAAAAAATATAATTTATCTCATATCAGGTCCGCTCGGGGTTGGGAAATCAACAACTTCAAAAAAACTTGCTCAAACTGTTAAAAATTGCGTCCTTCTTGAGGGTGACTGTATACTACATATGTTTGAACACGGATCAGTTGCATCATGGGAGGACCGCTTAAGTCTAACTTGGGAGAATATCCTTGCTTTAACGAGGAATTTTATTCAACATGACTTCAATGTCGTGATTGACTTTGTTGTAGAAGATGAACTTGAGTGGTTTTGTAAACATATATCAGATTTACAGGTAACATTGAAATATATCGTATTAAGAGCAGATAAAGAAAAACTAAGCGAACGTTTACATATAAGGGGAGATTACGATTCATTAGAACGCTCATTGTTTTTGTTGAACAAACTGGAATCAACTCCCTCAAATAAACAATTTATATACGATAATACGCTAAGAAATACAGCAGAGATAGTAGATGTAATCATTAACGACAATGGATTTATTGTTAATATTAAAACCAGTTAGTCTTGAGCTAACGATAAAAAAATGATCATAAGAAAAAGGGGTACGGAAACGATTCGAGGAATAAGGGGCCACGTGTGAAAATATTTCCAATTACTATAAATTATTTTTTTCCATTTCTTTTAGTTTACGATAAAACGCTGCCTGACTTACCTTTGTAATTGCACAGATCTCTTTTACTGTTTTATCTGTTGTTTTTCGTAATTCCATAGCATGATTCATCCCTGGATGTTTATCTGTATATTTTTTTACCCTTCCTCGATATTTGCCCTTTTGCTTGGCCAATTTTATTCCTGAACGTTGCTTTTCTTTAATCATTTCACGATCTAGCTCACTAAATGCTGCCATTACCGTTAAAAAGAACTTACCAGTAGGTGTCCTTGTATCAATTCCTAAGTTTAGGATAACAAAATGAATGTTCCTTTCACGAAGTTGTTCAACTAATTACAGCAACTGAACCGTGTTTCGACCAAGCCGATCCATTCGCGTCACAACTAAGGTATCACCAGAAGCAATCTTGGAAAGAAGTTCATCCAATTGTTGCTTCTGTTTAGAAACACCACTGATTTTCTCCTTCACAATTTCATCTACTCCAAATTTTGTAAGCTGTTCAATTTGGGTATCAAGATTTTGATCTTGTGTACTTACCCTGGCATATCCATAGATCTATTTCTTCCTCTTTTAATATGTATTTTTGATAAGTGTTATTGAGAGTCTATCAAGCTAATGATATCAAGGAGCCAAGATAGTATCAATAAGGTGCACCTTATTGATAAAAAATAGACTGAACGATAAAAATCGATCAGTCCATAAATAATTGATTTGCTCCATTAAAGCCTTGAATAACTAATAAGTTTTTTATTAGCTAGTATTGAAAAGTTTGTTTATTAATCCTCATCAATCTCATCTTCAAATTCAGAATTTAATACAATAAATTCTTTTAAGTTAGAAGCTAATTCTTTACAGTTTCTGTTTCACAAGGACGCTAATCTCCGCAGCCGATGCCCAGCCGTTAACACCCGCCGTTGCTTCGAGCTTGACATATGATTCATCTGTCGGATCAAAAGTTGCTAATTTCTTCGAATTGTTGTTTGCCCAAGTTCCGCTTGCAACTTTAGTAAAGGTCACTCCATCTGTACTTACATAAACGTTATATCCTGTAATATTTCCGTTGATGCCTGATGGCCTTGGTAAATACGCGACCTTATCGATTGCGTAAGTTCCTCCAAGATTTAAGGTGATCGATTGGGAAAGAACAACAGATTTATCCCACTTTGTATGCCAAAACGTTTGAGTTTATAACTCAAGTCATGCTGTAATCCGTTTCCTCTATGCGGCAGAACATCATCGTTACCGCCCATAGACTTCAAATTCATAAATATTTGCTGTTCCTGTTTCCGCATAATTTTGCGGCGTCGTAATATAAAGCCTTACATACCTTGCGGTGGATTTCGTTATATACCTGTCTGTGCTGTTTGAAACATTTCCGGTTACTGAATCCAGATCAGTCCAAGTAGTTCCATCCAGGCTTCCCTGAAGCTTATAATTTTTTGTATTCAGGGATAAGGTATCTCCGCCTTCTCCTGCATGCTTTACTACCCACCTGGATATATCATAATTTTGTCTAAGATCGACCATCAGCCATTTGTCTCCGGTCGTATTGGAAGACCACTTTCGGCCGCTTTCAGCCGATCCATCTACTGCCTTGGACGGTTCGTATCCCGCCACACTTCCGTTGGCTGTAACCTTCTTATTCAGAACCAAATTTACCGGAGCAGGATCGAAAGCTAAAGTGGTAACTTTTAATGGGCTGCTGGCCGCTGAAACATTTCCTGCTGCATCCCTGGCTTTTACAGTAAATTGATAGGTCTTATTTGCTTTCAGTCCTGTCACTTTATAGTTCGTACGCCCTGTTGTGGATCCAATCAGTGTATCTCCATTATAAATATCGTAGCCTGTAACACCTACATTACCCGTAAAATTATCTGTAGCTGCATCCCAAGACAGAATGGCCATCTTGTTTGTTACTACTTTCGTTTTGATATTGGCTGGTGCGGTAGGCACTTGTTTATCTGCTGCAAGTGCATCCGCAGTATAATTATTTATGGTCCAGGTAGTTACCGTACTTTTTTTCGAGTAGTCCCTTCCATGTATTACCACCCTGTCAGCATAAACATCTAAAATCAAGCCTTGACTTGAATCCTTGATAGCTCCATCTCTCATCATTGTAAAGTACTGTTTATTATAGAAAGTACCCGGTAATGTGAGAGGATAATGTATATGTCCCGTTATGAAAACACTTTGAGGATATTTTCCAATAATGTCCTTTAACTTTTGATCTTGTACCTCGTCACTTTGATAAGGATCCCAAGGATATTCCTCATATACGGTATTATCTAGCGGCTGATGAAGGAAGATAAATATCGGTTTATCTAGACTTGCACTCTCCGCCAGCTTATCGCTTAACCACTTCATCTGGGTATCCGAAATATATGCACTGTCTTTATCATCAGCCTCCGTTGCCAAATAGATGAAGTGGTTTCCGTTTATCCACTTATCATAATAAACACCTGGCATACCAGTATGTGACAAAAATCTGTTTTTAGCAGTTTCAAATCCTCCCATCCACCTTACATCATGGTTCCCTAAAATATAGTTACGATCAAGTTGAGGATATTTATTCATTGTTTTCATAAATGCATTATATTCTGCATCGGTTCCATATTCAGTAAGATCTCCAACAACGCTAACAGATTGTACATTATTACTAATTGCGTCCTGCAATGCATTGTTAAGTGTCACATCGTTCTTATCACCTTGTGCATATGAATGTGTATCAGAAATGGACATAAAGCTGAATTTATAGCTGGTATCCTTCTCTGGTGCTGTTGAAGCAAGAACAGTCACATTGATGCTTGCTGACAATTCTATATTATTCGGATTTGTAACCCCTGCAGGCTTATCTACTGTTCCCGTAACCGTGAAACTCTGCTCGGTTTTTATGGACGGATCGTAGCCTGAATCAGCTATATCCCAGGTTACAGATGCATTTACATTACCGGCATCGGTCACAAGTACTACTGTGCTAGGCAGTCCAAGGGCCACCGCTGTAGGCGCTGTTCCGTTTACTACACCTGTAATCGCTGCAGGTGCTGTGATGCTGGTAAGTGTCTTTGGCTTTATTTCTACTGGATAAGTTACTGTTTTACCGCGTACTGTGACGGTTAGTATCTGGCTGGCTGCTGCAGCGGAACTGTTGAAGCCGCTTACGTCGGAAGCTCTAACTTCCTCCGCCCTAGTCGAACCGTCAATATATGTGCCAGTGACTTCCATACCCGTAATATCAAGGCTCTCTCCAATACGGTATACAGTCTTTGCTGGTTGTTTTGTAAGCTCAATGCTGTTCAATGTCTTTGAAAACTGAAACCAGTTGAGGTTGGCTACATATGTTTTTCCTGCCGCTACCTTGAATACAAGGTATACATCATGAATTCCGGTAACATTGGCGATATCGGTGGATTGAGTCTGATAGACACTCCAGTTGTCCGCTGCTGTAGCAGCGACGTTAAGTGTTCCCGCTAAAGGACCTGTCGGACTGTCAAGCCTGATTTCAATATTACCTCCTGCATTTGATCCCTTAACTGAAAGTCTTGCACTTAATTTCGTAGCGCCATTAACGTCGCTACCAAAGTCAATATTGTTATATACTAAATACTGGTTGTCATTAGTACCTCCTATACATTGTCCACCATCTGAGCAAGCTTCGACTTTAAGGTAGGCACCCGACTTGGAACTAAAGCTTTCTGCTTCTGTCAGACTATATGCATCGCTTGCTGCATGCACCGGCATATAGCCAACACTGATGCTGAGTAGGAATCCACCTATCAGGATAAATGAAAATAATGAGTTGTTAAACTTCGTTAAAGTAACCATAAACATCTCCCTTGATTTTTTTTATTTTTTCTTTCTCCCTTTGTTGCCTTGTAAAAATTTCGATTAAAAATACGCTATGAACATTGATCTATCAAAACGACGTAGTTTATTTTTTGAAAAAAGATTGATCAAATCCTTTAATCCTCTCATGTTGACCACATTTTTAGAATAAAGTAAGTTCGATAAAAAATATTCATAAATCTTGATTTATCAATGTTCTTATAAAATATGTACTATATTTTAATCAATCCTTTTTATAAACGGTGTAACTTTTTTACAAACAAACGGCCGAACATTATTTCACCCCCCTTCAGAATAAAATTTGCTTTTCTGCTTAATGGTAAGTGGTAAATATTAATAGAGTTTAAATCTAATGTAAACATTTTATAATATCGATATATTGATATTATGTTATAACAATATAATTCAAAATTTAAATCCTGTGTAGACAGGATTTAACGAATATTCAAAATAACAAACGCATTGTAAAATATGGACTAGTTCCCTTTATCTGCATTTTTTGTTCTCTGCTATTCGACATCATAATGTTATGACAATAGATTACCCAAAAAAAATATCTATTGCAATACATTTTTTGAAATTTTAGAATTTCTCCTTGGTCGAATTAAGGTCAATATAATAACGATATTGGTCTCCAATATAATAGCATTCTGTATATTCTGCAAAATCAATATCTTTACAAAAAGTTTTTTTTACCCGTTTTAGGACTGGAGTATCTTCTGCAATATTTAATTCCCTTATTACTTCTTCCGTTGGCTTTACTGCTTCTAGATATTCTTTAATCTTCGAAATGTGAATACCTTTTTCATTTAACATTTTGGATAACGATCCATAATAATCCTTTGGGTCTGTTGGTAAAATTACAGTTGTTTTAATAAACGTTTTAAAATAGACCATTACATTATTTTCGGTACCTCGTACCCGTCTTATCTCATATACATTTTCCCCTGCGGAAATATTTAATTGCTTCGCAACATGCTGGTCTGCTTGGACTATTGATATCTTTGCTCTTTTAGTAGTTGCTTTTTTACCTAGTTCATTCATTTCAAAGGTGAAGCCTCTAACATACGTATAATAGTTATTTTTTTCTTCAATCTGCTCGTTTTGATCTAATACGAAAGTACCTGTTGGTCTTTTTCTCACTAAGTACTCTTCCCAAACTAATTCATTGATGGCTTCCCTAACAGTAATTCTACTGACGTCATAGGTTTTACAAAGCTCTAACTCAGAAGGGATTTTATCACCTGGATTCCAAACCTTGTTTTCGATTTTCTTCTTGATATCATTCTTCACCTGAATATAGAGGGGTGCCGCCTCTTTACTTGTATCAAGTTTCATTTTCTGCAAATTCCCTCCCAAACATCAAATGCTTTTTACATTCTTTTCTTCACTAATATACGATAATTTTCAGCTCTAGTAAAATAAAGAGAAAGTGTCTCACTGAAAAATTCAGAAAGGCACTGCTGCAATTCTTTACTTATTATACGTAATTTTGAGCCTAACTCATTTGAATGGGAAACTTACGACTTGCGCCTGTTTTATTACCAATTAGTTTTCTTTCGCTTGGGGCTACACCAAAGTGTTCTATCAACTCATTGTTATTCCAATTTCGTTTCATAAATTACATTCCCTTAATAATAAGAACTGATTCCTTATTTGAGCCCTTATGTGACGGCACATGTTAACCGATTTGGGAAATATCGTATTGATCTCAATCGTAAACCCCCGAAACTTCCATTCGATGTGCCTGTAGCAAAAGAAAAAAGTATATCCTCAATATAATGAAAAGGAGTAATTCGAATGTTAGAAGTTGAAAAAATTCGATGGATGATGAACCGATGGGATTCAAGATGGTGGGACGAGGACTCATGGGAAATTTACACCAAACTTCGTGATGAAATGTATGCCACGATTTCACCTCTGGAATCTCATCAACTCTTTTAAAATATCCTAGCTTTTGTACGGATTTGATTAAAACTAATAAAGCTAATTGTTGTAAGGTTCCTTTAGATTTCGCCTCTGTCCAAGCTATTTCTGTTCGTTGTGGTATATAAACTTCATCTAATTCTTTAACTGTCAGGTTGCTCTTGATTCTAGGGTAGGTGGTATCCTGAATACTCGGCAATTTATACCCCTTCTTTTTGTAAAAATTTTTTGATAACTTCATTTTATACTAAAATAAAAAACCTATCATTGGAGATAGGTTATCTTAAATTACTATATTTTCCAGAGTGACCCCTCAAACAGCGAATCGTTTCCGTACCCCAAAAAGGTTCAAGTTTTGATTCTTTTGTACTTCTTTTTGAACTAATGCCCTGAGAAAAGAGCCAGTAAGGGCCAAAAATATAGTAACATTGTTTTAACCCTTTAGTCTTTTTTATAGGCAAGTATAGATACCAACGAGGTTATCTCTCGGCTTTTCATAGAATTTAAAATTACTCTTGATTCAATTTCTTCTCAAAAATATTATACTTTAAGTCTGCTACATTTTTAATAAACGCTTGATCATGGGATACAAATACGATTGTCCCTTCATATGCAGCTATAAATCGTTCTAATGCTTCGATGGCATGGATATCTAAAAAATTGGTTGGTTCGTCTAATACTAAAATGTTGTATTCTCCTAAGAACAGCTGACAAAGTTGGAGGCGAATCGCTTCTCACCACTTAATGACTTCACACTTTTCAGTATATCTGTGCCGACAAACTGCATCGAATGTAAAACACTTCGTAAAAATCCTTCATCATAATCGGAGCGACTTTTCAAAAATTGTAATACTGTTTCATCACTTGTAAACTGATAGCTCATTTGACTGAAATAGCCAACTTTTGCTTTGGGCGAAATGGTTAAACCCGCACCATCATTAACAATATGTTGAAGCAATGTCCTTTTACCACTGCCATTTGCACCAGTAATGGCTATTTTTTTACCGAGTGGCATCTGGAAACTCACTTCATCCAGTAACACTTTATCCTTAATTTGGAGAATTAATCGGTCTGCCATAATTGGGAACTTATTATGCAATTCCAATTTTTTTGACTGGCGGAACACGATTTGCCTTTCCTCTTGTACAGCTTCAACTTCTTGAAGTTTTTCCATTCTATGCTCAATTGCTTTCGCAGCACGTTGCATGGCTTTTTGGCTCGTCCCTTTTGATTTCGTCATAAACGTTTTGTTAGGTTTTGCATTCGCTTCTTTTTTTGACATGCTTCCAGCTTGAGCAATTTTTTCAGCCTTTTTCATTTTTTCCTGCGCTGCTTTTTCTAGTCGACTCTTTTCTTTAATGAATTGTTCATGAGCTTGACTCTGTTGTTCACGTTCTAACTGCTTCTGTGCCATGTAATCGCTGTAATTTCCTGAATATATGACAACCTTTTCATCATGTATTTCCCAAATAGTTGTGACGAGCTCGTCTAGTACCGCACGGTCATGACTAATTAACATAAGCGCTCCATAGTAATATCGTAATTCATCTACTAAAAAGGATATGCCATTTTGATCCAAATGTGTTGTCGGTTCATCAATTAGTAACATTTCGTAATAATGAGTAAACATTTGCGCAAGCTTCAGCCTTGTTTGCTC
This sequence comes from Metabacillus dongyingensis, assembly GCF_019933155.2. Classification (NCBI taxonomy): domain Bacteria; kingdom Bacillati; phylum Bacillota; class Bacilli; order Caryophanales; family Bacillaceae; genus Metabacillus; species Metabacillus dongyingensis. Next base: position 35,942 of record NZ_OK052578.1, on the reverse strand, counting down.
CCCACCACTAAGCTGTTCTGAATTTTTTGGAACTGACAATTTTCCAAGTAAAGCTAAATCAGCTGCTTCAGCAGCAGGAGCTTCAAGTTGCTCAAAATAACCACATTCTACGTGACGGTTTACCTTTCCGCTTGATGGTTGAATTTTACCTGCAATTAACTTTAATAGTGTACTTTTCCCTGCACCATTTTTACCGACGATACCGATTCGGTCAAATTGATGTACAGCTAACCGTTCAATCTTTAATATCTCTTTATCTAAATATGTCACTTCGACATTTTCTAATTCAAAACATATTTGTTCCATTTTTGCTACCTCCCGAAATTTTATGATTTCGTATCGATAGCTATGATCGATACGAGCTTCTATTTCAAGCTCGTATCAATAAAATAATAAGAATTGCAATGTTTTCATCCTCCTACTTCGCCTTAATTGCTACCACTGCATTAAGAATAATTAAGACACCTGTTAATGAAAATAGTATGGCTACACTTGTTAATTCCATAAATACTCCAGCTAGCACATACCCAATTGGTGTCGCCAGCAGAGATAGACTTGTTGCAAAACTGAATACCCGCCCAAGTAAATGCGGCTCTATTTCTGATTGAATACAGGCATAGAACGGAGCTGAAAATAATGGACCAGATAAACCAACTAAACCACTCAGCACAATAAATACATAGAAAAGTGACGGTGAGAGCAAACCAGAAATGAATAATGCAACGCCCATTAACATCATCCCAGTTGCCATTGTTTTGATTTTATCAAAACGTTCTCCTAGGACACCTATTATCGTCCCCCCACTATTAAGCCAATCGCAAATGCAATCTCGACTATCCCTGCTTCTACTACACCTTTTTCAAAATGATTACGTGTAATAAGTGGAAAGTAAGTGCCGAGAGGAATATATAGGACAGCTGCCACTGTCATTACAATTGTTAACTTTAGTAGAAGAGGATGCTCCACAATCGCAAAATACCCTTCTTTCATTTCAGTAATAAAGCTACTAGAAACCCTGTCTTTTGTTATTGACATTCTTGGAATACGAATAAACAGCAAAGAAGTACAAGCAATAGAAGCACCTAAAACATCTAGCAATAACACCCATTCAAGCGAGTGAACTGCAAGTAATGACATACCTAATGCTGGTCCTGCAATATTTGACACAGAACTCACCGTCTGTCCCCAGCCAGCAACATTTGTAAGATGCTCTTCAGGTGCAAGCAGTGGGACTGAAGCTTGCATTGCCGGCATATGAAAGGCAGCTGCCAGTGAACGAATGATTAAAACGAGTACGGTTAATGCAATACTTGGTTCGCTAAAATACATCGATGCAAATAAAAGTAAACTTCCAAGTGCCACAGTCATATCAGCCAGAATCATCAACATTTTTCGCGAGTAACGATCCGTCAATGTTCCAGCAAATGGTCCAACCAATGCTTGCGGCAAAAATCCAGCTAACCCTGCCAGTGTTAATACAAGAGGAGAACCTGTTGTATCGGTTAACCACCAAATAATACTAAATTGAACTGCAGAACTACTCAGTAATGAAAAGAACTGCCCTGTATAAATTGCAAATAATTTTCGTTTCCAGTTTTTATTTTCCATATTAATTGATACCTCCTAAAATTTACGTATCGATTCTTCACCGATACGAGCTGAAAACTAAAGAAAGTATTAATAGAAAAATAGCATCATTATATAATATCCCTCCAATTATTTTTTTAAAAAAATAAAAAATCACAGGCAATCTGCCTGTGATTTGGAGTAAAGGGAAAATGGCCCATCCTTTTGATAAGGATTAAGCAAAGGTAGCCGTCATCAAATAAACCTCCCGTTTGCTAAAAAAGAAAGGAAATCACAAAAAATAAAGAAAGGCAGAACGAACCGCCTTTCTTCACAATACATGATTGTATTTGATATGAAGATTATTAAAAAAGGACAGACTGATCCCGTTTACTCTGTATATACAAACAGAGTCTTTGAATGTATTAAATTACTGGTTCAAAGATGGGAAACGAAGTCTCATAGAGTGTGTCATTTTTTAATAATCCTCCTTAAAGTTTAAAAGTACAATGATTATTATAAATTTCCTCTTAAAAAAAGTCAAAGCTATATAACATATTAACTGATTCGATGGCTATAACATGTATCTAGCTTCATTTCTTTGTATATTATTAATCCCCTTTAAATTGGAGATAGTTATTATTCTTCTAAATACCTTTTTTGTAAATAGTATGGAAAAGACGTATCCCCCTAATTGCATTAATCAATGTGAATGACTATTTATTTCCTCTTCTTTTTTCAATTTCTTTTTTTACCAATGGTACTACCTTTTCTTTGACTGCTTTTTGTACCTTTGGATCACTTATTAATTTCTTAATTATATTTTTCAACTTAATCATCCCTCCGGTTTTGGATTTAACTAATATGGTGCGTATGTTCAACGCTAACTTCAAAAATCACAAGGATTTAATATAAAACCGTTCCCTATTGCTTTTATCATACAACTACAAAAACTGTACAGTCAAACGTTATGGTGTAATAAAGGCTAAAATTAGTTATTGTAAGAAAAAATATTGAAATTCCTTCGTTGCTTCGACACAAATTTTTATTTCTTCAATCTCCAATTCAGCAAAAAGAAAATGAAGCGCACTTTTGATAAGTTAGTTCCGATTACTTGTTTCCGTTGAGCAGAAGAAGCAGCTATATATTCGATATTCCCCTCTTTAATTTTAGGACTTCCTTCGACAGATACATATCCAGACAGGTCAGAATCATTCTCATTTTCTTATTATGATCATCTAATTTATTTATAATTTTTCTACCCAATAGTAGCCTTAGGGAACAATAATCTACCAAACTCCGGATCTTTGATTCAAGCGTTATCACTGCCGGTTAAGAATAGTTAGTAAGAATACTAGTTCAAATGAACAGAAAAGCCAGAACTGATATTATATTAATTTTCCTATGTTTATGCAGTTTTCTTTAGATATACATGTTTCATAGCAATATCCATTATTGCGTCCTCAAATTCCTCATCATACATTCCTTTAACCGATTCATATAACCCTGAAATAACATTAAGAAAAATCATATCTGTTAAATATTTACGATTAGTTTTGTTATCCAAATGAACGATTAGTTTACAGTTATAGCATTCAACATCCTTAATTGAATGAAATATCCCTCCAATCGTCAAATACTGCCTACCGTGAATCATTTCGCTCTTAACCAATTCAGCATTTGTAAACACAAAAACACCGCACTTTCTTATTGTTTTATATAATTTATGCGCGGCATTTCATTAATATGATTCTTCTAAATTTTTCTAAGTGAGATTCTTATTCTTCCATAGTTATACCTAGTCGAATTAATAAAAAAATGTCAAAGAGTCCTGGGACTTTGTTCTGCAGCGTCCAGATTAAAACAGAGGTTATCCAGTCGCCTCATCAATGGTTTTAGATTTGGCCTGGATGACAATCACTGGGCAAACCGATTCGATATATTTAAGAATCAGGAATGGTGATTACCGCTGCATCCTTGACAGAGGAGCGGCGAATTAAGATAACTAGAAGACCGCCTCCATGGTGATTTTAGCTCAAATGTGCTAAAAAAAGTTTAGTTATATCTTCCTTAGGGAACAAAAACTATGTAGTTATCATCTAAAAAAAGGAGGAAGTCGATGAATATGCATACTAAAGTAGTAGGCGTTTTCCGGACAGAAGATGATGCAATTGACGCGATTAAAGAATTAAGACACCAGGGTTACAGTGAAAATGAGATCTCAGTAATAGCAAAAGATAAAAAGGAAGTAAAACACATTCAAGAAGAGACAGGATCAAAAGCTTCAGAGGGAGCTGCAGTTGGTGCTGGTGCAGGAGGTATTCTAGGCGGATTGGGTGGCTTGCTGCTTGGTGCAGGTGCTCTCGCTATTCCTGGAATCGGTCCGATTGTAGCCGCTGGACCAATCGCAGCTGCTTTAGGAGGAGCTGCAGTCGGTGCTGGTGCAGGCGGTCTAGTTGGAGCTCTTGTCGGTTTAGGGATTCCTGAAAAAGAAGCGAAAGAATATGAGGAAGCCGTAGAGGGCGGTGACATACTTGTTCTTGTAGAAACAAATGAAGTAGAGCGTCACAGACAGGTAAACGATACATTCCGTACGTATCGTTCTACAAATGCTCATCGTTATGAAGATTCTTATTCCAAAAAATAGGAGGAAGATTAAAAGTGAAAAACGACATTATGGAAGGCAAGTGGAAACAGTTTAAGGGTGAAGCCCAAAAACAATGGGGAAACTTAACGGATGATGATTACGATCAGGCCCAGGGCAACCGTGAAAAAATGATAGGAAAGATCCAGGAAAAACACGGAAAAACAAAAGAAGATGCTGAACGTGAGTACGATGACTGGTATAGCAGAATGGGACAATATTAAAAAATCAAATTCCCGTCAATTATGAGCATGGCGGGGATTTTCTTTTTATAATCGTGTAATGCTTAAGTTTGTTTTGTCTAATGCTTTCACAAGCTCCACAAGCTATTTTCCGGATCACTTTTACTGATCATGGAAGCATAACTTTTTATATAACGGGAAGCCACTATACCTACAATGGTTGGTACTTCCATTTTGAAGAGATGGAATTTTTCAGCGTCCGTCCCTTCTCGCATTGAACAGATCTTTATCCAAAATAACCTTTAGCGTTTTCCCATATTTACAATAATAAAGATAAAGAAAGCAGCACCATTGTTTAAGGTTAGACACAAAAATGCTAACCATCAAATTGATGATTAGCATTTAAAAGAATTTGGATAGATATATAACCTATTTTAATATTTTTTAGCCCCTAAGTATCTCTCAGACCAATAGGAATTGTTCATTGACGTAATAGTTACACCTTTAGAAGAAGAACTATGTATGAATTGATTATTCCCTAAATATATACCTGCGTGAGAAGCCCCTGTCTTATATGTCTCAAAGAATACTAAATCTCCTGCCTGAGGTGAAGAAGTCTTAACCCCCTGCTTATAAATATCTGCTACTGTTCTAGGAAGCTTTTTACCTGCACTTTCATTAAAAACATAATTTAAGTATCCGCTGCAATCAAACCCTCTTGGAGACATTCCGCCCCAAGCATAGGGTACATTTAAATATTTTTTTGCAGTAGTCACGATATTGGACTTATTCTTTACTATTGGCTGACTTACTTGCTTCCCTAAAGCTTTATATGTATTTTTACCTGCTATTCCATCTGCTTTTAATCCTTTAGCTTTTTGGAACTTAATAACAGCGCTTTTTGTAATAGGACCAAAATATGTTGTTGTTGATTTATTAGTAAAGTAACCCTTTTTTTTCAATGATTCTTGTAATTGTTTTACATCTGAATGGTACATCCCACTTTTTAATGTCTGATCACCCAATGCAGCACTACCAACAACTGGACTGCTTAATAAAGCGCCTGTTAAGACAAACGATGCAATTAATTTTTTCATGCTTTACCCCCATATTACTAACTTGCTATTTTCTTAATATTAGCATCATTAAGTAACAGCAATATTGTAATTATATTTCAATTACTTTACAAAATAATGCAAAATTTGCGCGGATTATACATTCTTCGCTATTATTGGAATTCAGAATTAACCGAAAAAAGAACCCTCCAGATATCAGGAGAGTTCTTATTAACTCATTTTTTAGCCATGCTGTTGAACTTACTTAGTGATAAGAACTGCCTGTGTGGCCTCTGATAATACTTTTTGGCTGACACTGCCTAAGACCCACTTCTTTATTCCACTTAGTCCTCGGCTTCCCATAACGATAAGGTCAATGTTGTTCTTTTCTGTATACCCGCAAATGGATGCTGCTGGGTCACCATCTAATAGGACTGCAGTTACCTTAATATCAGGAGATACTGCTTCTTTAGCTTTTCTTAATATAGCCTCACCCTTACTTATCTCAACTTCTTCAGCTCTTTCTACTTCTTCCTGAATAATTTGAGTGCCTGCTGCACTTACGGGGTATACTCCACCATAAAGTGGCAGGTGGGTTTCATTCTTAACATAAATCAACGTCAAGTCTGCCCCATTGTTCCTTGCTAGCTCAGAGCCTTGTTGTAACGCTTGCTTACTGCCCTCTGAACCATCAATCGCTACTAATATCCTCTTATAAATCATAACAACCTCTCCTTGATCTGAATTATAGAGACATATTTTTTCTTTATTTAATTACCTTTACCCTATCTCTTCAGAACCAACACATATTGCCCTTAACTGTAAATAATAGTTATCTGATGGAAAAATAAACACTAAAAAACCTTCTCTTGAAAGAGAAGGTTATGATTATAGTTGCTTGTCAGCTTCAGATTGTTAATAAAGTACAGCTCCACTGATCGTCAAACGAGACCTGTCATACTATATACCGCAATGACGAAGAAAACCGCTACTGTCTTTATAATGGTGATCGCAAAAATATCGCGGTATGCTTGTTTGTGAGTCAATCCTGTTACTGCAAGCAGCGTGATGACAGCTCCATTGTGAGGCAAGGAATCCATTCCTCCCGAGGCCATCGCGACAACCCTATGCATGACTTCCAATGGAATGTTGAACTGTTCCGCAGCTTTGTAGTATTGATCACCCATCGCACTGAGCGCAATTCCCATGCCGCCGGATGCAGAACCGGTAATACCCGCCAGCACATTCGTTGTAACCGCTGAGTTGATGAGCGGATTTGTGAATGTATGAGAAATGCCGTCCCGGACAACGCCGAAACCCGGAAGCGATGAGATTACGCCTCCAAACCCGTATTCGGAAGCAGTGTTCATGACTGCAAGTAATGCGCCACTGATGCTCGCATTTATTCCTGTCTGGAAGTTCAAGACAACTCCCTTAAAATTATAGGCCATCGTTGCTATTATTCCAATGATTAATGCCATTTCAACGGACCAGATGCCAACTACCGCTGTCAAATCAATCTTGCCTAGTGCGTCGAGCCCGATCGCTGAAAAATCAAAGCCGTTCGGATACCATTTAGGCAGCGAAACAGTAAAGACTTTGTTCATCACTCCTACTAAAATAAGCGGAACAAAAGCCAAAGCCTGTCGCCATGGACTCACTTTTACAGGAGGAACATCAAGGGTTGGCAGCTTCATTTCAGCAGTCGCTGCCATTTCTTCATTCGCCTGAACAAAGCCTGTGTATCCCTCCCCCGCTGCCTTTGCTTTTTTGACCCTCGACTGCAAATATAAGATCCCTAAGACGAAGACAAAGATCCCGCCGATAATTCCCAAGGTTGGTGCCGCGTAAATGGTTGTCTTAAAAAAAGTGGTTGGGATTACATTTTGAATTTGCGGTGTTCCCGGCAGTGCGTCCATCGTAAACGAAAGTGCCCCAAGAGCGATTGCTCCCGGAATCAGACGCTTCGGAATATTCGCTTCTCGAAAAAGGTTTGCTGCAAAAGGATAGACCGCAAAGGCGACCACGAACAAACTAACGCCGCTATAGGTCAAGATCGCACACATCAATACAATAGCCAGCACCGCTCGTTTTGCACCAACGAAGTGGACGATCGTTTTAGCGATAGATGCTGCAATCCCGGACATTTCTACAAGCTTTCCAAAAATAGCCCCGAGCAGGAATACCGGAAAATACAGTTTGATAAAGCCGACCATTTTCTCCATGAAAATATTTGAGAAGAATGGCAGAGTATGCGATGGATCAGTAAGCATAACTGCGAGCAATGCACAAAGAGGCGCGAATAATATAACCGAAAACCCCTTGTAAGCGACAAACATTAGCAATCCTAGGGATAATAATATAATGAATAGTTCCATTTCGTCACCCTGCCAATTCATGAAAATTCTGTCAATTTACTTGTGATAGATGCCTTGCCTCCAGTGAAGGCAGGCAAGACTTTCAATGACAGTTAATTTGTTACCTTACTGTAGCGGCGTACCCGAAGCAGCGCTTGCTCACGGTGTCCGGCAAAATTCTCAATCCCGCATAGCCGTTCAGCGTATTGACCAATGAACACACTCGCTTCTGGAGTACATTCCTGGTATGTGCACGTTTTTAAGAATTTACCAACCCAGAGGCCGCCTGTGTATCGGGCTGCTCCTTTTGTCGGCAAGGTGTGGTTCGTGCCAATGACCTTATCCCCGTACGCCACATTGGTTTCCGGACCGAGGAAAAGTGCACCATAGTTATTCATCTTATCCAAAAAGTAACGCGGGTTCTCAGTCAGCACTTCTACATGCTCGTAAGCTAGTTTATCAGCCTCCACGACAGCCTCATCCAGGCTATCTACTAAAATAATTGAGCCGTTTTCTTCCCAAGCGATACGGGCCACTTCTGCCGTTTCTAATGTCTCTAACTGGCGCTCAATTTCTTTTACCGTTTCAAGAGCCAGTTTTTCCGAAGTCGTGATCAACGCCCCAGGTGAGGTTGGACCATGCTCGGACTGTCCTAAAATGTCACAAGCGACCATCTCGGCATCCGCGGTCTCATCGGCAATCACCAGCACTTCAGTGGGACCAGCTAGAAGGTCAATGCCGACACGACCGAATAATTGGCGTTTTGCCTCTGCTACATAGGCGTTGCCCGGTCCTACAAGCATGTCCACTGAGCCAATCGTTTCAGTGCCAATCGCCATCGCGGCCATTGCCTGCACACCTCCAAGGATATAGATTTCATCTGCACCCGCTAATGACATCGCTGCAACTGTGGCTGCAGGGATGTCACCGTTTATTGGAGGGGTACAGCCGATCACCCTTTTCACACCTGCTACTTTTGCTGTCAATATACTCATGTGTGCGGATGCCACCATCGGATATCTTCCGCCTGGTATATAGCAGCCAACGCTTTCAACAGGGATATTTTTATGTCCAAGAATTACCCCAGGAAGCGTTTCTACCTCGACGTCTCTGATGCTTTCTCTTTGCGCTTGCGCAAAGCGCCGAATTTGTTCCTGTGCAAATTGGATATCATTGATTGTTTCTTCGGGCACTAAGGCGATGATTTCTGCGATTTGCTGCTGTGAAAGCTTAAAATTCTCCGGTGACCATTTATCAAACTTCTCAGAGTAAGACCTTACGGCAGCATCGCCGTTTTTTTCAATATCCCCAATTAAATTTTTCACAGTTTCATATACTTGCGCTTCATACGCAGCTATTTCTTCTTTGCTCTTCCCTATCTTTAAAAACTTTGCCATCCTGATTCTCCCCCTTTAATCGTCTATTAATAACGTGCTGTCAGCACTTTTTTGCGCGTATAAAATTCGACACCATCACGGCCGTTTGCATGAAGGTCCCCATAAAATGACTTCTTATATCCTGAGAATGGGAAGAAAGCCATTGGAGCTGGGACGCCCAAGTTAATGCCAAGCATTCCTGCATCAATGTCATCGCGGAACTGGCGCACTGCCTTCGCGCTGTCTGTATACAGGCAGGCACCGTTTGCAAATTCCGATTGATTGGTAATTTCAATAGCTTCTTCAAGTGTGCTGACTCGAACGACCGATAACACTGGGGCAAAGATCTCTTCATTCCAGATTTTCATGCCTGGCTTCACTTCATCAAAAATCGTCGGCCCAATGAAATATCCATCTTCATTAGGTGATTCATCGGTGCGGCCGTCGCGGATCAGGCGGGCTCCTTCCTTTTCACCTGCTTCGATGTATTGAATCGTTTTTGCTTTATGGGAGTCACGGATAACCGGACCTAAAAATACCCCTTTTTCGATCCCGTTGCCAATTTTGATTTCATTCGCTGCCTTCACTAAAGAATCAACAAGCTGATCCCCAATTTCACCGACTGCCACTACGACCGCACAAGCCATACAGCGTTCACCGGCTGAACCAAATGCAGCGCCGAGAATGTTCGTGACGGCAAGGTCAAGATCTGCATCCGGCAATACAATCGAGTGATTTTTCGCACCTGCAAGAGCTTGTACACGTTTACCGTTGGCTGCAGCAGATTTATATACATATTCTGCAACCGGCTGTGAGCCAACGAAGGAAACGGCTTTCACTTTTTTATGGTCAAGAATCCCGTTCACTACTTCGTGTGCTCCGTGCACCACATTCAGGACACCATCCGGAAGCCCTGCTTCCTGAAATAATTCTGCCAATCGATTGGCGAGTAATGGCGTACGTTCGGACGGTTTTAATATAAATGTATTTCCGCATGCAATGGCGAGCGGGAACATCCAGCAAGGGACCATCATCGGGAAGTTAAATGGGGTAATTCCTCCGACGACTCCGATTGGATAGCGGTACATGCCGGATTCGATGCCAGTTGCGATATCCGGAAGCTGAGTGCCCATCATCAATGTCGGAGCGCCGGCTGCAAATTCAACACATTCAATCCCGCGCTGCACTTCACCATAGGCTTCGTCATAGCTTTTTCCATTTTCCTTAGTAATCAGGCGGGCTAGTTCCTCCCAATGCTCGATGAGGAGCTGCTGGTAGCGGAACAGAATCCGTGCACGCTTTGGCACGGCTGTCGTTTTCCAAGTCTGGAACGCTTCTTCTGCAATGGCGACCGCCCGATCCAGATCCTCGCGGTTTGAAAGTGGTACAAGGCTAAGTATTTCCCCTGTCGCAGGGTTGGGTACCGTCTCTGTTTTATCTGAAGTGGAAGCCAACCACTGTCCTCCAATAAAGTTTTTTAGAATTTGAGTAGCTGTATTCGAAGTCATTTTATGATCCTCCTTATTAGTAAAAGTGTTTATAAATTTATCGTTTGAGATGGCTGAAAGTCATAGTTATAGCAATGTTGGTATAACTCAATCATTTCCAGAAGTTTCGGAACCCTTGGGTTATTGCCAGGGCTACCGCTTGCAAGGGCATCGGTAGCCATTTTTTCAACGACCTGTTCGAATTTTATTTCATCTACTCCCCATGCCTTCATGTTTGGAATCTTTAAATCAGCGCAAAGCTGCTTAATTTCCTTGATTGTCACATCAGCAAGCTCTTCGTTCGATAGCGCTTTCAAATCTGGTGCAATAATACGTCCTAGTTCTGCCAATGAATCGATTGCATATTCTTTTGTAAATTCCAGAACGGCCGGAAGCAGCATTGCATTGGATATACCATGAGGCACATGGAATAAAGCCCCTATTGGACGGGACATCCCGTGCACCAGCGTTACAGAGGCGTTGGTAAACGCAAGACCTGCCTGCATTGAGGCAATTGCCATTTTCTCTCTTGCTTCGAGATCATTACCATTCTGATAAGCAGTTCTTAAGTATTTCATGACACTTTCTATAGCTGCCGCCGCCATATTTTGTGTTAACGGCTGGGAAAGGCGCGATATATAAGCCTCAATTGCATGGCACAGGGTATCAATCCCCGTTGCAGCTGTTACATGGGACGGCGTTGAAAGCGTAAGTGTCGGATCAACAATCGCCACAGATGGAAGAAAGGCATGATGTTTAATCATCATCTTTATATCTAGCTGTGTATTAGTGATAACGGTTACATTTGTTACCTCTGAACCTGTACCTGCAGTCGTCGGAATGGCAATCAGCGGTAGTGGATTTTTATTAATGGAAGTTTTCCCTCCCAAATCGCCTATATAGCCCTCATTTGTGGCGAGCACAGCCACCGCTTTCGCTGCATCAATGCAGCTGCCGCCTCCAATTGCCACGATTACATCACATTTTTCTCTTATGCAAAGATGAAGTGCCTCGGTGACATGCTGATCAGTTGGTTCACTGTTGACATCCAAATAGGAGACAAAAGTTAGATTGTGCTGTTCGAAATACTCGATACAGCGTTTAACATGGCCCAGTTGTTCCATGATCCGGTCACTTACAAGAAGCACCTTGCTTCCATGTTCTGCTGTTAGCCTGCCAAGCTGGCTGAGTGAATTTTGACCGTAAAATACAGCTTTAGGCATACGAAACTCTGAAAATTCTTTCACATTTTTCCCTCCTTGCATCTGCTTACTACATAATGATGCAAGAAGCGTGCCAACTAAAAAATCTGGTTAAATAGGCGGTTTTCACCTCTGAGTGTTCGCCGTTCTGGACACTTATGTCCGGATTATGTCCGAATTTCTGACACTTTACCTCATTAGGTTGTACTTTTTTAATTTTTCATAGAGAGTTGACCGCTGAATGCCAAGTTTTCGTGCTGCCGACGCTTTATTTCCATTCGTCTCAGAAAGTGCTTTAATGATGGCATCTCTTTCACTGCTCAAGATCCTTTCTTTCAATTCATCTAGCACATTCTGCTTAGTATCCAATTGGCTGGGCAAATCTGCTGAAATAGGATCGCTGAGAAAATGGACAGGCAGATCGTCTGCAGTAATTTCCTGGTTTTCTGATAAACTGACGAGCATTTCAATCGTATTAAGAAGCTCCCTAATATTCCCTGGCCAACCGTATTCACATAGTAATTTCATGGCTTCTGGCGATAAAAACTTTTGAGGCATGCTGAACTTTTCACAAAACGCGCCAAGGTGATGCGAGAGCAAGGCGGGAATGTCTTCTTTTCTTTCTCGCAGCGGCGGAAGGTTCAACCGGATAATATTCAGGCGGTAATACAGGTCTTCTCTGAAGGTCCCTTTTTTGACCATGTCTTCGAGATCCCGGTTGGTTGCTGCGACGATGCGTACGTCCACCTGCTGCAGCGATACTCCGCCAACACGTTCCACTCCGCGATCTTGCAGCACTCGGAGAATTTTTGCCTGCATCGGCATTGGCATGTCCCCTATTTCATCGAGAAACAATGTCCCTTTGTGCGCCACCTCGAATTTCCCGGGCTTTCCACCCTTGCGCGCGCCTGTAAATGAACCTTCTTCATAGCCAAATAACTCTGCTTCAAGCAGGTTTTCTGGGATAGCCGCGCAATTTACGCTGATAAAAGGACCTTCCGCAAAAGGACTTAACTGATGAATCGCTTCAGCAAAAAGCTCCTTTCCCGTGCCGCTTTCTCCTGTAATCAAGACTGTAGAAGGAGTGGCTGCTGCTTTCTTTGCAGTCTTTTTTACAGAAAGGATCGCTTTACTGTTTCCAATGATTCTTTCAAAATACCCGTTAATCTTGAGATGTTCCTGGGAAAGCAGATTGTTATTTGCCACTTTACGCGATAATTCCTGCATACGACCTAAGATGTTATATAGCTCGCTTACCCCTTCAAAAATAAGCATCCCGATTGCTCCGATTACTTTTCCATCTTTTCGGATTGGAATTCGGTGAACGACCATATCCTGACCTTGTATGCGCTGGATATAACCTCTTTCCTCCACTCCGGTAACACTAACAATATGTAAGCGCGTATTATCAATGACCTCGGTCACATGCTTTCCAATCACTTCTTCTCTGCTTTTTCCGATAAAACGGCAATAAGCGTCGTTAAATTCATGAACGACACCAGCTGAATCAATAACAGCGATTCCTTCGTAAGCGCTTTCCAAAATAACACTTAATGTTTCTGCTGTATGAACAGTCTCTTGCAGTTGTGCCAGGCAATGAAAATATGAATGAAGAATATCTGTCCTGGTTAAAATCCCGACTAGACACCCTTGTTCATCCACAACAGGCAAGCGCCCAACAGGAATTTTCCAAGCATCCGAAATCGAATGTTTGGGCCCTATCACCACAATGGACGTTTTCATTACTTCAGCAACAACCGTATCTGGGGATCTTCCTTCTGCAAAGCATTTCATCAATCCAGACTTTGTAATCAGTCCTATAACATGTCGGTCCGGCGATATGACAGGCAACCCGTCAATGTTATGGGTATCGAGCAGGGTAATTGCCTCTCGTAATGTTTGGGATTCCAACAAGGTAATCGGATTAGATGTCATCCATTTATAGACCGGCTCTTCATTTTTCACTTTATCGTAATTGGCTTCCGCATTTTTTTTATAATCTAAAAGCATTTCTCAGACCTCCAAAATCGGCAGCCTTCCTAAAAACAATCTGCCAGGTTGGCTTCATTATACACGAAATATTCAGAAAATGTATTGTTTTTAGACACCTGTCCATTACATGGACACTTTATCCAACATCAGGTGTGCTAAAGAACAAAAAGAGGCATTGCGGAATTCGCAATGCCTCTATTCTTCAGAAGACCTAGAGTACAGGTTCTTTTTCTTCTTTAGTTGTTTTATAGCTATATCCATAGCGTCCATAATACGAGCATAGTCTCTTACTCAAAGCAAGCAATATGTCATTAACTGAGGCTACTCCATCAGATAACTAATAAAGTTTTGATCATTTGGGTTTGTTAACCTTAAGCTTGAAATGGTTATTGGCTGCATTAATAGCTTGGGATGTAAAACCTCATGTTGACACAAATAATCCATTTTCATCAGAAGGGTTTGCTCCCAGCAGCAGTTTAACTTTGGACACAGAAGAAGTTGATTTACGATGTTTAACTTAAACTTTAATAATGTCCATTTACTAATAGATTTCCTTTGCATCTGGAGGTAATTTTTTTACATGATGCAGATATTCCGTTATGTTCTTATCGTCATCAGCTGGATAAGTGAAAGAAAGAGATTCTGCCACATCTCTTGCTAAGGCCCGAAACAATTCACAGGTAATAAATAGAGAATCCCACATATTTTCGCAACTGCCATCGGAATATGTTTTTTGATACATTTCCCAGTATGATTCGGGAAGAAATTTTTTGAAGTACTTTCCCATCTTCCCAGTTGATACTTGGAAATCATATTCAATTCCAATCCACCAATTGACCATCTCATCCAAAGACTCTCTTGTCGTATATTTAAACATTAGCTTTGCATATGGCAGCTCATCACGCCATATGCCTTTTGCAACGTTTTGTAAGCACCACCAAAAATCATTTGTACAACTATCGAATTGGCCTTCGGTTGGCTTTTTTACATGATAGTCTATATCTGATGGTGAAGGGATTGATGGTAAAAATTCATCTTTATCTAATAACGGAACCGTAAGTTTATCTTTTCCATACTCTTCAAGCACCGTTTCTTTTGTTTGAAGTGTTAGGTCAATCCGGTTGCCATCTGTAAATAACATTAAATATGCATATCGGCGTTCGAAATTCATATTTAATCCAATCCCGTGATCAAGCTTATCTGGTTCTTGAACCATCCGCAAATCACCAAATAGATTAATCCAATTCTCGTCTTCTATGAAGGTAGAAGTTTCTGTTACCACATAAACAATATCGTAATCCTGAAAAATATCTTTTGGAACATTCGGATTGGTTCTCGAACCGTTCATGTATACGGCCCGAATACGTTCATCTTCAATGGCAGTGTTTATTATTAGGTCCATCATTTCTTGTTCATTTCTCATTAATTATCCCTCCGCATGTCATAATGAATTTTGAATGGAAAGTTGATTCACAATGGAGGGGCTCGTGAATGATGTAACCCTAACCCGTTAAATATAGGTTATAATTTATTAAATCTTTTTTTCATTCCAGCCTTCCTTTCTTAATTTAGAAATATCTTTGTTATTTCAACATATGCACACCAATTCCTTCTTTAAGTTTCGCCAAACGTGTTATTAACCTGCTGAGTTACCTTATGTACTTTCTTCATAACCGCCCATAAAATCTATCAAATTATCCATTTATCTTTAAAATGAGTTACTCCACAATATGGCCCTTACATAAAGATAGAGTACAATTCTTGTTGCTTAATTGCGCCCATTAATGAAATATAAACCTCATGAACGATATCTTCTTTATAAAATGCCCTATAAGGTATGCTCTAAG
The DNA here is from genome assembly GCF_019933155.2 of Metabacillus dongyingensis. Classification (NCBI taxonomy): domain Bacteria; kingdom Bacillati; phylum Bacillota; class Bacilli; order Caryophanales; family Bacillaceae; genus Metabacillus; species Metabacillus dongyingensis. Next base: position 20,234 of record NZ_OK052578.1, on the reverse strand, counting down.
ACAGCACAAAAGAGAACTCCAATCTTATCTGGGTTCCCTTAGTTCTTCATTTATAGCCCCGTTTGATGAATGAATGAAAAAATCACTTTCTTTCTCATTATTTTCAATAATGGAGATAATGGAAGCAGCACATTGTATATGGATAGACACAAAAAAAGCCTTTCTGTAAGGAAAAGGCCAAATCAATAAAACAAAACCTCAAAATGTAGTTGAATATCAATATTCTTTCATTTTGTAGTTTTATTTGGTAGAAAAGTTGTCTAGTAAATAAATTGGGTTATATTATTAAAATTCTCCATTGTATCCATTTAAGAAAACGATCTCCAGCTCTACCGTGTACATCTGCCCGTAAATTTGGGTGGGCTGCTCATATAAACATGTTTTATTTAATCATATTCATACAATCAAACATTTTTCTAAGTTTTGATAGCTCCCTACCATTATCTTGAAGTTTGTACAGCAACAGAAGCTTTTCGGACTAATCCATAATAGGATAGAAAGGCCATAAAGCTTGCTGAAAAGATAGTGACACCCATTGGAATGGCTGAATATTCTCCTGCTATTCCGACGAGTGGAGCTGTTAATGAGCCAAGTATAAACGGGAGTACACCTAATAGTGCCGAAGCGCTTCCCGCAATATGTCCTTGTGATTCCATCGCTAATGAAAAAGATGTCGTAGCAATAATTCCGATGCAGGATACTAAAAAGAATATAGGAATGGCAATAGCAAATAACGGTGCTTTTATAAGAAGTGCCCATAGTAATACAGCACCTGCTGTGTTAGAAAGAATTAAACCTATCTTCAAAAAAGTTTTCTCTGGTATGACATCTGAATAACGGCCAACAAGCTGGCTTCCAATTATTAAGGCAATTCCATTCACTCCAAATAAGAGACTGAATACTTGAGGTGATACACCATAAATATTCTGATAGACGAAAGGAATACCAGATACATAAGCAAAGATTCCTGCAATGATAAAACCTTGAGTAAATGCGTACCCTGTGAATTGACGATCTTTTAATAAGGAACCAAAATTCTTCAATACTTGAATAAAGTTACTTGGAATACGCTTTTCAATTGGTAATGTTTCTTCCAGTTTCAATGAAATAATCAAAAACAAAACCATACCAATACAAGCCAATACAATAAATACTCCCGTCCAATTTGTAAAGGAGAGGATACTGCCTCCTGCTATAGGTGCAATAATAGGACCCAAATTACTTACGGCCATCAATAATGCAAAAAACTTGGTCAGTTCCCTTCCACTATAAACATCACGCACAATGGCCCTTGAAATAACTAGTCCACCTGCAGCTGCAAAGCCTTGTAAAAAGCGGGCCCCGATGAAGAAATAAATATTCGGTGCAAATGCACATACTACGGAAGCTAGCAAATACATGATGAGAAAAATAAGCAGTGGTTTACGGCGTCCGAGAACGTCACTCATTGGACCAATAATTAATTGCCCCAAACCAAGACCTAATAGGCACGTAGTTAAACTAATTTGTACTAAAGATGCAGTCGTACTATATTCTTTTACAATAGTAGGGAATGAAGGCAAATACATATCAATTGTAAAAGGGCCTAAAAGTGCAAGTGATCCTAAAAGTAAAGCAAGTTGTAATCGTTTTTTTTCAGTAAATTGGTTCAAGTTTTTCTCGCCTTTCTATAAAAACAGTTATATTCTATTAAACTTTTCTTTTTTCACAACCTATTGCAAAATTTCACAATTTCAGAAGCATCTTCAGCTTTTCTTTTGTATTTTAGAAGAAATGTAATATGACTTAATTAGAAACCATAATTTCTCATGAGAATGGATTTTCAACTTATTCTCTCTATGATTTCAAGAACTAGCGTCGCAATAGACACTGGTGCTTGAACTGCCTTTCTATCTTAGTTTTTGATTATTTGTTTAAAATACATCTTCTCCTGCCTATCATGGAATCCCAAGAACATACTCATTCGGTTATCCGTTTCTTTATACTGAATCAGAAATTCGCGAAACGTACAATTCGAGATGTCAAATTGCAATATTTCAGCCATGCCAGATAAATATACTGCGAGGAATGTTTAAATAATAAAATATATATTATCATTTATCAATTATCTAGCTTACGATACCTCATGCAGGCTAACTTTATTACATAGGAGAATAATTGTAATAAGGTGTTGAATGACACTGAGAAGGTCAATTAACTCCCATTTATTAAATATATAAAGGTATTAAATGAATACCATATTACAATATTTTTCTCGGCATATAGGAAGGTACTCCTTTTTCAATGCCCTTAAAACTTTGGTGATTACCGGAAACAAGTGCTCTATCGGCTAAACAGATTAAAAAAAGTTTATAACAAAAATAAGCGACCTTGTTAATTCTAATTAGAATAACAAGGTCGCTTATACTATTTTCTTTACTATTTTTCCCTTTAAGTTTACTTTATTGGTCATTCTATTATTTTACCATTTTATCTTCCGACTGATCCTGAACATTACCATAAAATTGATGAAACAAATATGTAAGGTAATCGTTTAGTTCAAATTGATCTTTATTAACAAATTCAGACAACGTTAAATTGTTTTCTGACATTGTTTTACCTCCTCTATATTCTTCCTTATATATATGATTCCCAATCTATCATTCTTTTAAACATATAAATTAATATATATATTCGAGTATGATTTCCCTAATAAAACGTGAAAAAAGCCCTTTTAAGAGCTTTTCAGGGTAAGCCTAGCGTTCTTGTGAGAAAAAAATCAAGATGAGTTATAATTTAATATTAACATATAAATATATGTTAATATATGTGTTGTTTTTGTATTTATTGTTAAAATTAATATCAATATCAAAAAGGATGTCTTTTATCAGCTTATTTTTAGACAATAACCTTTTTTCTATACAAGCATTTGAACTCTTTAGCTTACTTAGTGATAAGAACTGCCTGTGTGGCCTCTGATAATACTTTTTGGCTGACACTCCCTAAGACCCATTTCTTTATGCCACTAAGTCCTCTGCTTCCCATAACAATCAGGTCAATGTTGTTCTTTTCTGAATACCCGCAAATGGATGCTGCCGGGTCACCATCTAAAAGAGCTGTAGTAACCTTAATATCAGGAGATATTTCTTCTTTAGCTTTTCTGAATATAACTTCACCTTTAGCTATCTCAACTTCTTCAGCTCTTTCTGCTTCTTCCTGAATAATTTGAGTGCCAGCTGCACTTACAGGGTATACTCCGCCATAAAGAGGCAGATGGGTTTCGTTCGTTCTGCCCCTGACTACCGTTATAATAAAACAATATAAAAAAAATGTGGGGTATGACCAAGAAATCCTGTGCACTGATTAACCAACAACGTTCGATATTACTTCGATATTGCCGCGAGTTGCTTTGGCATAAGGGCAAACCTTATGAGCTTCCGCAACGATTTCCTCAGCCACGCTTGTTTCTACGCCTTTAATAGTGATGTCCATAGTAATTGCCAGAACATAGCCGTCGTCCGCATCCTTGCCGAGCGTAACATGAGAATCAATTGATATACCTTCTGCTTTAATATTCTTTTTTCTAAGAACAGTACCCATCGCACCTTCGAAGCATGCCGCAAATCCTGCAGCGAACAGTTGCTCCGGATTGGTTCCAGCTCCGTTACCACCTAATTCCTTGGGATATCTCAAGTCCACATTAAGTTTCTCATCGCTGGAAACCGCTTTGCCATCTCTTCCGCCTTGAACGTTTACAGTAGCTGTGTACAATTTCTTTTCCATTTTAATCATTTTTTGAACTCCCCTTTTTATACTGGATTATTTTGTACTCTTTTTGTGCTAATTAACCAACTACGTTCGATATTACTTCGATATTGCCGTGAGTTGCTTTGGCATAAGGGCAAACCTTATGAGCTTCCGCAACGATTTCCTCAGCCACGCTTGTTTCTACGCCTTTAATAGTGATGTCCATAGTAATTGCCAGGACATAGCCGTCGTCCGCATCCTTGCCGAGCGTAACTTGAGAAGCAATTGTTATACCTTCGGTTTTAATATTCTTTTTTCTAAGAACAGTACCCATCGCACCCTCAAAGCATGCCGCAAATCCTGCAGCGAACAGTTGCTCCGGATTGGTTCCAGCTCCGTTACCACCTAATTCCTTGGGATATCTCAAGTCCACATTAAGTTTCTCATCGCTGGAAACCGCTTTGCCATCTCTTCCGCCTTGAACGTTTACAGTAGCTGTGTACAATTTCTTTTCCATTTTAATCATTTTTTGAACTCCCCTTTTTATACTGGATTATTTTGTACTCTTTTTGTGCTAATTAACCAACTACGTTCGATATTACTTCGATATTGCCGTGAGTTGCTTTGGCATAAGGGCAAACCTTATGAGCTTCCTCAACGATTTCCTTAGCCATGCTTGTTTCTACGCCTTTAATAGTGATGTCCATAGTAATTGCCAGGACATAGCCGTCGTCCGCATCCTTGCCGAGCGTAACTTGAGAAGCAATTGTTATACCTTCGGTTTTAATATTCCTTTTTCTAAGAACAGTACCCATCGCACCTTCGAAGCATGCCGCAAATCCTGCAGCGAACAGTTGCTCCGGATTGGTTCCAGCTCCGTTACCACCTAATTCCTTGGGATATCTCAAGTCCACATTAAGTTTCTCATCGCTGGAAACCGCTTTGCCGTCTCTTCCGCCTTGAACGTTTACAGTAGCTGTGTACAATTTCTTTTCCATTTTAATCATTTTTTGAACTCCCCTTTTTATACTGGATTATTTTGTACTCTTTTTGTGCTAATTAACCAACTACGTTCGATATTACTTCGATATTGCCGTGAGTTGCTTTAGCATAAGGGCAAACCTTATGAGCTTCCGCAACGATTTCCTCAGCCACGCTTGTTTCTACGCCTTTAATAGTGATGTCCATAGTAATTGCCAGGACATAGCCGCCTTCCGCATCCTTGCCGAGCGTAACTTGAGAAGCAATTGTTATACCTTCGGTTTTAATATTCTTTTTTCTAAGAACAGTACCCATCGCACCCTCAAAGCATGCCGCAAATCCTGCAGCGAACAGTTGCTCCGGATTGGTTCCAGCTCCGTTACCACCTAATTCCTTGGGATATCTCAAGTCCACATTAAGATTCTCATCGCTGGAAACCGCTTTGCCGTCTCTTCCGCCTTGAACGTTTACAGTAGCCGTGTACAATTTCTTTTCCATTTTAATCATTTTTGAAACTCTCCTTTGAATATTGGATTATTTTATACTCTAGCCATACTGGTGACCGCTTTTGCTCACCGGGTAGGCTGAATAAAAGGCTCGTAAAAAAGTTCGACCTGCTTACTTACTAGAAGGTAAGTTTTATTTATAAAATAAACCGTTCTTATGATTTTCTTAAGAAACGGTCTAACTGGTTTAGTACATCGACTAATACATCCTCACCCAGAACACGTCGATATAATAATGCACCCTTAATGCTGGATAATATAGTTACAGCTAAAAACTGAAGGTCTTCAGAATCATTTATGCTTCTTTCATTCTGTGCCTCTGCAACAATTTCTTTGAGAATTGAGATTTCTAATTTACTGACTTCCTTAATTTTATTTTGAACAATATATGGCAGAGATTCATAATCCGTCTGCAAAGATGAAATCGGGCATATTTCAGTAAACTCGAACCGTTCAGCCTGTTGTTGAATGAATTGTTTTAACTTCTCTTCTGCTGAAACCGAAGAATCTTTAATTGACAACAAAGAGTTTTGCAATCTATTAGTAATCCGTTCGGTAATGGCAACCCCTAAATCCTCCTTTTTTTCAAAATGATAATGGATACTTGCCTTGGTCACGCCTAGTTGTTTAGATATGTCATCATAGCTAAATCCTACATACCCTTTTTGTTGTACTAACTTTATTGCTAAATCTATGATTTGTTTTTTTCTGTTTTCCATATCCACATATTAACTTACTAATAGGTAAGTGTCAAGTTGAAAGTTCACAGGCATTACATTATTTCATTATTTAATACCTAATAAATCATTAAAGACACCCACATTGCTTCTATTCACATGTGAAATCAATAATTCAATAAAACCTTTTGCGGCTGTCCCAATGTATTTTTGTTTATGGTGCACAATGGTGACTTCCCTAATAATAGCTGGATTTTTAATCTTTATTGCCTTCAATACCCCTTCATTTTCCAGAGAAAAAAGTGTACTGGATATAATAGTAGCCCCTATCCCTTTCTTAACTAAATTCAATATTGACTTTGAATCAGTTGATTCAATGATTGGTTGGATTTGAATTCCTTCAGCACTGCACGCAGCATCAAGTGATTGCCTAAAACAGTGACCTTTAGGATTTAATATTAAGGGTATGTGCTGAATCTCTTTAAAATCTATGGCATTTCTATCTGACCAAACATGATCCCTTGGTACGACTAAGAAAAATTCTTCTTCGTATAATGAAATATTTGTTAACCTTTCATCTTTTCCTGGCATAAGCGTCAAGGCTAAATTAAATTCATTCTGTATAACCTTTTCAACCACATCATCTAAAGAGAAAATCTGTATTTGTACATCTGGATATATGGAATGAAACTCCAACAATACAGTGGATGCAATATGATTTAAATCTCCTGACAAGGCTCCGATTACTAGTTTTCCTCTTTTGACATTTTGAAGCTCTTCTATTTGTTCTTTAGCACTTTCTAAATTAGCGAATACCTTTTTGCAGTGTTCAAGGAGAATTTTACCAGCTTCTGTAATTGCTATTTTCTTCCCTAAACGATCAAATAAACGAACACCAAGTTCGTCTTCTAATGCTTTCATTTGGTAGCTTAAAGTAGGTTGCCCAATTCTTAGTTTTTCAGCAGTCTTTGTAAATTGCATTTCTTCACAAAGAGCCATAAAATGTTCTAATTGTCTCAATTCCAATATTCCCCACACGCCCCTTAGATATCTGTAAATCCATTTTAAAGTTAAACACATATAATATACTATTCGAAATATTTTACAAAACTACTATTAAATTCTTTTTTTCATAACAAGGATTTAATAAGTTTATGAACTCCATTTGATAGTAGATAATAGAAAAGTTCAAACAGTCTAAAACTAACGATCTGATTTCTAATTAAAGAGACAGTTCACCTATCCTTAAATATGTGAACTGTCCCAAATCAAACTATAACTTTCCCTTTGACTTAATAAATTTTCAAACTGTACAACAATCTATTTGACTTGAACGTGAATCGTTTTTCTCTCCATGTTCCCTGCTTTATCGATTTTTATTTTTCATATGAAACGACGGAGCGAATCATCGGATTGGCTGCATCTAAACCTGCTGCAAATGGTCCAATCACCGACCCTTCCTCTACTTTAAGCCACTCGCCTTTGTAAAGCTTCCAAAAGCGGTCTGAGAACGGGCTGTTCAGATCAAAACCAAGGGTCGGCACATATGGATCTGGATATTGGGTGCTGAATACAAGGAAATATTCCTTCGGTACGTAAATGGAGTAAGGGCTAAGATCTACTCTGACCCAGCCAGGAACGACATCCGATTTTGCAGCAATGGATTCCGTTAACTTCTTTCCAGGCCCTCCTTCAGGTCCAGTGGCATCATATACATCAACTTGAAAATTTTCCCCGCCCGGATTATGCCAGCGTGGGTCGATATAAAACAGGCCGGCGGTCAGCAATGCTTGTTCCTGTCCATCCTTCAATGACATTTTTACTGCGGCCTCGTCCGCACCAGAGACCAACAAGACATTTTCAGCCGAGCCATCATCATAGCTGATTTCATCTTCTGTACCGATATAAGGCTTTAAGTGTATATCATCAATTGATCGGATGGAATTGCCCTTAATTTCAATCCGTTCCCGGTAGGTATGAAAATAGGGGGCACTCACTTCAAGCGTATATGTTCCTATAAAAGGGTTAAGCGAGTATTTGCCGTTTGCACCTGTTCTTACCGGGGCGACAGCGGAGTCTTCAATGAGTTTCACCGTTGCTCCCTTAATCGTTTTTTTGGATTTGCTGTTCTTGACTGTTCCTTTGACGACGCCTTTATCTAATGGGGATAACTGTATATTTACATTGGTCGATGCATCTTTCGTTACTCTCGCCGTTTGAATCTTTTGTTTAAAGCCATAGGCCTCGGCCAGCAGGTGGTATTCATCGGATGGCATCTTCATGCTGAAGCTGCCATCTGTTGGATCGGTCGGTAAAAGCCTTCCATTTTCAACAATCTGTATTTGCGCGCTAAGTGGGATAAGAACTTGTTTTTCGTGGGTGCCTTGCAGCCTTGCAGCCTCCCCTAGTGGTTCAAATGCAGTCGTTGATTGGGAGGGGTGATATACGTCGCCGGAAGGCTTGGCTTCTATGGCAACATCATCTAAGTACCACCCTAAATTTGTAACCGCACTGTCCGAATGGAAACGGTAAGCTACATAAGCCGTTTTCCCTGAGAAGGAAGACAAGTCGACAGAAATGGCTTCCCATTTTGTCTCTAAATGCTCTTCGTTTGTTTTAGCCACATGCCAGTTCTTCATGTCTTCAGAAACGAGCACTTGACCGTAATCATCCGTCCCTTTGAATAAAGTCGGTTTGCCAAAGGTCTGTTTAAAGTTAAGGAATACCGCTTTTCCTTTCTTGACTTGGATAGGAGGCATAGTTAGCATGGAATCCTCGTTATTGTGATAACTCCAGTTCACATCGGTATTTCTCCAGTCAGGGTTCGCGGTTGCGTACGCATTGGTCCCAGAAGGCACTTTCAGGACGGGCGTCAGGACCTTTCCCCAATTCCACGAACTGTTTCTACCGGTACTGTACCACCCTACAGGCGCTGTTTCAAAGTCTGTTGCATACCCGACCGACAGCCCTTCCTTCAGGGGTAGGCGAACAGGGACGGTTTTCGTACTGTTTCCTGCATAGTCCGTAATTTTCCAGTAATACGTAATTTCTTTCCCCCTTACTTGTTCTAAAGGGAGTTCACTGGAATAGGAACCGCTTTTAAAGTTGCCTTTAAAAAGTGTGCCATTTGATGTTTGCTCTCGTGCTCTGTCGACTTGGTAATGAAGTTCCACCGCGGAAACTGCAAAATCGTCAGAGGCTTGTACAGAGAGTTTTAAAGGCGCATTAGCATAAGCATATGGAAAAGGCTCATGGCTTGCTGCTGGTTTCTTTTTATCGACAGCTTTATAACCTACTTTTCCTACTAGACTGCCGACGCCGTTAGAACCGCTCTTAACCATACATGTCAGGTCAAGAATACCTCTCCCATAGGCGTCATTTGGGGAAGATGGATAGTTTGAATCGGATAACGGAATCAATCCGGCATACAAGGTTTCTTTAAGCTTGTCGATCGGCATGTTTGGCTGCATTTGCTTTAAGATGGCAATGGCGCCTGACACATGTGGTGCAGCCATGGAGGTCCCATTTGACAACCCGTATTCGTTATTTGGGAGGGTTGAAAGAACATCTTCCCCTGGTGCAACCAAATCCGGCTTTATTTCACTGCCGCCATAGGGAGAAGGCCCCCTTAAGGAAAACCATGAGATTCGGTTGGCTGAATCCGTTGAGCCAACTGCAATGGCTTCAGGATAATTAGCTGGATTGGTTATAGAACCTGGCCCGACGGGCGTCAAATTGCTGTCGTTTCCTGCGGCAAAAACCGGTGTAATGTCGGCAGCCGTCCATGCCTTCACAACCGATCGAAACCAGTCATTCAAGGTAGAACTGCTACTCCATGAGTTATTAATAATGTCCGGTGCCATCTCTGGATGAGGAGTTCCCTTTTCATCCAGTGGGGCGAGAAGCCATTCTCCTGCTTTTAGCAAGTCTGTATCCAGCGCGCCGTTTTCTGAAAATGCGTTAACTGCAATCCAGCGTGCCCCCGGAGCTACTCCGGTACGCGTGCCTGTTTCCGGGTCATAGCCAACCATTGTCCCTGTCACATGTGTACCATGTCCAAGTGAATCAATTGGAGCAGGACTATCCCCAACCAAGTCCAGCCAATTGAAGGTGTGTGTAAAGGTGCCATCCGCATTGAGTCCTCGGTATTGCTTCTTAAGCGACGGGTGGTTTACGTCCACCCCAGTATCAAGCGTTGCGACCACTACGCCCGATCCATCCAACCCATTTTCCCATGCTTTTTTTGCCTGAATTTTTTCCAGGTTCCAAGGTAGCTCACTTGTTACTTTTTGGACTTCAGATGCCTTCGGTTTAGGCAAAGCGTGCCGTTCGTTTAAGTAAATATGGCTGACTTCCGGAAAGGCTGCTATTTCCTGCAAAACTTGTTTTGTGGATGTAAATGAAACCGCGTTTACGATGTAGTAAGATTGATCATCCTTCAGTTTGCCTTCAGCTTTCTTTTGACGGATAAAATTCTTGATATGATACTGTGTTTGTTCAGCGTTCGTTTGTAGTCCTGACACGACAGTTGAACGGACGCGGAGTTTCTCTTGATAGCGGGTAGCCTTCACTTTCTTAGCCTCTTCCCGAGCTTGATTAGCGATTTTTCCAACATCCGCTTGGTTTTTCAACTCTACAATCACAGTCGTGTACTTGTTTTTTTCAAAGGCCTGTATGACCTTCGGATCCACCTTTCCTTCCATTGGGGTTGGATTCGATCCTCCGTTTTGAACCGCACCGCCTTTTAGAGGAAAGATTGTTCCTAGTAAAAGAAAAATCATCAAAAAAGCTACTAAATTCCGTTTTCTCCTTTTTAACCCTTTCATTTGAATCCTCCTTTTATAAACGTTATAAACACATCATTTAAATTACTATAAATTCTGAAAATTAAAACCATTCACTTTCTTCTTTTACTAGCCAGCCAGCATTTTTTAATACTAGATAGTTATTTGTCTACAAATATCTGTTTTAATAGAAAACACACTGCCTCTTAGTTCAAATATTCCTGAATAAATCAATTCCTAATTTGTAAAACATCGCTGCCTATACTGATATCTTTCATTCTCATACTCAACCTGTTCCTTCCAATTAACCAATAGCAAAATTCCGAAGAGAGAAAGCCAGGATCTAAGATGGTGTGAACTCCTCTCAATATTAAATTTGTTAAATCTACTAAATAGTTTACAACTTGATTAAAATCCCTCCTTTAAAATTTATAAACTACTAGACACAATAGTATTAGTATTCTGAATTGTTAACAATACAACTTTTTTGATCGTATCAATCAAGAATATAAATGGATAATAAAGGATGAGCGGTCCATATAAGAAATAAGCTTTTTACTATTACTAACGATTTGTTTTTCTTATCCCTTAACAGCGTTATTAAACAACTATATTTGTAATGGAACATCTTATGTGATTCAACAGCAGCAGCTGACATCAGACTTTCAACAATCGAAAAGAGCAGTTCTCACTGCTCTATTAAAATATATTTGCTGTTTATAATCTGTATTATGAAAACTAAATGATAAGGAATTGTTGAACAACTGAAGGCAGAGAAAGAGCAAAATCGATAGGTAAACACATGGGTCGTCCTTCACAACCAAGAAAGAATAGAGAAGAAGCCTTACGACTATATAATAGTAGAAACACGAATGGATTAAGTGTGAAAGACATTGTGACACCCTAAATTGGGATTGTGCCCGATTGTTGAAGATTGGAAAATGCGAAAAGCTGTAATAAAAGTAACGGGTTCTGTTTTCGAGTACAAAACTAAAAATTACACATCAAAAGGGGTGCCAAATCGTATTGATTTTGTCACTCCTTTTTTCTTGAATTAACGGCGTTTTTGCCGATAAATCTTCATAATTTGTAATACAAAATGCACCCTAAAATGCAGATGACAGAACTTTCTGTTCCTCAAATTATGGGATGCAATTTCTTATACATTTAAGGCACATAAAAAAGGAAAATAAAGGTAGTATGTATGATAAAATACAGAGAACAGAATCTTCAATTAAAGGGCAGTTTAACGGAATAAGCTGATTCAAAAATTCTTCTACATAAGGTCCAGATAATGGAATAAGGTTAATTGATCTGGCAGGTTCAGTTTTGTATGGTAAAATATAGAAAAAGGAGGTCTTCATTAAATGAAAAAAATTGTTACTACAATTTTAATCCTTTTCCTAACAGCGTGTAATGGTAATGGTGCTGTTGAACAATTAAAAGATGAATACCCAAAAGTAAAAGAAGTTGCTGATCAGCTTTCTGAAAGTGTTCAAGAAAAATTAGGAGCTCCTAGTGAATTGCCGTTTAAACCCAAAAATGTTGTTTTAACCTACGCAGGAGATCCTCCTGAAGATCCGAAGGGAGATATTGTTCATACGGAGTTTATATATGGTGACGGAGTTGGCGTTAATCTTCATATCACCACTCATCACAATAAAAATACATCTTGGTCTTCTGATGATAAACAATTCAAGACTGTTAAATTAAAGAACGGCACTAAGGCATTAATTGAAAGTGATAATAAAAATACCAAACAAATCCGATGGAAAAAAGACGGTTTATATTATTCAATTATGCTGATAAAATCGGACAAAATTGAGAAGGAATACACGATTGAAGATGTAGTTAAAACAGCCGATTCAATGGAGTATTAAGTAAGAAATGCAAAAGTCCCCATAATTAGGTGGCTTTTTTTATTCAGCAATTGAGGGTGAATGGAAGTAAAGGGAAGGATTGCTGAACAATATGACATATGAAAAAATAGAGTTGGTGGGTGTGAATGTGAACAAGTTTATTGATGATTTGTCTGGTGCAATCTATGATTTCATTAAGTTTATTTTCAAAAGTATATGTTACCTTTTAGCTGGAATGTTAATTGTCGGAGTACCGCTTTATGCAATCGCATTTGCTTTTAGGTTATTCCATTAAAGGGGGCGTTTGCGGAACAAAACATACCCTCTTTATTTAGTAAGGTCTCCTCAAGTTTGTTACGGCTGAATAATAACTTCTTTTCTAATGTGAAATATTAGTAAAGAGGTGAATTATGAAGAAATCAGTCGTTTTTACTTTATTACTGCTACTTTTAAATCCAGCATCTATTTCAGTAAGTGCTCAACCAAAAGAATGTCCAGAATTGGATAAGTTAGAAGATACATCAATTAAGGATAAGAACGATGTGGTTAATGCGTTAAAAACACTTATTCCTGAGACTTATGAGGTAGGAATTTACCCTGATATCTATTCACAGTGGAAAGTCTTATCGGCACTTCCTTTTTTAAATGTGGGGGGAAATGAAGAGGAAGAGAATTATTACGGTATGGCTAAAAATTTTTGCGGTAAACGTATTGCTGATAAGTCTTGGCTAGTACGTTTAGAATTTCCACTTTCTAAAGGAGCAAGTTCAAGTCAGGGTCAAATTTTTTTAGCAAAAAGTAAGAAGCAAGGTTGGTTTGTTTGGTTTAGGTACCATTAAAGGATTACAGAAATTATGCATTAATGTTATTCCATTAAAGGGGGCTTTAATTGAAGTAATCGCCATAAAAAAATGGTCAGGGGCACATCAGCCACTGACCATTTTTAATACAAATTTAATTGTTTATTTTCCTGCAAATAACTCTACAATTTTGTTTGTTTATTAGAAGTTTGTACTTCAAAACAGAACCCGTTATAATAAAAGCACCTTTTTTAAAGGGCCCCCATAGTTTAAGTACACATAAAAAAGAGCTGCCCTCAGCAGCTCTCGCATAGATTTTTTTGAAGTTAATTATAGTAAAAATATAGTTGAGTCATTCATTATGTGCAACAATTATTCTAGGTTGTTTGCACGTTTCTTTCTAATTTCCACATATAAAGTTGCTTTAGACACACCAGTGACGAATCACTCACTTCCCGAAAAATCGCGATTAAATTTGACGGAATACATCAGCACATAAACAACAATGAGTGCCGCAAACAAGTTTAGCACGATCAGCGAAAGGTTCAAATTGAAAAATTGAGTAAGCGCTCCGACTCCAATAACCGGAACGATAAATCCAGAGTAAGCGCAAAAATAAAAAGCCGAAATGACTCGTGGCCGTGCTTCTGGTTCCGGTAACTGTCCGGCAAATCGTAATGCAGTTTGAAAAGTCCATCCGCCGCCGATAGCCTGGATGAAAATTCCTGTCCAGAGTAATGGCAAACTTGATGTAAAACCAGAAGAAACAATAATCCATGACCCGATCGCAAGAAGCAGGGTGCCCAATCGGATACGTGTAACTGGATGACTCGGCCAAGGTATGAACTGTGCTAAAGCAGCTCCACTGAGAAGCACGAAAATGATCAATCCAGAAACAGAGAGATTAGACGTGTGAATGACATTTTTGACGAAAGTAGGAATAAGGGAAAACGCTATTCCTTGTATTGTGAAAACAGTGAAGATAGGCAATCCGACCATTGACCAAAAATGAGAACGAATATTGCTAGGTACACCAAGTGTTATCTTCGTTTTTACACGTATTTGCTCAAGGGAAACAACATCTTTTGGTATTGTTTCCAGTATAATGAGCGAAATGATGAGCAGAGCGAGCAGAATCCAAAATGGCAATCGAAGTGGCTGAAGCTGTAAATATTGCAAGATTAATCCTGCGATAGCTGGTCCCAGACCAAAACCAACGAGGATCGTGACTCCTGATAACTTGAGAGCTGTGCTCACTTTATTTGGAGGAGTTTGCTTCATGAGAAAAGCAACAGCTGTACCCGTAAAGGCTCCGTAAGCGATGCCTTCCAGTAACCTGGCGACATAGAGCATCCAGTCATCTATGCTTCCCAGGAAGCACAAGGTAGATATAATAGAGATCCATATGCTGCTGCGAACAACCCTTTTTAATCCCCAAGTGCTACCTTTGTTTCCAGTGACAAGCAAAGTCGGCAACAGGAAAGCAGCATAAATGGCAAACAAAATCGTGATTTGCAAACTGTTTAGTTGATAAGTCTCACTATACAAAGGAAATAATGGAGTAATAAAGGTAGCCCCACTCGACATCAAAAGAGAAACCAATAGCATCCTTTTCATTACAGTAATCCCTACTTTCTATAATTTTATTAATTACCTTAATAAATTTTTTTATAATCAATTAATACTTACACAAAATTTTTATTATGGTCGATAATGGAACAAAAATGTAAACATTCAAAACGCCCATTAAACTTATACCCATCATTAGTTTTCTAACTTACTAGTAGATAAGTTTTTCGCAATAACCGGTTCTCACGAGTTTTTAAGAACCGGTTTTACACCTGAACCGTTCAGCCTGTTGCTGAATGAACTGCTTAAGTTTCTAATCCGCCGATACCGGCGAATTATTAATTGTCAATAAAAAGCCCTCCAAGCTTTTAGAAAGACACTTTGTAATAGCTAACCCTAAATCCCCCTATTTCTCAAAGATAATGAATACTTTGTTGGATTAACTTTAATGCTAAATCGAAGATTTTTTTCGGTTTTCCATGAATGGATAATAACTTACTAATAGGTAAGTGTCAAGTTAACAAAACGTCCACTCCTATTTTATATTTAACTAACTAGTTACTTTCGGGGTACACCTATATGCTATGTTGTAAGGCTTTAATATTTATATTTTACTGCTTTACATTTTCATTTTTCACCTCAACATTACTAGTATCAGACCTGTATGGTTCGATACTAATGCAGCAAGTGTTTCTCTTTGCAGTGTATCCAAAATAAAATCAAATTCATTTTGGACAGGTTTTTCCTTGGATTAGGTTAAATACTTTTTTATCATATGCATAGCCAAATCCCCTATATTATAGGCTGTTGTTATGGATTTTAAAAATCCTGTGTCTTAGCTCTTAATATATTACTTAAATAAGAAAACAAATATTTTATATGTTGAAATATATATTTACATATATATTAAAAATAACAACAACATATTAAATGTTTTCAAAAATAATGTTAAGTAGAACGAGATTAGAATATAGATAAAAACCTCCAAGCAACAGTATTAAAGCCCCAATGTTTAGGCTGTTAATACTGCATGCATGGAGGTCATAAAATCATCTTAAGTAAATGGGATGGTCATTAAGATATTCTTAATTCTTAATTACCTCAAAGAAATCATTAAAGCACGTGCATCTGCATCTAATTTCTTTTTAGCATTTTTTGAAATGTAGCTTTGTGATGACTTACTGTGCAAATGCTTTAGGAAATGATCCAAATATTTGACACTCTTTTGATTGTCGTCTTTTTCTGTATAACTCTGTTTTGAAAGCTTTAAATCATTATCCAAAAGATCCTTCAGCTTCCCTTTCAATTCATCGGTTTTTGCAAAATCATCCATCGCTTTTTGGATTATATCAAAATCGGAAGAAAGGTCCTTTCCGAGAAACTCTAGTTCTGCCAATGAAGTACTTGAATGGCCGCCATTTTCAGTAATTTCCACCTTATAAAAAGCGAATTTTCCAGAATGCTTAATCGTAAAGGCGCGGGTATAGAGACGCCATTCGAACTTTTCATTTTTTCTTTCATCAAGGACAGTCCATGACTTGCCATCATTCGAGCCTTTTACCACCCAGCTTTTTGGGTCTGCTGCCTGTGAATTAGCATCGTTGGTAAGGCTTGCTCCAGAAGTAAAGGTGTACATTTTGGCCTGTTGCTTCCCTGCCTTAAATTGATATTGAACAGACGGGTTTTGACTGTTAAACGTCATTCTCGTTTGAGAGGTATTGTCGAATAACGGATCTACTCTATTGTTTTCTCCATCTGTTGCACTTCCTGGTTCTGGCTTCGTCAGGTCTTTCAATGGTTTTGGTGATAAGGATGATCCATCGGTATTACCAGGAGTGATGGAGTTTGGTATGTCTTTTTCTCCGCTGCCCCACTTCGAAGGCTTGGAGCCCATGTCAAAATCGAGTCTTGCACCATTAGACAGGTCAGTGTGCATAATGTAATTTTTGGTATGGTTTTTGCCATTTAATTTTAAGCGTTGGACATATTTATTGTCCTTGCTGTTCTTTGGTGCGTTGATAACGATTTTTTTCCCATTCTCTAAATGGATCGTCGCTTTCTTGAACAAAGGTGCCCCTATGGCATATTCCGGGCTACCCATCTTCAACGGATAGAAACCAAGTGCACTGAAGATCTGCCATGCGGACATCTCGCCATTATCTTCATCACCAGCATATCCCTGCCCGATTTCACTTCCAATGTATAGGCGGTCCAATGCTTCACGAACCTTCTCCTGTGTCTTCCAAGGCTCTGCAGTATAATTGTACATATACATGATATGGTGAGATGGTTGGTTGCTGTGTCCATACATTCCCATACGGACATCTCTCGCTTCCCTCATTTCATGAATGACACCGCCATAGTGACCAGCAAACAATCCTGTTTCTGGCGTATTGAAGAACTCATCAAGCTTGCTGCTTAATCCTTTTTTACCACCATAAAGGTTAGCAAGTCCTTGCCCATCCTGAGGTGCATGGAAGGCCATATTCCAGGCGTTTGTTTCTGTGTAATCCCCGCCCCATTCACGCTCATCAAATTCTTCTGCCGTTGATCGCCACTCACCTGATGCATTTCTTCCCATGAAGAAGTCTACTTCTGGATTGAACATATTGACATAGTTCTGGGCTCGGCTGAGGTAATAGTTAGCATCAGCTTGATAATTAGATAAATATAGGTCTTTTTTGTCTGCTTGCTTATCAAGTGCCTTTGCAAGATTTGCAATAGCATAATCGTTGATATATCCATCCATAGCCCAAGACATTCCTTCACCTGTAGAGGTATTGGTATAGCCATCAAACACGGATGTAGCCATTCCTTTTCGACCCGTACCTGGACTTGGGCTTACAACTGCAGCGTTTCGGACAGCTGATTGGTAGAAGCTTTTCACATCAAAATTTTTGACCCCTTTAAGATAAGCATCCGCAAATGCCACATCTGAACTAGTTCCTACCATAAGGTTGGCATAACCAGGGGAGGACCATCTTGAAATCCAGCCTCCGTCCCTGTATTGCTGGACGAATCCGTCAATCATCTCCCCAGCCTTCGTAGGAGTTAATAGAGAGTAGGCCGGCCAGGTGGTCCGGTACGTATCCCAGAAACCATTGTTCACATACGTTTTACCGTCTACAACTTTAGCTCCGGTTTCTGTTGGTGTGTTTTGTCCGGATGCTGGGGAAAACGGGCTTGCATACTTATATTCAGGGTTTTTCGCTGTACCCACGTTTTCGTACCCTGAGTTTGGATACAAGAATAGACGGTACATATTTGAGTATAAAGTGACTAATTGATCTTCACTTGCGCCTTCGACTTCAATGATTTTTAATTTATCTTCCCATTTCTGTTGCGCTTTTTCTTTTATTATTTCGAACGTGTCTGAAGACTTGATTTCCTGTTCCAGGTTTTTCTTAGCTTGTTCCACAGAAATTAGCGAAGTTGCAATCTTCATCGTGACGGCCTTATCACTTTTTCCTTTTGTATCAAAGCGGATGAACCCAGTAACATTATCTCTGCCTTCTCCAGAAAGCTTACCGCTGTCAATAAACGGTTTATCAAATTTAGAATAAACGAACATCCGGGTGGCTCCTGCAGAAAGGCTGCCGCTTATCACATCAGAATAGCCTGTGATTTCCCCTGTATCTGCATTGATCGTTAAGCCGCCATTATTATTGACATTGTCAAAAATAAGGCTTGAGGTATCACCTGTAAATGTGAAACGCTGCATGGCCGCATGATCGGTCGGCGAAATTTCCGTCCGAATGCCGTTTTCGAATTTTACGCTGTAATAATGAGGCTTTGCGATTTCATTTGAATGTTTAAACGCTAATGCGCGTGCTTTCTTATTCGCGCTAGGCTTTGCGTCCGTAGAATTAGACGGCATCACTTGGAACGTCTGGCGGTCACCCATCCATGGACTTGGCTCATGGCTTAAAGAGAATGCCTGAATTTCCGGAAGGTTATCCGCATTATTATTTTGATTATAGCTGTAGAGCCAGCTTGTGGAATCTGCATTTGTTGCAGGAGTCCAGAAGTTAAATCCATGAGGCACCGCTACAGCAGGAAAATTGTTTCCTCTTGAGAAAGTACTGTTTGATTGAGTTCCTCTCAAAATATCCACATAATCCGTAAGACTAGTGTACTTTTTCTTTACTGGATTTCCAGTAATATTTATATCATCGACAGTGCCCTTAAAGGCTGCAGGCCCTTTAGGATTATCATAAGCTACGAGAATCCGGTCAATCGTTTTACCTGCAGCTACCTCACCTATATGGGATTCTTTGTAATTCCACTGATTGACATACAGTGTTTTCGATTTCCCCTGATCTTGTGGATTAAGCTTGATGCCATGCTGATCCACCGCATCAAGATCGTGAAGATAGGTCCCATCTGTAAACACAAGGTCTACCGATGCATATGTGCTTGAATAATCCGTCTGTTCGCTGTCTGTAAACTCCGGATGAATGTAATATGAAAGTTCAGTATCGCGGGTGATTTTAAGATTTACATCGTACACTTTGTTGTAGGAATATGCTCTTTGATCCGTTAAATGAGTACCGGCATAGGTGAACGCTTTCGTCCCTGTCCATCCAGCTTTCGTTTTAGCAGTATATGAGCTTGCCGGGCCATCACTTATTTCTGATTTCATGTCTGCAGGAGGTGGTGGTGGTACGTCAATTCCGTTGGAGAGGGCAATTTCTGCAAGTTGTGTAATATCATCTCCAGCGTTTTTAGTAATATCAATCCGGTAATAGGAGTATTTATTTTCATTCTCGAATTCATAAAGGTTTCGCTGAAAACGCTTATTAAAGACTTCATCCGTTCTCTTATCCAGGTTTACCCAATTCTCACCATCGTTTGAGCCTGAAAGTGTCCAATCTTTTGGGTCTCTGCCATCAGCATCATTAGCAGAAGTTAAAGCATATTTTACAACAGTCTCAGGTTCAGAAAGCTTTAGTTCGATTGATGCTGTCGGTTCAAAAGCTAGCCATTTCGTGTTCACATCTCTGTCCGTTAATTTTTCATCCGTTTCATTCGGCGGGTTATTTGCGCTGGCGGTTGCTTTCACCACTTTATGTGTAATATCACCCTGAATGCCATCGTATTGAATGTTACCATCAATACCTAGGGACATTTTTTTTCCTTTTGCATCGGTTTCTACCAGGTTTTGCCAGGTCGGCTGTGGATTCTCTTCCTCAAATGACGTGAAGAAGTCGGTTGCAGTTTTTGTTTGTGATTCGGCAGAAACCTTTTGAGCAGTCGGATTATATAAGATTCCTGCCAGTAATGCCGAACAGGTCAGAACATATAAACCTTTCTTAACGTTTTTTCTGTTCAA